>CAZEMX010000025.1:0-21034 GCA_964513415.1 uncultured Nitrososphaerota archaeon
CGTTCCCTCCGTGCCCGTTCAGTATCACGAGCAGCCTTATGCCGTTCCTCTCCGCCTCCGTGATTATCGATGCAATGTACTTGTATATGGCGTCCTGGTCCAAATCAAAGGTGCCCGGGAATGGACGCATGGCGTTGCACGAGCCGTACCAGACCGTCGGCAGCACGATGCAGCCCAGCCTCTTCCCCGCCTCCCTGGCGATGAAAGATGGGAGTTCCCCGTCGGTACCCAGCGGCAGGTGATCACCGTGCCTCTCTATGCTCCCGACCGGTAGCAGCGCGACCGTCTTGTCAACAGACTCGAATTCCTTCCCAGTGATGTCCTTGATCTCCATAACAATCACATATTTCTTAACGGGGCGCCTTTCTTATTGCTCTTTCCCAAGAAGCCCGCCTTATCACTGGTACAATGCTAAAGATGCCACACGATATCGGCACCACTTATCATTGAGCTAAATCCGCCCCGCCCTTTTTTTATGCCTACAATTAATCAGTTTATCCTGCTGTGCCCGCTCTAACATGCCTCTCCTCTGCATGCCCCACTTTGAGTGGGGAAGCAGTATGCTGTCCTGAGCATAATGGGACTCAATGCATAACTGCGCTTTACAACTGCCTGGTCGAGGAAGGGATCAACATAAGCTCGATGACGATGCGGGTGGCCTTCTTGAACGACGTTCCGTTCGTAAAGGTAGAAAGGACACAGTCTATCTTACGCGGAAAATAGTGCTATCTTCAAATTGATGAACGACCTGGCCATCCAAAAAATGCAGTAACAAGCGGTATCCTGTGTCAGATGGTAGTTTCTGCCGGCAATCCCATCCTGTTTGATACAGAAGGCGATATATTGCCCCACGGATCAAGTAGTGTTGAGGTCTTCTTGTGCTGAAGGTTGGGATAATAGGCAAGACTAACGCCGGAAAGACCACATTCTTCAACGCGGTCACGATGCTGAACGCCGAGATTTCCAACTACCCGTTCACAACAAAGACCCCCACGTACGGCGTGGGATACCTCAAGACCGCCTGCGTCTGCAGGGAGCTGGGCGTCAAGGATACGCCGAAGAACTCCACCTGCATCGATGGCTGGCGCTTCATCCCGGTTGAGGTGATCGACCTGCCAGGTCTCATAAAGGGCGCCTCGGAGGGCGCGGGGCTTGGGATACAGTTCATATCCATCGCCGCGCAGGCCGATGTCCTCCTCCATGTCGTTGACGCCTCGGGGAGCATAGACTCGAATGGCAAGATCTGCGAGCCGGGCCTGGGCTCCCCCCTGGCGGACTACTACGACATCGAGGAGGAGATAATCAAGTGGTACACCAAGAACCTCGTCGAGAACGCCGAGAAAGTCTCGAGGCTGATTGAGGCCAAGTCGATGCCTCTTGGCAAGGCGCTCTTCGAGATCCTCTCGGGGATAAAGGTCACCGAGAAGAACATTGCCGATGCGCTGTCCAGGACCAAGCTCAGCGGCGTCGAGTTCGGCGAGTGGGAGGACGAGGACTTCAGGGCTTTCGCCTCGGAGATAAGGTACCTCTCCAAGCCGACCATAATCGTCGCCAACAAGATGGACATGCCCGTCTCCGAGCGGAACTTCAAGGGGCTCCAGGAGACATTCGGGGAGGCGTTCGTCGTGCCAGTTTCAGCCGACGTCGAGCTGGTGCTCAGGAGGGCTGAGAAGCTGGGGCTGATATCGTATATCCCGGGCGAGGAGATCTTCAGGATCAAGGACGCCTCGATGCTCAGCGCCAAGCAGAAGTGGGCTCTCGACTACGTCAGGGGCAGGATGCTCGACAAGTGGCTCAGGACTGGGGTCGACCTCGCGATGTCCGCCGCGATATTCAAGCTCATGAAGATGAATGTCATCTACCCTGTCGAGGACGCAAAGAAATACTCCGACAGCAAGGGGAACGTCCTGCCGGACGCCTACATGCTCCCGCACGGCTCAACGCCCCTCGACCTGGCGAAGGCGGTCCACACCCATCTGGCCGACGGCTTCCTGTATGCGATAGACGCCACCAGCGGCTTCCGTCTGCCCAACGACTACACGCTCAGGGACCGAGACGTCATAAGCATCGTGACGGCGAGGAAGAAGCCGAAGGCGTGACGCGGCGCATCTGCCCGCAGTCTGCGCTTCGTGGGTATAGACCGTGATGTTTCGGCAGCTGCCCTAACAATCCTTAAATGCCGCATTTTTTCCATTCTAGGCGAGGCAATTCCAATGGATTACGAGATCAAGTTCAAGCCCTCGTACTCGCTCGTCGCAATAAGGCTGAACGACGGCGAGTCGATCATCGGGGAGTCGGGCGCGATGACCTACATGAGCCCGAACATCCAGATCCGCACAAAGGCGAGGTCTGGCCTCCTCGGCTCCTTGGGGCTGAAGCTCCTTGGCGGGCAGTCGTTCTGGGTCAACGAGTACACTGCGAAGGGCGGTCCAGCTGAGATCGGTTTCGTCTCGGCGCCGATTGGCGACATAGACCACTTGGGCTTGGACGGCAACAACGGCTGGATAATACGGAAGGAGTCCTACGTCGTCTCCTCCCCCAAGGTCGAGCTGGATGTATCCTGGCAGGGCTTCACCAAGGGGATCTTCGGTCAGGGGCTCTTCATGATCAAGGTCTCCGGCGTGGGGGACCTCTTTATCAACACCTTCGGCGCGATCGACAGGCACATCTTGGGTCCGGGTGAGCAGCTGTTGGTCGACAACTTCCACCTCGTGGCGTTCAGTAGCACATGCAAGTACAGCATAGAGAAGGTCGGCGGTCTGAAGTCTGCTATCCTAGGCGGCGAAGGGCTGGCGACGAGGATAACCGGGCCCGGCGAGGTGCTGCTCCAGACCAAGAGCCCGCGGGAGTTTGCGGACTGGCTCTGGGAGCTGCTCGAGTCAAAGGTGAGGGCGAGTGCAAAATGACGGAAGGTAATGGCGCCGGCTCAGGAACCCGATCTGCCCTCGGCTACGGCTACGATGGCAGCGAAGCCGCCGACAAGATGAAGGCAGAGATCGTAACGTCCACCTCGCGCGCCTACAGGGGGAGCCTGCTCTTGGTCGACGTCGACAGGGTCATGCTCCCCAACGGCAAAATCGCCGAGAGGGAGATCGTCGTCCACAGGGGGGCCGTTGCGATCATAGCGGCCGACAACGGCAAGATACTGCTAGAGCGGCAGTACCGCCATGCCGCACGGAAGGTCCTCTGGGAGGTCCCGGCGGGGACCCGCGAGGAGGGCGAGGCGCCCGAGGACTGCGCGATGCGGGAGCTGGAGGAGGAGACTGGATACAAGGCTAGTGCGATGAAGCAGCTCTTCAAGTTCTACGCCGCGCCCGGGTACAGCAAGGAGATCATACACGTCTTCCTGGCGGAGGGCATAAGGCGCGGTCAGCCGAACCCGAAGGACGACGAGCTCGTGGAGTGCTCGCTCGTCCCGCTTGCGGACGCCCTCCGCATGATAGAGGTGAATGAGATCGAGGATTCCAAGACCATCGCCGCGCTCCTCTATTACGCTTGCTTCTTCAGGAAGGGAATCCCGCCTGGCCCTGGGGGAAATGCGGGCAATGCCTGACACCGCCGTCCACATCTCGCGGATACGCAAGAGCCGGGGGCAGGGGTTCGAGCGCGACCTGGTCAAGCGTTACAGGGACGCCGGCTGGTGGTCGTACAGGACCGGAGGGAATAGCGCATACCTTCCAGACGTGATGGCGACCAACGATGCGACCGGCGAGCTGGACGTCGTTGAGGCGAAGGCCGGGGCGAAGGACCACCTCTACGTCGACTGGGACCAGATCCGCAGGGACATCTTCCTCATCAACGGATTCAAGAGGTACCCTCAGCGGAGGCTCATACTCGCCTTCAAGTTCCTCTCGAAGAAGCGGTCTGGGGGTGGCGGCGAGTACGAAAGGAGAGAGCTTAGGGAGTACTACAAGCTGGTGCCCGAGGAGAGGTGGGCCTCGATGGAGGGGCAGACCGTCTGCTGCCACTACTCGAAGGGCAATCCGGACCTGCCTGACTACGTGCCGCCTTTTGAGTCGAGGCACCGCAAGGGGCAGAAGTAGATATGTAGCTGGAGTCAATCGATCTTCCCTTGGTCGATCATCATCTGTTGGAAATCGCTAAATAAAACCTGAATGCAGAGCATATTTTCAACTGCACGAGGGGATACCATGAGAAAAACAGGCATTTTGCTCGCTATATTGATGCTCAGCCCGCTCTTTTTTTCGGGCACATGCGTCCGCGCCGGCACCTCGACCGTCGACTATTATGACTATGCGCCGGCAGACTGGAGGACGAAGCAGGCGGGCGTGGCAGACCTGCCCACGCTGGGCGCCATATCATACGGCGGCTCGGGGAGCGCCTATGCAACGCTTGAGGACTTCGAGTCGACGCCTCCGATCGGGACGAAGGCATGGGACTGGCTGATCGAGATGGAGAGCGCCTCGGGCGATGGCACGCTGACTCTCAGGGCGGTCTCCGGAAACGTCGAGATCTGGACTGCCGATGATCTGTCGTTCCTGCCCGGCGACCCAAGGAACGACGACCCGTACAACACGATGATCACCGATGCGATGTGCCAGTATCTCGCCGACGAGTTCAACAGCGTCATCTACCCGAGCGACACGCTGTACTTCGGGGCTCCGTTTGACAGGTACGGGAACGATACCATATTCGAGTACCTCTCTTGGCCGGAGGAGTACTGGAACTGGACCGCCACGGACAACGGTCAGCGGATAATGATCAAGGTCTACAACATCGTCGACAACAACTACTATGACCCAAGCTATCCGTCCTACGTCGCGGGGTTCTTCAGCCCCAGCTACAACTACTACTATGACCGGAACATAATACACATCGACTGCTGGCGCTGGTGGCAGAGGCTAGGCGATTACGGGACCCAGTGGTTCGCCGAGAAGCCTGAACTCTACGTGACCCGGCCCCACGTCTACGAGTCAACCACTGCGCACGAGTTCCAGCACAACATCCACGACGACCTGCAGCCCCTCGACGACCTCTTCATCAACGAGGGCTGCAGCATGTACGCCGAGCTACTGTGCGGATACGGCATCGACGCCAATTACCTGAACTCATACTTTGCGACCCCCGACAACTCCCTCACGCTCTGGGGCGACCAGGGCGACATCAACATACTCGCCGATTATGGCGCCGCGGCGCTCTTCACGGTGTACCTCAGCGACCACTACGGGGGCTCGGCGCTGATCAGCTACTTCATGCAGCAGGGCATACCGGGGATAGCGGGGATCAACAACGCACTCTCGGCATTCGGCTACCGCAAGACCTTCGACGGCGTCTTCCATGACTGGCGGCTGGCAAACCTCATAAGATCCGACAACTTCGGTCTCGGCCTGTACAACTACGACAGCCTCGACCTGAACGCCCCCGACATAATCCCCATAAGGACATACGCTCTCAGCGGCTCGGTCCTTGCGATGGCCGGTTCTCAATTCAACACGACGATCACGTACTATGGCGACGACACAGGCATCTCGCTAATCGGGCCGTACGGCTCAGACTACATCAAGTTCACCGACTGGAACAAGATCGGTCGCGTCAGCTTCGCAGGGAGCCCATACTCGGTCTACGGGTGGCGGTACACCGGCTATTGGTACTCCGGATCCGGGGCAGACCTTATCGATGTCTCCCTGACCGGGACCGCATATGTCGACCCGTCCAACCCCGTCCTGGCCTTCAGCACCAAGTACGACATCGAGGAGGGTTGGGACTTCGGCTTCGTGCAGGTCTCAACCGACGGAGGCAGCACTTGGACATCGCTCGAGAATGCATATACGACCTACGATGCTGACATGGACGCGCACCCCACAGTGACCGAGAACCTGCCCGGTCTGACCGGCACGAGCCCTGGATTCCCTGGCTGGGTCTCCATGACCTTCGACCTCAGCGACTACGCGGGCGAGACCGTGATGATCGCCTTCAGGTACTTCACAGACTGGTACACATCATATGAGGGCTGGTACGTCAGCGACGTCAAGGTCAGCGGCAACTCCGTGGCACTGCAGGGCAACGACTACCCTGCAGCGGACTTCGAGGTCTCCATGGTGCAGGCGGTGTACCTCTTCGGAAGGTGGAGATACCTGCCTGTTGACCTGTCGCTGAACAAATACAACGTGGGCTCAATGCTCGCCTACGCCAAGGCGCCGAGCTACGTCGTGCTTGTCGTCACGCCAATTATGAACGTTGGAGCTACGGACTATCTGGTCAGCGGAGGGTTCAGGTAACTCCTTTTTTCTTTTTTTTACCATTCCCACTCGCGGTTCGATGTTACCGCTAGATTTATCCCGACGTTTCATCCATTCAGATTCCGTGCACGATCGCACAGTCTTTAGGGGTCATCAACATGCCTGACCGCGACGCAGACGAGCTTGAAGCTATAAAGCGACGCAAGATGCAGGAGTACGAGCGCAAGCGCGCTATTATCGAAAGGCAGGCGGCGGAGGCGAAGAGCGCCCCGCAGAAGCCGAAGCCTGAGGACGACCTGAATTTCGTAAGGTCGAAGCTGCTCGGTAGGGGGCAGGAGGTACTCGACGCCGCCCTCTTTCAATATCCCAAGCCTACCATGGATGTCGTCAAGTACATCGCCAACCTTTACCGGACCGGCCAGCTAAACGAGGACATACCTGGAGAGGACCTCTATGACCTATTCCACAGCCTGGGCATGATGGTGCGGCTGAACACAACGATCAGCTACGTGAAGGACGGGAAGAGGGTCCCGCTAAGCCAGAAGTTCAAGAGGGGGACTGCCTGAGGCACGCTCCCCTGCGCATCACATGCTCGAAAGACCTCCCCACACCGGCATTGCACGATATCACGAGCGCAGTACCATCGCCCGGCGCTCCTCAACGGAGGACGTTCCGAATCCACTATGCGCTCACCCTTTCAGTGCTTCCTTGACCTGCTGCGAGAGCGTCAGCATCTTTGGATATTTTTCAGGCTCCTTGGTGGCACCTGCCATATGGTATAGGCAAAAGACGCAGCCTAGCGTGATCTCGTCCGCCCCCTTCTTCTTAGCCTCGTCGAGCAGCATCTGGGCCAGCCTGTTGGCAATCTCCGGGTATACCGGTTTCACACCTGCCGGTGCGCCGCAGCAGAGCGCGTTGTCCCTGTTGTCGTCGAACTCCATAAGCGATGCGCAGCTTGAGACGACCGCCCTGGGCTCCTCCGATATGCCGTGCCTCCTTACGAGCGGGCACGGGTCCTTATAGATCGCCTTCCTAGCCGCATCCTTCTTGACATTTAGCCGCCCGGACTCGATGAGCTCCTTGAGCAGCTCCGATATGTGCACGACGCGGTACTTCGGCTGCCTGAAGAGCTTGGGGTAGATCCCCTTGAAGACATCGTGACACGAAGGGCACTCGCAGATGACAATCTCCGCCCCGGTCGACTCGAGGAGGAGCGTGTTAGCCTCTGCCAGCCTCTTGCTCTCATCCATCATGCCGGTGTCGATCAGGAAGAGCCCACAGCACCACTCCCTCTCGCCCAGCGTAGTGAAGTCCACATTCGCCTTCCTCAGCAGCTCCATCGTCGCCTTTGACGTCTCGGGGAGCCTCAAAGCAGACCAGCAGCCCGTGTAGTAGAGGTACTTCGCCTTCTCCGGCAGCTTATACCCGTCTGGAATGCAGGCGCGCCTCTTCTCAGCAGGCGCCCCCATCGGGGATCCCGCCTTGATTATCGCATCGGCAATCGTCCTGTACTTATCAGGAACATTCCCTGCCTTCCGTAGCTCCGCCCTAGCCCCCTGCACTATATCCGAGACGGGTATGTTGACGGGGCAGACACCGAGGCACTGGTCGCACCTCGTGCAGAGGAGTAGCGTCTTCATCTCCGCCTCACTCAACGCCTTCCCTGAAAAGAGCGTCTTGGCCGCCTCCACCTTTCCCATGGCGCCGTTTTTGAGGTCGTCGGTGGCCTTGTAGAATGGGCAGACCTCAGAGCAGATGCCGCAGAATATGCAAGAGTCAACGAGCTCAGACGGAGTTGGGACCATGATTCGCACCATGCAACAATATCGCCAAACCCCCATAAATAACCTGCCGTCTCATGTGCCACCCTCGAAAAACAGAGTCAATATATACCTCTTTTCAAAGTTTATATATCGCAAAGCGATATAATAGCCTCAAATTTGACACAGGGGAGTCGCAATGAACAGCCCGGAGAAGCAGAAGCCTCAACCGCAATCGAAACCCCCGCCTCAGGCGCCGGAGCAGCAGTCGCCGAAGGCCAAGGAGTCAGACCTGGCCAAGATGAGGGGGCAGCTGGAAGTCATGATCAAGGCATACAACGACGAGAAGGCGCGCTCCGAGGACCTTGCCGTCAGGCTGAAGTATATGCAGTCCGACTATGAGAACCTCAGGCGCAGGACCGACAGGCAGCTCGACGACATGCGCAGGTACGCCAACGAGGGCCTTCTCTGCTCGTTGCTGGAGACCGTAGACGAGCTGGAGCTGGCGCTGAGGACTGCGAAGCATGGCACATCGGACGCTATAGTTCAGGGGGTCGAGATGACTCTCAAGAAGCTCAAGAAAGTGATGGAGCAGGAGGGGGTCACCGCGATCTGCGCCCTATACAACGAGTTCGATCCGTCGAAGCATGCCGCGGTCGGGCGCGTCGAGACCGACGAACTAAAGGAAGGCACCGTCGTCGAGGAGGTCCGGAAGGGATACATGCTCATGGATAAGGTGATCCGGCCGAGCATGGTCCGTGTCGCTGTCAAGCCTGTCGCTGCCGGCAAGGGCGGCTGCGGCTTAGGGCAAGCAGCAGGGGCTGTTATTGAAGCTGAAAAGGATTCAAAACTAGAATCCGAATCAAATGTTGAATCAGGGTCAAAGAGTCAAGGGGTAAATTCACATGAGTAAAGTACAACCAGGCGAAAAAATCCTAGGCATAGACCTAGGCACAACAAATTCGGCCGCCGCTGTCTTTGAGGGCGGCAGAGCGACCGTCATCCCGAGCGCAGAGGGTCCAACGGCCGCCGGCAAGATGTTCCCTTCAGTCGTCGCATTCACCAAGGACGGCCAGCTGCTGGTCGGCGAGCCTGCCAAGAGGCAGGCCACTGCCAATCCTGAAGGCACCGTCTACGAGGTGAAGCGCAAGATGGGCACCGACGCGAAGGTGAACATCTTCGGCAAGGAGTACACGCCGCAGCAGATCTCCTCCTTTGTGCTACAGAAGATAAAGAAGGACGCCGAGACATACCTTGGCACGACCGTCAGGAAGGCGGTCATCACTGTTCCCGCCCATTTCAACGACAACCAGCGCCAGGCGACCAAGGACGCCGGTGAGATAGCCGGCTTCGAAGTCATGAGGATAATCAACGAGCCGACCGCCGCGTGCCTCGCCTTTGGCATTGACAAGCTAGACAAGGACATGAAGATCATGGTCTTCAGCTTCGGCGGCGGAACACACGACGTGACCATCATGGACTTCGGCAAGGGCGTCTTCCAGGTACTGTCGACTAGCGGTGACACTCAGACCGGTGGCTCCGACATTGATAGAGCACTAGTCGATTTCGTGGCAGCCGAGTTCCAGCGCCAGACTGGCATCGACCTCCGCAACGATAGGATGGCGATGGCCAGGCTCAAGGAGGCCTCGGAGAGGGCCAAGATCGAGCTCTCGACGCTGATGTCTACCGACATCGACCTGCCGTTTATATACGCCGACGCCTCAGGACCTAAGAACCTGCACATGACGATAACCCGAACTAAGCTCGAGGAGCTCGCGACTCCGATCGTCCAGAAGACCGAGCGGACGCTCATGAGGGCGCTCGAGGATGCGAAGCTCACCCCTGCGCAGGTCGACAAGATCATACTCATCGGTGGAACGACAAGGATGCCGATAGTCCAGCGCTTCGTCGAGAGGGTGATGAACAAGCCCGCGGAGAGGGGCGTTGACCCGATGGAATGCGTTGCCATAGGCGCATCGATACAGGGCGCGGTGCTCTCAGGGGAGGTCAAGGACATCCTGCTCCTCGACGTGACGCCGCTCTCGCTGGGAGTGGAGACGCTGGGCGGCATCTTCACCAAGATCATCGAGCGGAACACAACGATACCAACTAAGGGCAGCCAGACCTTCTCGACTGCAGCAGACTTCCAGACGGCGGTCACGATACACGTCCTGCAGGGCGAGCGGGCAATGGCGAGGGACAACGTCTCGCTGGGCCAGTTCAACCTTGAGGGGATACCGCCGGCACCGCGGGGCGTGCCACAGATCGAGGTCTCCTTCGACATCGACGCCAACGGCATACTCAACGTATCCGCGAAGGACAGGGGCACCGGAAAGGAGGCGAGGATAACCATCACCGCATCCACGAAGCTCTCCAAGGAGGAGAAGGAGCGCATGGTGAAGGAGTCTGAGCAGTTCTCCGAGCAGGACCGCAAGAAGCGGGAGGAGGCGGAGC
The DNA here is from genome assembly GCA_964513415.1 of uncultured Nitrososphaerota archaeon. Lineage (GTDB taxonomy): Archaea > Thermoproteota > Methanomethylicia > Methanomethylicales > Methanomethylicaceae > Methanomethylicus. Next base: position 10,415 of record CAZEMX010000025.1, read on the forward strand.
TGAGGAACCAGGCGGACAACATCGTATACACTGCCGAGAAGACGAAGAAGGACCTGGAGTCAAAGCTATCCTCCGACGATAAGGCGAAGATAGACTCTGGCATCACCGCTCTCAGAGAGGCGATAGCAGGGTCCGACATGGCGAAGATCAAGGCAAAGAGCGAGGACCTGACCAAGGTGCTCCAGGACATCGGAACCAAGATCTACCAGCAGGCGGCCGCGGAGGCGGCGAAGCAGAAGCAGGCGCAGGGGGCCGGTCCCCAGCAGGGCGCCCAGCCTGGCCAGCAGCCACCGCCGTCGGGGGGCTCCGGTCAGGGTGGCGACAACGTCGTCGACGCTGACTACAAGGTGAAGTGAGCGGACGGATTGTGGCCTGCCTGCGAGGGTGATGGCAGCGGCGTCAAAAACCCGGGCAAATACCCGGGACAAGCAATTTTTTATCCTAGCAAAGCTGAAATAACTCCTCAGCATCATGTGGGTGGGTCCGAGGAATGTCTGGCAAGAGGGACTATTACGAGGTTCTGGGCGTCCAGAAGGGTGCGACGAAGGATCAGATAAAGGATGCCTACCGCAAGCTGGCGATGCAGTACCACCCCGACCGGAACAAGTCGCCTGGGGCTGAGGAGAAGTTCAAGGAGATATCCGAGGCATATGCGGTCCTATCTGACGACCAGAAGCGGGGCCAGTACGACAATCTGGGCCACGCGGGCTTCAGCCAGCAGTACTCCGCCGAGGACATCTTCAGGGGTGCCGACTTCGAGTCCATATTCGGCGGCGGGCTGGGGGACATATTCGACTTCTTCTTCGGTGGAGGAGGCATGCGCGGGGGCTACGGCAGGCGCGCGAGCCGCGGAAACGACCTGCTCGCCGAGTTGGAGGTAACGCTCGAGGAGGTTGCGCGCGGTACCGAGAAGGAGATTCAAACGCCCCGTACCGAGAGGTGCGCTACCTGCGGCGGAACAGGCGCCGCACCGGGGACGACTCCGAAGCCATGTTCGAGATGTGGAGGAACCGGGCAGGTCCAGCGTGTCATATCGAGCGGCTTTGGGAGGTTCGTCCAGGTGACGCCATGCCCGGCATGCAGAGGCGCGGGCAGCACGATAGAAGCGCCTTGCAGGGACTGCAGGGGCAGCGGGATGCAGCGCGCGAAGCGGCGCATTCTGGTCAAGGTTCCGGCTGGCATAGGTGACGACGCTCAGCTGAGGTTGCGCGGCGAGGGGGACGCATCGCCCAACGGCGGACCCCCCGGCGACCTCTATGTGCAGGTCAGGGTGTTGCCGCACCCGAGCTTCAAGAGGGATGGGGCGAACATCATCTACGATCTGTCTATAGGTGCCCCACAAGCAGCGCTCGGCGCAGATATCGATGTGCCGACGCTTGAAGGGGCTCAGCCCGTCAGCATTGCTGCCGGCACGCAGCCGGGAACTATTATAAAGCTGAGGGGCAAGGGCCTGCCGAGGCTGAACGGCTTCGGGAAGGGCGACCTTATGGTAAGGGTCAATGTGGCCATCCCGGATAGGCTGACATCCAGGCAACGGGAGCTATACGAGGCGCTCGCAAAGGAGTCGAATATGAGCGTGAAGGGGCGCCGGTTCATGGGCATTTAAGTCCAAAGGGCGCGAGCGGCAGGCATGCAATGTATTTTTAAGGGCTTTACTGCAATCATCTTACATTCCTGATCACTGGTTATGATGGCTATGGTTGGCAAGATCCTTTACTGGAAGGGGTGCATGTCGAGGCTAAAGATGAAGTCGATCGCAGACTCTACCGAGGCACTGCTTGGGCTCCTCGGAGTGGATTATGACACGCTCGGCGGCGAGGAGGGGTGCTGTGGCTCGGTCTTGCTTAGGACCGGGCAGTATGATGCCGCAAGGTCGCTTGTAATCATGAACGCGGACAGGATATCCTCGCTCGGTTACTCTGAGATTGTCACGAGCTGCCCTGGGTGCTTCAAGACGATGTCATCCGAATACCCGAAGATCGTCGGCAGAGCGCCGTTCAGGGTCATGCACATCTCGCAGTTCCTTTACGGCAGGAGGGCGGCGATGGAAGGCAATATGCACCCTATCCGGGCGCGGGTTGTGTATCATGATCCGTGCCACCTAGGCAGGCATATGGGCGTCTACGACGAGCCAAGGGCGCTAATAAGGATGGTTCCAGGCGCTGATCTGGTCGAGTTCAAGTACAACCGCTCTAAGGCATTGTGCTGCGGCGCAGGCGGTGGCGTCAGGTCGGCCTTCCCTGAGATCGCACTGGAGGTCGCAAGAGGGATCACAGGCGCCCCGCTCAAGGAGACTGGCGCCAGCATCATCATAACCTCGTGCCCATTCTGCAACTATAGCCTTAATGCGGCAGGGGGCGCTGAGGTCATTGATCTGCCTGAGTTCCTGCTGAGATCATGGAGGGGTTCTTGATGAACAATGACCGGATCGACCCGAAGAGGAAGGAGTTCTCGGAGTGGATGAGCGACCCGCGGCGCAGGCTAGGCATAGATCGGGCGGTTGCAGCATACACCGCCGCGAAGGAGGTCGCCCTCAAGCGGCTGCCCGAGATGGAGGAGATGCGCAAGGAGGTCCGCAGGATCAAGGAGGAGTCAATAAGCAGGATGGGCGAACTGGCGCGCCAGGCGATGGACTCGATTGCCGATGTCAAGGGCATCCCGTACTTGGCGAGGGATGCGGCTGAGGCGCAGCGGATATTCTGCTCGATAGTGGGCACCGGCAGGCTCGTGGTCAAGTCGAAGTCGCTCACGAGCGAGGAGATTCATCTTAACGGCGCACTCGAGGCAGCTGGGAACGATGTCTATGAGACCGACCTCGGTGAGTTCATCATCCAGCTGAGGAGGGAGAAGCCGACCCACATCATCAATCCGTCGGTGCATGTCCCGAGGGAGGAGGTGGCACAGACGTTCTCCAAGCTCCTGGGTCGCGACGTTCCATCGGACATACCCTCCCTCGTGGGGGTCGCCAGGGAGTTCCTGCGCGATAAGTTCTGCAACGCCGATGTGGGGATAACCGGCGCGAACGTCGTCTCGGCGAAGACCGGCACGCTCTTCATAATCGAGAATGAGGGCAATGCCCGCTTCGTCAGCAACGCGCCCCCCATCCACATAGCCATAACCGGCATCGAGAAGGTCGTGCCGACCCTCTCGGACGCCTTCAAGGTTGTGCAGACGCTGCCGCCCTACGCCACGGGCGTCCTCATCTCGGCATACGTCTCGCTCGTGACGGGGCCCAGCAAGACTGCCGACATCGAGAAGACGATAGTCTACGGCGCGCACGGGCCGAAGGAGCTGCACGTGGTCCTCCTCGACAACGGCCGCTCGGAGATGGCCAAGGACCCGATTCTGAGGGAGGCACTGTACTGCTTGAGGTGCGGAGGGTGCCTCTACGAGTGCCCTGTTTACCGCATCGTAGGGGGCTCATTCGGGGACAACTACTTCGGCGGCATAGGCATGGTCTGGAGTGCATTCACAAGGGGAGACGAAGCGGTCGCGGTGGCAATCGATGCATGCGCAAAGTGCGGAAGGTGCAAAGAGGTCTGCCCGCTTGAGATTGATGTCCCGAAGATGGTGGAGCACCTTAAAGGGAAGCTGGTCCGCAGGGGGCACCTCTCCAAGAGGCACGCGGAGATAAGGGATAACATCGAGCGGAAAGGGAACCCCTTCGGGGTAAGCGAGCGTCGTCAATGAGCGACGGGCGCCTAGCCTTGGCGCCCTTCCCTATATCTCCAGCATCTCCCTGTGCCGGTCGAGCTTGGGGACATCCGGAAGCGTACGGGCTATCCTCTCCTCGGCTATCATGGCCGCCTGCTTCAGTATGTCCGACCCGTCCTCGCTGCCGAGCTGCGGCGTAGTCAGGGGATCGCCTTGGGCGGCATCGACCATGACCCCCTGAAGGATCTCCCCAAGTTGAGACATCGACATGTCTGCCTCGGGCACGATGCTTGATATCCCGCCGGAGATCTCATTGACCGCCCTGATTGCAGGAGCGAGGTTAGCCGCCACATCTCCGTACTCCCTGACCGTGGTCAGCCTCACGCTGATCTGCTCCAGCGCAAGCCGGGTAGTCATTATTATCTTGAGCAGCTTGCGCACCTCTGTCAGTTCGTTTGCGTAGATCTTGGCCCTGGCGATGTCCCTATTGTGATAAAAGTCGACGACCTTGGCAAAGAGCGCCTTGTCGTACTCCTGAACCCGGGCGTTTCTGATGTCGAGATGCTGCATCTGCGCACCGATTATCTTAACCGCCTCGTCGAGCTGGGGCTTTATAGGCCCCTTGATCTTCGACTTCTCCTTCTTCGGCTCCCAATTCTTCAGGAAATCCATCGCAGCCTCATCGCTTCTACTTTCGGTCGACACTATATAAAAAACTTGGCGGCATACGCGCATAAGGTTCGGCGAATGTGCTGCTAACGCTGACACCGCTCGTCCTCTTCCACAGGGGGAATTCTTATATGCGGATCTGCCAAGATACTCTTAAAAAGGTGTCAATGATGCTTGGCTCCGGTCATATCGGTACTTGGTTGGGCAGGAAGGCCGAGAGGGAGATCATATCCGCCTGCGCAAAGCACCTTGAAAAGATATTCGGCATAACCAATCAGTTCAAGCTATTCATGGACGCATACTGTGACGGCGATCTCGACAAGGCTAAGCACTATACTCAGGAAGTTGTCGAGCGCGAGAGGGAGGCCGATGTGATAAAGCGGAAGCTCATCGACGACCTGATGGTGACCTCGCTCCATCCCATGGATCAGGACGAGATCATAAGGCTCGTGCTAACGGCCGACGATATCGCTGCACACCTCAAGTCTGCAACGCGGAAGCTCTCCTACACCGATGTTACCAAGATACCCGTCTCAATAAAGGACGGCCTCAGGGCAATAGTTAACAAGCTGGTGGAGGAGAACGCCGCGCTTATGAGGGCTGTTGATGCTATTGCGAACGGGAGCGGCGACGTTGCGGACAAGGCTGCATTGACCGAACGCATTGAAGAGGAGATCGACGACATGCGCGTTGACATGCTTGCAAAGATACTTAAGTGGGGTGACAATGCCGAGCACGTCAGCGACTGGCTGATGCTCAAGGAGGCGGTCGAGAATATCGAGTCCTCTTCTGACAAGATGGAAGATACCGTGGACGTGATAAGGGCAATAGCGGTCCTTCGCGGAAGGGGTTGAGCCCACGCCGCCTTTTAGGTGCGCCTGTCCCTTCAAATCACTGATGCGAGCAAATAGTAGATCCCGCCTGCTAATAGTATGTTGACGGGCACGGTTATCATCCAGTAAGATATCAGCGCGATGGAGACCCCTTTATTCACTGACCTCCTGCTCCTAGCAAAGCTTGCCCCAATTATGGCGCCAACTGCTGCATATGATGTCGAAATGGGCAGCCCATACCCCCAGATCATGTATGGCAATGTCGTGAAGAGATATACTACCATCGCATTCGCGAGGCTGGATGCGAGCCCGGTCGTCAGATCGAGGCGCGTCACTCTGAACGCTAGCGTCTCTATAACCTTGGGGCCGAACAACATGCCGCCGGCGATTATCCCCGCCACGCCAAATATGGCGAGCATGATCATTGCAGACGAATCAGGCATCTGCCCGAGCTGGGCCGCAACTGTGGTGTATATGCCTGTGGCGTTAGCCACATCATTTGCTCCAAAAGAGTAAGCCGAGATACAGAGCGAGGATATTAACAAGGTCTTGAAGAACTTGTCTATTGCGGGCTTGCCCTCATACTTTACCGCATACTTCGAAATCAGCTTGTACATGCCTATGGCAAGAAGCAGGCTGCACATGGGTGATGCCACCCAGCTGGTCACGATCGTAATGAAGACATTCAGGCTGATCCCCTCAATGCCATACCTGACGAGCCCGTAGCCTATGACGGCGCATATTACTGAATGGGTCGTCGATATCGCCATGCCTCTCATAGTTGCGAAGAATATCCATACATTCGCTGCCAAGATGATCGCAAGGGCGCCTGCCACGTCGATCTCTGGGACAATCCCCTTTCCAATTGTCTTCATCACCATGAATCCCTGGAGCAGCGCTCCAACCAGTGCAAAGATGCTGAATAGAATGAGCGCCTTGCGTACAGTCATCACGCGTGCGCCAACAGCGGCACTTGTAGGGTTCGCAGCGTCGTTCCCTCCCAAGTTCATTGCCATTATGAACGCGAGGATGAGGCCTATTATCAGCAGAATCGTGTTTACGTCCATATTCTCACCTTAGTGAGCCGTTCGCCTCCATCATCGCCATCCCTTCTCTGTAAACGTGACGTGGCTAAAAAGCGTTTCTTGCTACCAAATGTCGCCATCAGGTGCAGCTCTTTTCATTGTTGACCATCTGCGCTCAGCCACCAATATACGCGCCCATCAGGCCGGCCCTTATCATGCCGATCGCGATGCCGGAGAGTATGAACGCCATCACCCTGGAGATTATCGTCGAGCCGGTCTTGCCAAGCATCCGCATCACCTTGCTTGAGTACCTGAGGAGGAGCCACTGGAGCGCAACGTTTGCGAACATCGCAAAGAATGCCACGAGCGCTCCCTGCTGCATCAGGTACATCACGGTGTATATGCTCCCCGGTCCTGCCATGAGCGGGGTGGCGAGCGGGACTATGGCGACATCCTCGCGATTCATCCACCTTGCCTCCTCTTTTCCAAGGAGGCCCTCAATCGACATTATGAAGAGGAGTATGCCTCCTGCTATCCTGAAGTCATTCATAGATATTCCAAACAACGACAGCACGAAGAGGCCCGCGATGGCGAAGAATATCAGGATCAGGAGCGCGGTCGCCACGGAATTGTTTATTATGACACGCTTCTTCTTCTCGTCGAAGGCCGCGGTGAAACTCTGAAAAAGCGGTATGTTGCCTATGGGATCGAATATTATGAAGAGGGTGATGAACCCCTGTATGTATGCTGCGAGCTCGTCCATGGCGCTTCAGATGATTCTCTAGTCGATGGGCTATATTAAATCGCCAGTATGTGGACCGTGTTACTGGCAGCCCGTCTGAGAACCAAACGATTGGCCTGCCTTTCACTGTCTGTCCGGCGGATGCCGCTTCCGGGCAATGCTGAAATACCTTGGGGCATCAATGTAACAAAAGGCGCATCTGATGTCTGAACATTGTGATGACGTTAGAATCGAGGAGCTCGGGCCGATGCGAGTTGCGAGCGTGAGGGCGATCAGCGCCACGCCGGAGCGGGAAGCCTGGGCGCGGATGAAGGCATGGGCATCTGCAAGGGGACTTCTCAACTTTGCCAAAAACCCCATATTCGGGTTCAACAGCCCTGCCCCCGAGCCGGGCCAGAAGATATACGGCTATGAGTACTGGCTGAGGGTTGATGTAGCAACCGAGATCGGCAGCGAGGCGGTCGAGCGGCACTTCGATGGCGGGCTATACGCTGTTTCGGAGTGCCGCGTGAGCGACCCATGGAAGGACATCCCCTACGCATGGGGTCGCCTGCTCCAATGGGTCCTCAAGAACGGCTATTCTATCGGATCCCACCAATACTTCGAGGTCCCAGAGGATCCGGACGCTCCTGACAACCGGCTTGTGTTGAGGCTATATTGCCCTGTAACCAGGTGATTACCACAGGGCAAGCATCCTTTTAACCTCCGTCTCAGCATCATTATTGGGGGACGCCGTTGAACAACAAACCCAAGGTAATCAAGTCGGATAGCGAATGGCGGAAGGAATTGACGCCCGAGCAGTACCGTGTCCTGAGAGGCGGAGGGACTGACCCGCCATTCACAGGCGAGCTGCTCCGCAGCAAGGATGATGGAACGTACCGGTGCGCAGGCTGTGGGAACATAATCTTCCTCTCGGAGGACAAGTTCGATTCCAAGAGCGGCTGGCCAAGCTTCACAAAGGCAGTCGAGGGGAGCGTCGAGCTCTTCTCGGACCATAACTACGGGATGAATAGGGTCGAGGTCAGGTGCAGCAGGTGCGGGGGGCATCTGGGGCACGTCTTCGACGATGGCCCCGAACCAACAGGCAAGCGGTACTGCATCAATTGCTCATCACTCAGCTTCGAAAAGAAGTGTCCCTGACATCAGCAGATTGCGCCCGCTATATGGGCGCGCCCCCACAAGTTGCGTAATGGCGGCACCTGCCGGGCTTTCGGATCAATATCTGCGGTCTTCGTGCTTTTTTGCACGCTTGAATGGCAGCGCCAACGCCATGCCCGCAAGGAACCCGCCAATGTGCGCCCAATATGCGACTCCGCTCCCTACCCCTCCCGTGAAGCTCTGGACTCCTAGGAGTAATTGCAGCACAAACCAAAAGCCGATCATCAGAACAGCCGGCACAGTGGTGAGAAAGTACCCTGCGATTACATTGACCCTTGCCCTCGGGAAGAAGACCATATACGCGCCCATCACGCCTGAGATGGCCCCTGATGCCCCGATCATCGGTATCAGCGATGTAGGCGCCGTAACATACTGCATCGCAACCGCCAAAACCCCAAAGACTAGGTAGAATGCGAGGTACTTGAAATGACCGAAACGATCTTCCACGTTGTCTCCAAAGATCCAAAGATACCACATATTGCCGAATATGTGGTCATATCCCCCATGTAGGAACATCGACGTGAAGACAGTGATTGCCGACCAGTGCGCAGGTATAAAGCCGTAATTGTAGATGATGTATTCGAAGTCCGTTAAGCTGATGAAGAAAACGACAACATTCACGCCTATAAGCGCGAGGTTTACGTATGGAAACGTTCTTCGGCGAACAATGTCCTGAACCGGAAACATGAGCATTGAGTAACAAGCGGTGATTTATCATCCTTTTCCCATATTGTAGTTGCTGCGGAAGGCCACCTGCTAAGAGGCGAATTTTATAACTGCCTTTTAACCATAGTAAGATCGGTCAACATGTCGAATGCAGTCCGCGATGCACTTCGCAGCGACCTTCCTAGGATCGTTGAGATATACAACGCCGCCGTCGAGAGCAGGATCGCAACTGCCGATCTTGCCCCTGTCACGGTCGAGAGCAGGGAAAGGTGGTTTGAGAGCCATAGCAGCACACGCTTCCCGCTGTGGGTCTACGAAGAGGGGGGCAGGGTGGTTGCATGGATTGGGGTGCAGCAATTTCGCGAGAGGGCGGCTTACAGCCGTTCGGCAGAGTTCAGCCTGTTCGTAGACCCTGGCTTCCAACGCAGGGGGATCGGCGGGCTGCTCCTTAGACGCATGATTGAACGCTGCCCATCCTTGGGCATAGATGTCCTTGTGGGCCTTATCTTCGCACATAACAAGCCAAGCCTAAGCCTCGCAAGGAAGGCAGGATTCAGGAGATGGGGTTGCCTCTACGGAGTAACCGAGATAGACGGCATAAAGAGGGACGTCGCCATATTCGGGCTCAGGATCAACACAAAGCCCAAGGCGCGCATTTAGCTTAGCCATGCGCACCCTTCTCTGCAGCATCCACTATCTCCCTTATCCGCTTCGCCTCACCCTGCACATCTGAGGCGCGGGTTATGCTGTTTCCAACTATTATGATCTTGGCTCCCGCCTCGACGAATCTCGCCGCAGTCGTCCGGTTGATGCCCCCCCCAACTGCCATTGGTATGCCGATCTTGGCCTCCCGGACCACATCCTCCAGCTTTATGCCCTTCCTCTGCTGGTCGATGCCAACATGAGGGCAGATGTAATCCGGCGCCAATCGCTCGATTGCCTTGATCTTCTCAACACCAGTTCCTATTGTATCGACATAGATCAGTTTTCCCCGCCGCCTGCATTCCGCAATGGCCTCGCTCACTGTGCTTGCATCAGCCGCGGCCAGAACTGTTACGATGTCCGCTCCGGCGTCTGCTGCGATGCTCACCTCGAGCGCTCCTGTGTCCATGGTCTTCATGTCCGCAACTACCTTCTTGTTGGGGAACGTATCCTTCAATACGCGCACTGCACGTATCCCGCAGGACTTTATGAGCGGGGTCCCCGCCTCCATAATGTCCACATAATCTTGGGCTTTTTTTGCTACGGCTATAGCCTCATCAAGGTCTATGAAATCCAGAGCAAGCTGAAGCAGCACCATTAATGTCACCTGAATTATGAAAGATGAATTAACGGGCTGATTAATAACATTTAGCGCGCTACGTCGCCCGTTCTATCATAAAATATCCGCCAGCACTCTTCGATACTCAGAAACGATATGCATGAAGTAAAAAAAGAAGATATCATTGCCGTTAAAGGCAACTTATCTATCTACTGCACGACTTCGCCGGTAGCAAATCTGTTTGAGACGTTGGTAACCTTTACTTTGACGTGGTCGCCTGCTTTGGTGTTTGGAACGAAGACTACGAAGCCCTCTATGCGGGCTATGCCTTCTCCGCGCCTGCTGATTTCCTTGATGTCAACTTCGTATTCCTTGCCGACTTCGACTGGCTTTGGACCAAAACTGGCTGGTCTGCTGAAACCCTCATTCCTGCGATAGAATCCCATTTACTTCCCTCCTTCTTCATTTCATCCTTTTTCTTTTCTAGGCATTAGTTAAAAGAAGCTTTACGTTCCTTCAATCCTGCCTAGCTGCATTATGCAACACTTGCTTATAAATGTTGCAAATGCGCGCTCATATGCCCTCCATTGCTCTTTCGCTCCACGCAGGATC
>CAZEMX010000026.1:0-19620 GCA_964513415.1 uncultured Nitrososphaerota archaeon
GGTTTGAGGAGCGGCATCCTTGCCTGTGTCGGCAACGACACGGATGGGGACGAGGCAGTCGATACGCTGCGGGGCGAGGGCGTTATAACAGAGTTCATAAGAAGGGTCGAGGGCGCCGGAACGGGCACGGTCTGTGTCATAGTCGAGGGGGACGGCAGCAGGAGGATGCTGGCCTACAGGGGAGCGAATGCCTCGCTGGAAGGGGTCGCGGCGGAGGGGGCAGAGGCGGCGGCCCCGGCGATCGTCCAGCTATGCAACGCCGGCGCGGACGTACTGAGGAGCATAATGAAGCGCAGGGGCAGCTGGAGGGTAAGCGTTGACCCCGGAGGCTCTGTCGTGGACCTTGATAGGGGAGATTTGGAGGGTGCAGGCATCGTCTTGTTAAACGAGAGCGAGTGCGAGACCCTGACCGGCGAGGGCTGGAGGGACGGGGCCAGAGCGCTCTCCAAGAGTGCGGGCATCGTGGTAGTCAAGAGGGGGGCGAGTGGAGCGCATCTGCTCTCTGCAGGGAGGGAGTTCACGCTTCCCGCTTACAGGGTGGATGTCCAAGACACGACGGGCGCAGGAGACGCCTTCGATGCCGGATTCATAGCGGCATGCAGCAAGGGATTTGCAGATGTGGAGTGCCTCAGATGGGGGCTTGCCGCCGCAGCGCTGAAGATACAGAGCAGGGGAGCCAGGAACGGCCTAGCGACAGAAGCGCAGTTGAGAGATTTCTTAAGGCGTCACGACTGAGCGCGGAGCAACAGGCAAACATCAGTAGAGTCCGAAGGAAAAGAATTGGAAGATGGAAGGGATGAGAGGCAAAATATAAGAAAAAAGAAAAAGAGGAAATTGCGGCTTAAGCCGCAACCTTGCCGCGTATCGAGATGACCGCGATTACTCCTGCTATTGCCGCGATTAGGGCAAGAATCAGGGTAATCCAGACAGGGGTCATGTCGAGAGGCAAGAAGCTCTTGGTCTGGTCAGTCGTGGTCTTGACGGAATCCAGTGTTGTCTTGACCGTTCCGAGCTGCGTCTGGACGGTTGCAACGTTGCCTGCTATCGAGGTCACTGTGCCATTGACCGACCCGAGGGTGGTCGTCACTGTTGCGAGGCTCCCGGTTATGGTGTCGACCTTCGCGTTTATCGTCTGGACATTGGTCTGTATTGTGCCCAGCGTGGTCTGGATTGTCACGAGTGTGCCGTTGAATGAGACGAGCCTTGCGTCGAGCTCATCTATTGAGAGCTGCAGCGTCTCAATGCCGGTCTGGATTGTGGCCATGGAGTCGTCGATGGAGAGCAGCATCCCGAAGATCGGGTCGCCGACTGTGGATACGGTGAAGCAGTCGTATGCAACCGGCTGATAGTTACCTATCGTCGAGTTGGGCAGAGCGTAGATCGAAACAGCGTGGGTGCCGGGCCTGAAGCCTGCTGAGACAAGGCCGAGCTGGATGTCGCCCACAAGGTTGCAGTAGATTGTCGACGGGTTGAATTGCTGGTTGTCAACGTCGATATAGTAGGTATTGAATGGCACGAAGCCACAGCCGTAGACGTTGAAGATCGTGCAGTCGTTGTCGATCACATCCGGCTCAATCCAGATGCTCGGCAGCATCGTGAAGTATGCAGTAGCAACCACATCGGACAGGTATGGGAACACAACGCCAGAGAGGCTTGGGCCGTAGTAGACGTCACTCGCTACTATGGGGTGTATCCCTCCATACATGTGACCGATGTCGTAGCTGACGGTTACATTGAACTTGCCGTTAGTGCCGGTCGTGCCGTTGACTACATTGTACCAGAAGTTGAGCGAGTAATCAATGCTGAACCAGTAGAGGTATATGTTCGTCTCTGCAGGGAAGCCGTATGCGTTGAACTGGACCTCAGTGCCGCATGATCCGCTCGAGGGTGTAACCTCCAGTGTCGGTAGCACATAGATCTCGAAGCAGTAGACTATCCCGTTGTTTATCGCGCAGACAGTATGGTAGCCGATAGAGAGTTCCGGAACGAGCATCGAGGCGTTGAATGTTCCAGTCAACGGAAGCACCGTAGCCGAGCCCATGGTAATGCCATCTACGACAAAGGTCACGACATCGCAGGGGCTGAAGTATGCGCCCTCCACGATCAGGTTACCATGGACGTAGACGTAGACGGGCAGGTCGGTGTTGTTGCCATAGTACCCATACAATGAAGGGAGTACGCCCTGGAAGTATGTGAAGAACCTGCTGACCTCCAGATAAGTGAGCGGCGGGCAGACAGGGTCGCCCGTTGCGTTGTATGTGGCCTGTATGTAGATCATGTCAAGCGGAATGGTGTTGTTGTCGTTGCCGAGGTCGGCGATGTTCCAGCTGTAGGTGAACTGACCGTTCGCGTCAGTCGTTACCTGAGCAAATTGGCCAGCTATCGCTACCGGCTGGACGTAAGAGAGGTTGACGACCGAATTCGGCAGGAGGGCGGTTCCGCTGAGCACAACCAGCTGGCAGCCAGGTCCCATAGTTGGGGCGAATGCGATGAATGGGAGAACGATGACGCGCTGTATGCTGACAGCGACGAGTGTGTTGGAACCATCCCAGATCTTGACATACTTATAGTCAGGGGTGATGTCGAACGGAATGGGGCCGGTCAGGACCTTGGCAGTGATCGGAGCGCCACCCTGGTAGACGTCGAAGAAGCTGCCTGTTCCAAGGGTGAATGTTGCGTTGCCGCCAAGCAGCCGCGCATTCGTCTTCACAACGTTCTGTCCGTACGGCAGGTCAAGCATCGATGTGCTGAAGCTTGAAGCGTACAGAATATCGTCAGAAGTGATGTTGGAGTAGCCGTTCTTGCTCATGTAGAGGTCGAACTGCGCTCCCGAGAAGTCAACGAGGTTTGTGCCGTTGTAGTTGAAGATTATCGTAAAGCGCGCATTCAAGCCACTCATGTCGTTGCTGTCGACGAGGTCAACGATTGTCTGTCCAGCTTTGACCGAGACCTTCGAGACCCCCATATAGAGGTTATTCGAAGCGTCGATTGCGCCTAGATATGGCGCGCCGGTCGAGGCGTTGACAGGGACCGCGAAAGTCAGCATTGGAAGAGCGAGCAATGCCACTATCAAAAGTGCATAACTTTTTCTAGCATCCATTTTTTTCCACCTAAGTCCACTGCATGTGTTTTAGCATCTGTAATGATGCATATATATAGATAATGTAGACTGTAGCAAATATATACCAGTAATATTGTAAACAGATTTTTAATCGGATAAGATTTTGTTTATGAAAGAATTTAGCCTGCCGTGGTTGCGACGATAACCGGAGGCAAGATGACCGCCAGCTGGCGGAGGTCATCTTGAAAAATCGATCATGATGAGGCCTTTTAGGCTCTCCTTTCGTGTGACCTTAAATCCCATAGCGATAATTGCGCCTTCAATAAACTGAGATAGCAGATCAGTGCCGCTCTCATTGAGGGAGGTGGAGACGCATCGGAATTTTGACGCGGACTTCTCCTCACGGATAGCTACTTCGTTGAGGTCCCACCGCATAGTCTTCAGGAGGTTCATGAAGGCGGCGATTGGCGAGCCATACCGCTCGACTATGTACTTGCCGTAGAGCTTCCCGCTGTCGAACCATAGGGACATCAGCAGGTCCTTCTCTTGGACGAATGAGCGGTTGCACATCTGGGTGAGAACGTCAAGGGGAACGAAGGTGCCACCTAATACGCGCTGGACCTGTAGAGACTCGAGCAGGCTGACCATCTCGCCAGAATCGTGCCCCAGCTGCTCGACCCTTACGGCCTCCTTGAGATTGTCCTCGACAAACTTGCTTATTGACTCGCCTTTCTTCTTTGAGATCGCCGAGATTGCATCGAGAAGATCCTCGGAAACATATACTAGCTTTTTGCCCCGCGATCTCTCTACGACCAAAACAATTCCCCATTAGCCAGAACGATGCAATGTTTACGTATATTCGGTCTATCCTAATATCGCTTTCAATCGCAGGCTGCCCCTCGATGACTCCTTTTCGACTACTTCGAAGCCAAGAGTCTCCAAGCATGAGATGAGAAATGCCAAGAACAGGGACGAATATGCCTCAGTGAAGCTCGGGCTGATCGCCCTCACCACAACCTCGCGATCCTTCCTGCTTATTGTGAATTCTGGAACGTTCCATACGAACGACTCCAGATCGTGTTTTAGAGCAGAGAATGGATCATCGGTGCACTCTATCATGTACCGCTTTGCAAACCACTTACCGGCCCCGCTCCAGACGGCAAGGGATTTCTCCTTCGATGCAGAGTAGGAGATGTCTGCCATCTCCAGCCAAACATTCTCCAATCCCAGAACCATCCCTTTCTCCTTCGCGTTCTTTATGAGGTGCCGGTTATCAATGGCATCGCGCATCGATATCCCGACTTCGCTGGCGTGAATCGATAGTTCGAGGACATCATTGACGGTTTCATACAGGCTACGACCGCTCCGCTTGGCTATCTCATTCAGCTGCTGTAGCAGGTCCTCCCTCGCCACAAATGTCTTCCGCTTGTCGCTGGTCATCACGATCGCCTGTTGTCGCACTATGTATGATCGAAGATCGAATGGTCGGAGGGATGCAAAATGCATCCCTGTAGACCAGATAGACGCTTATCATATTCTCACTAAAAAACTTTATAAGATTAACCTATGTCGGGCAGGCTTTTGCGGCAAGGGCGGGCATGATGAGAGCGTGACCGCCATGCGAGACCACGTCAACATCGATGCCATATATGCGAGCTATATTCTCCCGGTTTACGACTTTGTCTGGCACGTCGAACGCAACGACCCGCCCGCTGTTGAGCAGGGCGGTCTTATCAGTAAACAGAAGGGCATGATTCGGGTCGTGCAAACTCAGCATGACTGCGATGTCATGGTCCCGGGAGAGCCCCCGGATTATCTGCAGGGTCTGGATCTGATTCTTGAAGTCCAGGTGCGCGGTGGGCTCATCTAAGATCAGAACCTGGGGCTCCTGTGCCAATGCCCGTGCGATTAGGGTCAGCTGCCGTTCGCCGCCGCTTATCTGGGTATAGGGCTTATCCTTCAAGCGTTCCAGTCCGACGGTCTGTATGGCGGCCTCGACCTTCGCATAGTCCGAGTTCGAAGGCTGCTGAAATATGTCCAGGTGAGCGACGCGCCCCATCAACACTACGTCGTGCACGGTGAATGGGAAGGACGGTTCGTGCGACTGCGGGACGTACCCAATTATCCTTGCAAGATCGGTGCGGGAGTACTTCTTCACGTCAACGCCTGCAACGATTATCTCGCCCTTGTTGGGGAGGAGAAGGGCGTTGACGCATTTTATAAGGGTAGTCTTCCCGGAGCCATTGGGGCCGAGCAACGATACGACCTCACCCTTGTTGACACTGATAGTAACCCCTTCTATCGAGAAGTCGTCGTTGTATGAGAATGAGAGACCGTTTATGCGGACTACTTCCACACGTTTCCACCTCTACGTTTCAGCAGGTAAAGGAAAAATGGTGCGCCGATGAGGGTTGTTATCACGCCGACGGGCAGCTCAAAAGAGGTCACGGATCGGGCTATGTCGTCCGCGAGCAGCAGAAATACGGCCCCTAGGCTTGCGGACACGGGCACGATCAGGCGATTATCAGGAGTGCCGAGGAACATCCTTATTGTGTGCGGGATCACGAGCCCCACCCAGCCAATCACGCCTGCGACTGAGATCAGCGCCGAGACCATCAGCGTCGTCGCTATAAGGATTATCAGACGGTCCCTCTGGACATTCACGCCCAGCGATTTTGCCTCCTCATCCCCCATCGAGAGTACGTTCAGCCTCCAGCGCATCAGATAGATCAGGGTATATGAAACAAGGATGATGGGGGCAGACTTCAGGACTTCAGACCAGCCGGTTATGGCCAGGCTCCCCATGAGCCAGTATACGACGCCGGCCATCTGGTTGACATCTGTGAAGAACTTGATGAGGGATAGCCCCGCGGAGAATAGGGCAGTGACTATGACGCCAGCCAGCACCAACGATACGACGGGGGTCTCTCCCTTACTCTTTGCCACATAGTAAGCGATCAGGAATGCGCCGAATCCGAATACGAACGAGAGGATCTGCGGCGAGCCGGGAACGTTTGGCAAGAAGGCGATCCCGATCGATGCCCCCATGCCGGCGCCGGCGGAGACGCCCAGTATGTAGGAGTCGACAAGCGGGTTCTTGAAGAGGCTCTGCAACGATGCCCCCGAGACTGAGAGGGCGATTCCGCCCAGTATTGCTAGAACGATCCGTGGGAGGCGGAGGTCGAAGATCACGGCTTCCTGCACTGGCAGGGAGGGATATTGGAAGGCAGGGTACAGCAGCTTTGAGAAGAAGATGCCCAGCGCCACGTCGGCGGGCAGCGGATATGCGCCTATCAACAGGGATACGAGGAAGGCGGGTATCGGCAGGAGCAGGAGGAAAATTAATTTTCCTCTCTTCCAGAATGGCTTCGATATCATCAGTGATCCCCTGATTAGCGCGCATACTTACATGTACTGATTCTTGAGCCTGGAGGCGGTTGTGCACAGGGGGCGGTTTGGAACAGGACGGGCGGCCATTCAAGCAAGGGCGCCCACTGAGGCATTCGGAATCCACCAAGGTTGCAAACGTAGTAACGCAATGGTATTTAAGAAATTCGTTTCATATGAAAAGATCAGAGGAGGCTACGCCCGAATCTGAGGAGCGAGGCGGTTCGTTGGCTAGACCTTGACTCGGCATATACCCTAACGACGTTCTCTGTTCCTGACTTCCTGAAGAGCAGCCAAGCGCCGTCATCAAATGTAATCTTCAGCCCGTCCATCCTTCCGATACTTCTGATCCGACCACCTACTCTCGAGGATGCCCTCGACTCGAGCTCCTGCAAGACATCCTTGGAGAGCGAATCCATGCGAATGTCTTCCCTGGAGGATACAAATTGCCCATAATCACTCAATAGACGTTCCATCAAGGCGGATATGGGCTTCCCGGAGGCATGGATATGCTCGAGTAGCATAAGAGCGGAGGCCATGCCGTCCTTTTCCGGGATGTGACCGGCGAAGCTTATCCCTCCGCTCTCTTCCCCGCCGACGGTAGCGCCGCCTGCACGAAGCAGTGCGCCAATATACTTGAATCCCACAGGGACCTCTATTGCCTTGAACCCTCTTGATGCGCATACGCTGTCGATCATGTGCGACGTTGCCACGGTCCTAGCCGCATCGCCTTTTATTGATCTAACGTCGCTGAAATGGAGGTAAACAATAGGCAAGATTTGGTTAGCCATCAGAAAGTCGCCGGTATCAGTCACTATCGCTAGCCGGTCCCCGTCCCCGTCTAACGCTATGCCCAGATCGGCTCCGGCCTCGACTACGCTCCGCTGAAGGCGGGACAGATTGGCGGGGGTCGGGTCGGGCATGCCCCCGCCGAAGAGGGGATCGACATTGCCCCTCAAGACAGAGGTGCGGACGCCAAAGCAGACCAGGATTTTGTCAAATATCCCTGCAGTTGCGCCGTGCATTGGGTCCACAAATACGTTGAGGGAGCTGCCACGGATGTCGATCAGGCGCTCTAGATGCGCCATATAGGATGGCAATGGATCGAGCTCGGATATCAGCGGATGCACGGGCCCCAAATTGGGCATGGGACATAGATCCGCCCGTGAGGGGATAAGCCGCTCGATGGCACCGGTAATATCGGGCGTGGCAGGCCCGCCATAGTGGGGGATGAATTTGATCCCATTATATTCAGGAGGATTGTGAGACGCGGTGATCATTATTGAGCCCTTGAGCGAATGCTTCACTGCGGCATATGCAGAGATTGGGGTCGGCACGGGCCTGGGCGGCAGGAAGCATTCAGTCCCTCCGGATGCCAATACTGCCGCACAGCATTCGGCAAAATGCCTCGAACTCGAGCGCCCGTCGTATCCTATGAAGACGCCCCTCCGATCAGGGCAGGATTGGTCAAGGTACCGAAGGATGCCTGCTGCGACTCTCATGACATTCTTGTCATTGAAGTCTACGTCTATGCGAGATCTCCAACCGTCGGTGCCAAACTTCAGTTCGGAGAAGATGCCCAACCCCCGAGTTTAACTAGAAATGCTTTACCTTACTATTATCGTCGTGCAGGGCATGCTGATGGCGGCAGAGATAGCAACGCTTCCCATCAGGATGCCCATCTCCCCGGAGTACCCACGCGAGCCGATTACGACACAATCGTACCGCCCCTCTACGGCCTCTTTGACGATCTCGTTCGCGGTGGAGGTCCGGTTCTCGTCCACTACCTTCAAGATGGGGCGGGCCTTGAGGCCGCAGCCATCGCATTTGAAGGAGGCGACCTCCAGGACGGAGTTGCCAACTTTGGTCATTTCATCGATGTAGTCTTTTGTATTGCACATCGGCGGCGGAACGATGACATAAAGAAGGGATAGCCTTGACCCGTCCCGCATCGAGAACTCGGTTGCAAGGTCTAGCGCCCGCAGGGAGGCGGGAGACCCGTCCAAGGGCACCAGTATGTTCTTGAACAATAGAATTACCTCCCAAGACCCATCGATGTGTTGGTCAGCCTCGTTGACTCCTCGCCACTCTCGGCAAGCATTGTCATGGCCCTTATTGCGTCGATGTTCTCAGGCACCACTATGGACTCCTGATGGACTGCTTGAGTGAGATACATCTCCCTGCCAAAGGATTTTACCGATTCCTTCCATATCACAAGCTCAGGCATATCATACCGGTGCCGCCCTAGATCCCGAGCGTATTCGATGACCTCTGAAGTTGAGCCTATCCCTTCGGCAGCGCTGACTATACGTATGCGCGGATACTGCGAGAATGCCTCGAAGATCTCCTTCTCCGTCGCTTCGCGGTTCAGCTCAACATTGAGGAGGTGCACATGCATCAGGGTCGTGGGAACGGCGAAGGCGGTCGTCGTTATGTCGATGTGAGGGAGGACCTTCTGCACATCCGGCCCGTGATGGGACGGGATGGTTACTGGATCGGGGACTATGCTGTTGATTGGACCCTTTGAGTCCTCGGCAGGATCGGCCCCCCTGCGGATGAGGACCACCCGCGTCTTCTTGATTCCGAACGCATTGTCGAGTGCGAACAGCGAACGGCACAGCCCGGTGGTATTGCATGAGACGACCCTTACCTGGTCGCGACCCAACGCGCCCTTGTAATTGCACATTGAGTTGAATGAGAATCCTGCAACATCGTGCTTCTCCCCGCCTTGCCATATGGCCTTGATCTTTGCCTTTTCATAGACGGGCTTGTATGATGCGCCTACTTTACCGGGGGTGCAGTCAACGACAATATCAGCCTGCTTCAGTAGGTCGTCCAAAGTGCCCGAAACCTTGACGCTCGCATCGTCGAATAGCTTGATCCGCTCGGCTGAAGATGCGTATATCTTGATCCCTCTCGAGAGGGCAAGTTTGACCTCGTAGTTCGGTTTTGTCTTGGTTACGCCCGCCAAGACCATATCCGGCTGCTTGAGGATAGCATCCGCTACCCGTTTTCCAATTGTCCCGTACCCGTTTATGGCAACTCTTGTTTTCATTCATATCACCAAGATGCTATCGGTCTGATTTAAACTTCTGAGCAGAGGTAATTAAGACTTCCAATGCAGGCATCTTCTCGCCAGAGAGGAACGTTATGAATGCCCCGCCGCCCGTGCTGAAGTATCCGATCTTATCGGCGACTCCGAGCTTCTCCGAGATCGACCTGAGATGCCCCCCTCCAAGGAGGGATTTTGCACTTGTTGTAACAAGGCACTTGAGCAGCGCCTCTGATCCTTTTGTGAAGCGCGGATCCTCTATGAATCCGGCAGGCCCTCGCATCATAACGGTCTTCGCTTTCTTTAGTTCTTCGCAGTAGGCCTTCACGGTCCCCTCACCGATGTCGTAGATTGGCGCATCGCCCTCCACGCCAGAGAGCCCAGTTTCGTACCGTGAACCTGACCGCAGGGTCGCTACGTCGATGGGCGTCATTATTCGCTCGCCGTAATTCTTGAGGAGCGACTCTGCGCGCGGCAGGAGCGAGTTGAGACCCTTGCCCTCCATTACCTTCATTGTGGCATGCCCCACTCTCTTGCCCTGCGCTATCATGAAGAGATGGGAGATCAGGCCGGTGAGGAGCACCTTATCAGCCATGCCGGTGGGCAGGAGCGTCTCCATAAGCTGCACGGAATCAGGGACCTTGCCGCCGCCAAGAACGAAGATGCAGGGCTTTGATGACCCGCTGGAGACTGTGCTCAGAAACTCGACTTCGTTCTCGAGCAGCCTGCCGCCCGCTGAGGGCATCACCATGGGGAACCCGGTCAATGAAGGGTGGCCCCTGTGCGCGGTAGCGAAGGCATCATTTACATACAGCGAGAAGAGAGGCGCCAGGTACTTCACGAGGAAGGTCTTCGCCTGGACCTCAGGCACCTTCTCCACATTCTCCTCGGAATAGAAACGCGCATTTTCGAGGAGTATCACATCCCCCTGCTTCATAGCCTTTATCGATTCTCGTGCGCACGGTCCGAAGAGGTCGTCGACGTACTTCAACGGAGCATTCACGTACTTCTGCAGTATCTTCGAGTGTGCCTCGAGGGTCGTGAAGTCGGCATCGCCCGGTCGGCCTTGATGCGCGAGTACAGCCACGGATGCGCCAAGGTCGGTGAGCTCATTGATGGTCTTTGCGTGGCTGCGGATGCGGGTATCGTCCGATATTAGCCCTGCCTTGTCAATCGGTGAATTGATGTCTACCCGAAGCAACACTTTCTTTCCATTAAAGATGAAGTTATCCATCGTGTAGAACGAGAGGGTATCGCGTCTCATCAGTATCCCTTGGCTGAATCTAACCGTCTGATGCTTTAAAACGTTTTAGTTTTTTTGGCACCCTTGACGGGGCTCCTCCGCAACGCCCTGGATGCATCCGTGCACGCCAATTTGTTGGGAGGGTGAAGAGAGATAGCTGAAGGATCCAGGGCTTTCGACGAAGTCCAGATAGAGGCTGCGCCTGATGTTCAACCGATCCTTTGCGTAAACAGGCTTCGGCAGGCGCCCATAAGAGGGGTTGGGAATCAGGCGCCCGTCTACAAGCATATAATATGCGGCCCCCCTGTGCTTAACATACTCGGAGTATATCGATGCGAAGTCTGTCGAGACGAGATTGGACATCACGAGGGGGTCCTTTCCGCAGTTCGCAGTGACGTGGCCATAGTTAGGCGGTATGAGGACCGAGTCGCCTGCGGATGCCTTGATAACCCTGAATTCTTCAACGACGCCATCCTTGAGCTTCTGAAGGAGGAAGCATGCGTCTCCGTGCAACACCTGATAAGCTTCAGGATATGAGATGCCCGGAGAGAAGTCCGGATGAGAGTGCCCAAGAGTCTTATTGTACTCCCTCCCGAGATGGAGCGGTTGCAGTATGGTGATGTCGAACCTCAGGTGATACCTCTCAAAGATCGGGCGATGGGCGGACTGTACTGCGCCCCGGTACATCCTGTAGAGGACGGTGTCAGGTGCCAGCTTGCTCAGATGATCGGAATCTAAGAGAACCGGCGCAACGTCTCTAATAGTCCTTACAGTGTAAGGAAGAATGGCCCCGTCGATGCTGACATCGAGATCCTTGCTCACATTCAATGGTCCCATCTGGTAGATCAAATTGTCCAAAAACATGGCACCAACCAGAAGACTACAGAAGAGTTAATGCGCAAAAGGTATTTAAGAGTTAAATTTGGCGCAGCGACCCGCGCCGTCAAAAAAAATTAAAAAAATGTGACGGGGCACAAATGCCGCGATCACAATTTACTGCACGATATCAGCCGTTGCGAAGCGGTTGGATACCTTAGTTACCTTAACCTTTACGTGGTCTCCCGCCTTCGTGTTCGGGACGAAGACCACGAAGCCATCCACACGGGCGATGCCTTCTCCGCGCCTGCTGATCTCTTTAATGTCAACTTCGTATTCCTTGCCCTCTTCCACGGGTTTAGGACCGAAGTTTGCTGGACCACGTCTTGGACCACCAAATTTCCGCGTACCTTCGCGATAGTATCCCATTTACATTCCTCCTTCTTCAGAGTGGTTTTGGCTTCCGAGAGTAGAGCTGAACAATGGTCAGGCCCTATACGGCTGCCCAAAATCTGATACATTTTAAGGTGTATATTAAGCTATCTTAGTCATCAATTGGAGATTTTTTTCAGCTGTTTTTTGTACATCTCAACGATTTCGGCCTCTGTTGTGGCGTCTTCCGCGCCTTTATCGTTGCGCCAGTTCCCAGTGAATCTAGGGAAGCGTATGGCGAGGCCAGAGCCCTTACGAATAGTGTCTGTGCCGCAGGTGTGTATCGGCGATAGCGTGATCTCCGCCCCCAGCACTTCGATGACCTGAGATGGGAGCAGCCAGAGGTCCGGGACGAGCTTCGAGTCGACCCGTGCATGCCGGTGCGGGATGACAAGCCTATCAAAACGCGCCTTCATGTCCTTAAGATCCTCATCCGTGAAGCCCGTGCTGCACTTGCAGACGGTCTTGAATGTGTCCTCCGGCTCGCAGTATGCCGCAAGCAGCAGGGAGCTCAAGTATCCGGCCCTCTTCCCTGTGCCCATCAGCGCCCCAACGACCGCCAGGTCTACGGTATCGTGCATCTCGCTCTTGTAATCTCTCTTGTACTTTATCCAGAGCCACCCCCTTGCGCCTGCGTTGTAGGTGGATTCCGGCCCAAGCGACTTCGCGATGATCCCCTCGCAGCCGTTTGAGATGGCGTCCTCAAAGAAGCGCTCAAGCGAGGGGGCATCGCTTACAATGGATTGCTCGGCCAACCTGAGCAGCGGACCCTCGGTCACTGCCTTTGCGAGCCGAGAACGGCGTTCGCTGTATGGCAGTGAGGTCAGGTCCTCGCCATCCATCACCAATGCATCGAAGAGCCTGACTGATGCAGGGTAGGCCTGCGCCATCTTCTCGACGTTGTATTTCCTTCTGCGGTGCATCAGTTCCTGGAACGGCAGAAGGTCAGAGGTGGAGGGGTCGATGGCAACAATCTCGCCCTCTATGATGTAAGACTTGGAATTGACCGCGGCATTGACGATGTCTGATACGTCGGGATAGTGGTGATCGATGTTCTCGAGGCGCCGCGAGAAGAGGTGCGGGAAGGCATCGCCCTCGCCGAAATGGATCTGGACCCGCTCGCCGTCATATTTGTACTCAACGGCGCATCTTCCGCCCATCTTCTCGAGTATCTCGTCTGCAGTCGATAGCCGCTCCGCAAGCATCGGTCTTATCGGGCGCCCCGGCGTCGGGCGCAGCTTTTGCAGGGCATCGACGCCCTCGGTCGTCAGTATGGTGGCGACGCTGCCGAGGTCGCTAGTAACATTGTAGGCGCGCTCAATAGTATCGCGGGCAGATTTGGAGCCGCAGCATGCAATGGCCAGAGCGTCGAGTATGGTCATGTCTGCCACGCCCAACCGCAAGGCGCCGGAGACGGTCCTGATCACGTACAAGGCTTCGCGCGGCGAGGAGTCCCTGATCAGGTCTGCAAGGAGGCGCAACTTCTTCTCCTGCGATCCTTCACCCTGGGAGCGGGCCACGGCGTCAAGTGACGAGTAAACAAACTCGATCGTCATTTTGCTTGATTTTGCGGAACTGGCAAATGAGTCGAGCGTGGACTGCCGCTTCCCCTTGGAGAGAAGCGTCTCTGCCACGTTTCCCAGATCGCCCAGAGTCTTATAGAGGCGATCGACCTCGGATTCGGGCGTAGCGGTCGCTTGTGAGATGCATTTAATTATGAGGCGCCCGGCTACCCCCAATTCCAAGGGTTCAAATTCGGGGTAGAGGCGGCCCTGAGTCAGGTAGACCGCCCTTCCGATTAGGTCAGGGGGGCACTTTTTGAAGAACGAGACCAAGATGTCAGTTATCTCGAGCCTCTTTGTCGTCGCCCCAATCTTATCGTATACCTCGACCAATTCAGAGTAGAGCAAGGCGCCCACCTTAATAGCTAAGTAACCGAATGGGCGGTTTATCAATATAATGTTCAGCAGGAATCTGAGGAAATGATTTATAATGCAACCAGGTACGTTCTTCTGAATCGGGGATTGCCTTGCTAAAAGCAGTAATCTTTGACCTTGATGGGGTTATCGTGAAATTCAACCTGAACAGCCGCCGGATAAAGGAGGAGATGATCGCAGAGCTTGAGGCGAGCGGTATCCCCAAAGGGAAGCTGAGCGCTGAAAAGCCGTTCTCGATAATGAAAGAGGCGATCATGCAGCACCTGTCTGCAGTCGGCAAGGAGGGGATGGCAGACGCGCTCATAAAGAAGGCAGAGGGCATCCAGATCGAGCACGAGGTGGTTGCTGCGCGGGAGACGGAGCTCATATCCGGGGCAAAGCAGATGCTCGGTTTCATAAAAGGTAAGGGGCTGAAGGTTGCGCTCTTCACGTATAACAATAGCAGGGCCGCTGAAATCGCGCTGTCAAGGCATGGTATCGGGGGGTATTTTGACCTGATCGTGGCGCGGGACATGGTCCCGAAGCCAAAACCCAACCCGGCACACCTGACTGTGATACTGGATAAGCTTGGGATTCAGAGAGGCGAGGCGATCGTTGTTGGAGACAGCGAGATGGACATAATGCCATCCAAGGCATTGGGCGTCAAGGTCGTTGCCATGACTACGGGCATGCGGCGGAGCGAGGAGCTTGCGCGCCTCGCTCCTGACTACCTGATATCGGATATGAGGAGCCTAGAGGGCATCGTGGAAAGGTTGACGGGCGGCGGGATTTAGGCGGTCCTTTTCTCCATCATCCTCTCGAACGTCCACCGGATGGAGCTGCGCAGCTCCCTGACCCTTGCGTCCTCATCAATATTCGAGATGCGTATCTCCTTTATGATGTCGCCATCCTGCAGTATCTCGTGATCGATTATGGACATGGGGTCCTTTGAGCCTGCGTCGACCGCCATCTCGTCCTTTCTGCGCATCTCGCCGATCACCCTATCAACGAAGAATGACTGGAAAGGAGGCGTCTTGGCGCTCAACTTCAGCGAGGCGTGCGGGACTATCCTGACGCTATACTGACCGATATAGAGGGTCCCCAGGTCTTCACCGTTTTTTGATTTGATGGGGAATGCCTGCTCGGCAATCTCGGGGGCTTCGCTTGGAGGGTGCGGACCGAGCTGCGCCCGCGATGCAGCTGGGCCAGCGCTGGGAGCAGGGGAGCGTGCCTTTTCGGATGCACATGGGGCAGAATATGCCGGCGAGGCGGACGCTGCAGGCTGCGCGGCTGCATTTTGGGCCACTACGGCGGCGGGTTCAGCCTGTGGCGCAGGCGCCCCGGTCTGCTGCACGACCAGCTTGCTAGCGGGCTTGAAACTCACCTTTGCAAGTGCCTCATCGATAACCTTCAAAGCAATTCTCAAGTTGTGGATCTCGCGCTCGGCCTTCTCTATCCGCTCTTCGAGGTCCCTCTTGACTTCCGCCAAATCCCGGGTATCAGATTCAGACAACCATGTCCCCTCCAAGATATGCCGGTCGGCCTGAACTGGCACGACTGACATGCATCCCTAGGATGCGGCAGCATTTTAAATTTATTATAAGGGTAACGTAGACCTATGTGAAGGCAGCCTATGTGGCATATCGGCATAACCAGTTGCCCCAAATCAGGGGCTTATCTGAAAGGCGCTTGCATATATGGCTGGGCTGTAGCGCTGAAGGAGGTCCGAGTGCGCGTATGTCTGGAGCAGCTCATTTCTTCAGTTCGGTATAGAAGTTGGTCCCTAGGTGAAGCAACGGATTGCTTGTGCGCCAAACCTCGCCGAACCCCCTTGCCGAGACACTGACGATGTTTCCGAATACGACGGAGTGGTCGCCCATCTCAAGCATCCGGTTCAGCTTGCACTCGATCACGCCTATGGCGTCGTCTATGATCGGCGTCTTGAGGACCTTGGATGGGACATATTTGAAGAGGGCAGATTTGTCCATGTGCTCACCGGAGTTGTAGCCGGCCACCTCAATCTGCTCGGTGAGCGTCTTATCGGGTATGTTGATCGTGAACTCGCCGGAGTTCTGTATCAGCTTATGCGTGAACCTTGAGGGCGCAATGGCGATCGCCACTATCGGAGGGTTAACCGATACGGGAGTGTGCCAAGCGGCAACCATCGCATTTGGCTTTCCATCAGGCCTCAATGAGACAATGATTGCGACAACTCTAGGGCAGAGTAGTCGATAATAGAGCCCATTAAGGTCCTTTGTCATTGCGTCCATATTCCCTTAAGGGATGCAGAGGATAAAAAAGGGTTTGGGTAAATTGCAGATCTGTCTGTAGAGCCCGCGCACCAACTGCTGGCATTAGCCAAATTCGGCGGTTGCGCCGGAGGAGGAGCACCAGCATGATAAATGAGAGGAGGGCAGCCAGAAGCATGACAAAGACGGCATCTAGCGCCACGGCTGCATTGCCTAAATCTGAAGGGGTCATTGAATGGACCTCTATCCAGATGCAGTCCGAATCCATGATTGTTTCCTTGAGCGCAATCGAGTCGTGCACATAGTCGCTCGTTATAACATCAAGGAATGATGCGGTATCATAGTAGAGAAGGGCGGATCCGGTTATGTGGTCTAGAAGACTATTGCTTGTTATATGCCCATTGGTGAAGTGGGCGTTCTTGAAGTATGTCAGATCGACGGGGATCCACTCCCCTCCGCCACCCGTAGGCAGATAGACCATCGCCCAGCCATGCCACCCAACATTGGTAAGATTAAAACGCAGGTTACCCTCGCTCTCCTGCTGGCTTCCGGGAATGAATATAGGACCGACCTGGTAATAGGCAGGAATACCAAGAATCCGGCAGAATGCCACAAAGAGGCTCGATTGGTCATCACAGTCGCCACTCCTCGATTCAAATGTATCGGAGAGCGATTTAGGGACGGTCAGGTCTGATGAGTATACCATATTATCCTCAAACCACTGGATTATGTTGAGCACGACCGACAGGGCGTTCTCCTCGTCGCCCTTGATTGATAGGGCGGTATCGATAATTCCGGAGGCGTTCGCCACGCTTGAGAGGTTCCAGACGCCGACCATAGGGTAATCATTTAAGAGGTCCTTTGGTATATCTGAGATGTCGCCTATGTCCTGGAGAGTGATCTCCGGCTTTGACAGGTTAAGCGAGAACGTAATCGACAGCGTCGTGCTCTCTAGTGGAGGCAATGGGTCGCCCGAATGCACTATGATCCAAGGATTCCCCTCGGCGTCATAGGTCAAGTGCCAGCCGACAGGGGCACCATCCAGCGTGACGGAGACGATTTTCGAGGTTTGGAAAGATGTGTTCTTGAAGACGTTCTGGTTGAGGACGGCGTACAACGGCGACGATGGGCTGTCGGGAAGCAACTCGTCTTGACCGTTCTGGATCGAGATCGAGAGCGCATATTCATAGCTGCTGTAGGAGAATGAGCTTGAGGCTACGAGTAGCATCATCAGGGCGGCCAAGTACATCTTTGCAACCAGCTCCACATCCTCAAGCAGCGTAATAATCATTGTGGGGCTTTTATCCTATCGGGCGGCGTCCGCCGCTTAAACCACAACAATTGTATGGATTGTATAAAAAAAGTTATTAACATTGAATCATAAGCAATAACAAGAATTTTGGAGGGCCAAATTTGACCTATTCAGCCTACATACTTGGAGTAAGCCAGATGGGGAAGGAAAAGGACGTGCTGAAGAAGTGCGTCCAAGTAAAGGATGTTACAGAGGGCACCATAGTATTTGGCGAGTATGATCTCATCGTCAAGATAATGACGGATGATGTAAAGGAACTCAGGAAGAGGGTTGAGGAGATCAGAAATATAGAGGGCCTTCTCAAGACGATTACGCTCATCTCAACGCCGTGAGCGGCATTTCCTTCTCTCTTTTGTCAGAAGGTCTTGAAGGGAACATTGAGGATGTCGCAGACGGTCTCATATATGGAAGCGACAGCATTGTACTTCTCGGCGAACTGGGCCGCTCGCTGTATGTTATGCGAGTAGTAGGAGGATGTGAGCAGTTCGTTGATGTTGCTGTAGAGAGATAGATAATCAAGGTTGTTCTGCTGGATCGTCTTCCCTAAATTCATCTTAGTAATGGACTCTGCTATACCTTGATGTTCAGAGTGCCCTATCGTTGGAATGATTACCATTGGTTTTTTGTAATAGATGGCCTCGCCGACAGTATTGTGCCCGCCCCTTGTAACGAGCAGATCGCACGCCTTGAGGTATTTATAGCGGTCGTCCACCCAGTTGTAGACCTTCAGGTGCTTCCCTGAGACGGGTGGAGGGGCATAAGCAGAGTCGGAGAGGCCCCTACTGATCACGATATTGTACTTGTTTGGGAATTCGTTGAATAGGGAGACCAGCTTGTCTGTGATCGCCTTCTTCTCGGCATATGTTCCGCTGATGGCCGCAAAGATCAGGGGGCGATCGTCGAACCCCATAGACCTCTTTAGTTCATCGGATGGTGGCAGGGACTTGGGATATTTGGGTATAATTGGCCCGACGAGCTTGAGCTTATCAATATACTGGTAAGAGGGTACGACGTTTGCCTTAGCAATGGTGTAAGGCGGTGGAAAATCAGGGACGATTATGACCTTGCTCAGGTTCCACATGCCGCCCAGTATCTCGAGCCCCAATCGCTCCACGTGCCGCTTGACGGCGAGCCGGGACTTCTTCGTTATGGGGCGAGTATGCGGAATCATGATCTTGAGCTGGTGGAGGATCAGAACGGGGATTATCCGGCGCATCCTTGCGGCCAGCACCGTGGATAGCCTGCTGTCGGAGATCACGAGATCAGGCTTGAAGTGCTCGATAAGGTTCAGCTCAGCCCCTATTTGCCTCGAGAATGTCAAGAGGCTCTTTGGACCAATGGAGAGGGTGCGCCTGAAGTCGAATGTGCCGTCACTCCTCTCAAAGACGCTGATAGGAGGGACCTCGCCGACATGGAATCCGGCCTTACTGACGAATTGGACCGCCTCGCCATATGTTGAGAAGTACACCGCACTGCCGCTAGCCTTGAACTTCTTGGCGATTGGGATGCACCTTCCCGCGTGCCCTAAGGCTATTCCGCAGGGGGCGAAGTAGATCCGCATCCAATTATCCTCCGGATAATTAGACCAGCGGCTTGGCAGCCGTGGGCCCTTCAGGAGACTCCTCCGCAAATATCTCGGCATGGAAGGAGTAGATCTTTGTTCCTTTCGTGAGCCAAGCGTCTGGAGGGAGCGCGGCTTTCATGCAGCATTCGGACAGGAAGGTCTCCTCGTCCCAGCCAAACTCTACAGGCACCTGAGGCAGCAGAAGCCCCTTGTAGTAGCCCCGCTCGACCATAAGACCGTCACGGCCGACTTTAATCAGTAGCGGGTACTCTGAGGGGGATTTCGGGCGCAGGAGCACAGGCGGGGTCAGCACGCTTACCTCGAATACCACTTCCTTCAACTCCTCTGGCCTGATCGGCGAGAATCGCGGGTCGTTGGTTGCGGCGCTGATGGCGGCGTCGGTTGTTGCCTCAATCAGGGGCATGACGGGGAGCGGGTATCCTATGCACCCCCGCAACGACCTTTCGCCATTTAAGATAGAATGGATAGTAACGAATACGCCGGAGGGCGCGTTCAGCCTGCTGCTGGGCGGCGATGGCCGAGGGGCGTCCTTCTCCATTGAGAGGTGGCGGGTCACGACCTCGCGTG
>CAZEMX010000027.1:0-19408 GCA_964513415.1 uncultured Nitrososphaerota archaeon
TCGATAGGCCATAGCTGGCAACCACCACCAAGAACAGAGGCGCATCGTGGAAGACGAAGCAGTAGGGACAGGGAACGGCGGAGGTTTGGTCAAAGACTATTCTGCAGCAGGGGACTGTAACCGGTTCGAGAGAACCGTAGAACAGAAGGTCCAAAGCCGTATCGATAAAGAGCAGCGGCGTCATCAATATGAAGAGCCTAGAGAGCGATGCGAGGAGCGGAGAGCCTTTCGTCCGCCGGTTTATGAAGTCCAAGACCAGCCATATGCCATAGACTAATACGACCATCAGCTTGATTCCCTGATCGATCCAAGAATAAGGCGATCCGGCCTGATATACACCGAACTGACACATGGCACCGGGGATGAGTGCTATGAGGCTCTCGTTTGTTGCCCAGAAGAGCCCGCTTGCCACTAACCTCGAAGCTAGAATGATCCAGACGACCGTTGACAGCAGGTAATACTCCTTCTCCAGCACATACTTCTCTTCCAGCGATGCGTGCCCGGACTTGCGCGTTATAGAAAACGCCTTTGTGGCGGAGAAGAGCATCAGTGCTAGACCGAATATGCCTAGCACTGTCATGATCGTCGTTAGCGGCGTCCATATCATCGTTTGGCCCTCGTAGTCTACGTTTTACGGACTGGTGGGACAGATAACTTTTTCCATGCCACTAGACCGATCGCAAGTACTGCGATGCCCGCCGTCGCCG
Source organism: uncultured Nitrososphaerota archaeon (assembly GCA_964513415.1). Taxonomy (GTDB): domain Archaea; phylum Thermoproteota; class Methanomethylicia; order Methanomethylicales; family Methanomethylicaceae; genus Methanomethylicus. The sequence continues at coordinate 708 of CAZEMX010000027.1, forward strand.
CTCCGATCAAGAAGGCAGCAGATGGGGGAACATAGCTTATGCCTTTTGCCTTCAAAGCAGTCAGGGCCGCCGAGACGTTCACCAGCGGAGTGTTGTCAGGCAGCGTCGTCTTGAACGGACTCAGGGGGTTTGAAGGGTTATAGCCATTTGTCTGCAGGAATTGCGCAGAGGTCGCATTGATAGCAAACCGGTTGCTCACGCAGCTGTTGGTTAGCTTGGAGCCAAGCATTATTCTCGCTGTGTCGACTGACACGCTCACAACTGATCCATTCCTTATTTCAATAACCGTTGCAGGGGCAGCAGTCCCATACCAGCTGTCCAGCACCTCGAGATGCATATTCGGGTGTGCCGCAGCCAACCTAAGCATGCAGCCCGCGCAGCAGGAATAAAGCCGCTGGTTGGTGTTAGTATCAATTAGGTACATATTTTCAGCCATCTCGGAAGTAACTATCATGCCACAGGCTTCGCACCGGGGTTGGCCGTAGTATTGGTAGTAGAGATATCCGGAAGAGCCCAGCATCACAAGGGCAACAACCACGAATACGCCTGCGATAACAACATTGCGCATACCAAAATAACCTCAATGAGAGACATAGATTGTCTTGAAATTAAGCACTTTGGAATTGAATTCTCAAAAAAAGGGTGAAAAGTAAAAAGTTTATTTACCAAAATAGGCATGAATCTTCTGAGCGTTGATATGAGCAAGATGGGCAGCCCGTTCAAGGTCATGTTCGTTGTGCTGGCAATCTCTTTGGCAGGGATAGTGGGGCTCGTCGGCATATTCATAGCGGCGCATCCCGAGTTTGGGGCGTTTCAGCCCACCCAGTTGCCTGAGGGATGGATCGACGCAAACACCTATGTATCGAACAACATGACGATAACAGCAGGTACGGTTGCCACAGACATATTTGGGTATTCCGGCGCCGGGGGGCTCTCAGCGATGATACTGGGCGTACAACCGCTGTCGGTCGACAAGATAGGGGACGTAAACATAAAATTCAACGGCATCCCGCTGGGCCAGACAAGGATAGAGAACACGCTTGTGGTGAATACCTCCGTCGCATCTTGCTGCTTCGTCACGCTGGTCAATGCCGGCGTCGACAACGTCGTAGAAATTACATCGCTAGGATATGAGGGCAAGTTCAGGTACCTCATCATAATACCTACGGCGAAGTGATCCGTTGGAGGATGTTGCTCATAATGAAAAAAACTGCACTGATGCCGCTGTGCGCAGTGATCTTTACAGTGGTGCTCATTTCAGTGACCGTCGCGAGCGAGGCAGAATGGCAGTCAAAGACGTTTGACGAGTCGCTCCGCAGAACGATCGGCCTGCCAAGCATTGCCATAGGGACGAATTATGAAGGGACAAGGAACCCGATGATCGAGGTCTTTGTAAGGTCGCTGTATGACATACCAGGCGGATATGACTACATCGTCCCCTCAAGCTTCATAGGTACGCCGATATGGCAGGACTACTACCGCGCAACGATTCCAGAGTTCAACATGACAATGGAGAAGGGTTGAGGATGCTCAAGAAGCACAGGAACGTATTCTCGTATTCTTTTGATTGCCTTAAGAGGTACAGGATGAGGACTGCCGCGATCATAATCGCTTTCCTCGTGGCAACAACGATGATCTCTGCCGTCCTGTTCGCGAAGGACGGCCTAGAGCGGGAGGCGGCATTCAGCGTCTCAGTCTCGCCCGACCTTACGGTGCAATACTTGAAGGCAGGGCGCGTGGCTCCGATACCCGTTGCCTATGCGGAGAACCTTTCTAGTGTCGAAGGCGTCGACAGGGTTCTGCTCAGAACATGGGGATACGTCGGCATAGGCACGAATACATACACGGTTATCGGCCTGGACCCGAGCGGGCTCAACTGCTCAGGCATTGCGACGAACAGCCTTGAGAGCGGGAGGTTTCTGAACGCTAACGACTCGGGAACAGGAAATGTTGTGATAGGGCAACTCATTGCAGGAATACTGGCTGTGACTGCGGGCGACGATATGATATTGCTCAGCGAGTCGGTTGATGCGATGCGGTTCCACATAGTAGGTGTGTTCTCAGACGAATCGTCGATATACACTGCAGATATGATGGTCATGACGCTGGTCGATGCCAACGAATTCTTCAAGATGGATAATGGAATGGTAACAGACCTGTGCGTATATGTCGATGATGGCTTAGTTCCGCAGGATGTGGCAGCTAAGATGTCATCTATGCCCAATGTCAGGATTTTGGATCAAGACTTGCTGATAAGAGGCTACAAGGCAGCATATGCTGCAAAGGGAGGCATCTTCACCACGCTGTGGACGATCATACTTGTCGCGGTTGCGTTGATAGCATTCAGCCAAGCAATAGTCGTGGGCCACGAATCGAAGTTTGAGGTCGGCCTGCTGAAGACGTTCGGATTCTCAACGCTTGACGTGATAGAGGTGAGGCTGATAGAGAGTTTGACGCTTGGGTTCTTTGCGACCTCGCTTGGGATGCTGCTCGGATTCGTTTATGCGGCGATCTTCAACGCACCAGGCTTGGTGAACATACTGCTTGGGTGGGCATTCTTGCCCAGCGAGTTCAGGCTGCCAGTGGTCATAAGCTTCGAGTCGGTCTTCTCGATCTATGCTGTCACGATCATCCCGCTACTCATATCGACGGTCGTGCCAGCATGGCTGAATGCCATTACTGATCCAGAGCTTGCAATGAGGAGGGCTGCCACATGATAGAGGCGCGCAGCATTACGAAGGTTTACAACAGAGGAAAGTTCAATGAAACATCGGCAGTTGTTGACGTCAGCCTGAAGATCAAAGATAAGACAGTTGTGGCCCTGACGGGTCCCAGTGGATGCGGGAAGACGACCATGCTAAGCATGCTCAGCCTTATACTTACGCCCAGCAGCGGCGAGATATTATATGACAACGACAGCGTCCTCAGGTCATCTGACTTCTGGAAGACGATCTTCCGGAGGAACAACTTTGGCTTCGTCTTCCAGCACATCAACCTGTTGCCGCAGTATACGGCGTTGGAGAACGTGCTGTTGCCGATCTACTCATCCGACGAAGATCCGGCACGGTACAAGGAGAGGGCGATGAGCATGCTAGACAAGCTTGGCATCACCGACCGTGCAGGTCACCTGGTGGAGCAGCTGTCAGGGGGGGAGCAGCAGCGGGTCGCGTTCGTGAGGGCCTTGATAAAGGACCCCAAGTACATCTTCGCAGACGAGCCCACAGTCTTCGTCGATGAGGAGACGTCCAGAATAATATACAGGACGCTGACACAGCTGAGGGATATGGGCAAGACGATAGTCATCTCGACCCACGATCCTGAACTGATGAAGATTGCCGACGATACGTTCAGGATGTGCAAGGGAAAGCTGGCATGAAGGGCAGCGCGGCGCCAAGCCGGTTCAAACATTCTTGATCGATGAGGCGGCCTTCGCCTGGAGGGCGGCCTTGAAGTCGCCCATATTGAGCCAGTCCCTCACGTCACCCATCAGGGAGCTCCTTATCACTGACTTCTTTGCCTCGTTTACGAACCCTTGCAGGTCCGCGCCGCTGAAGCCATCAGTCATCTTGGCCAACTCCTTGATGATGACGTCGTCAGAGAGCTTGACATCCCGAAGATATATGCCAAGGATCTCCTCCCTGCCCCTTTCGTCAGGAGGGGGCACCAGCACGTGCTTTTCGATCCGGTTCGCCCTAAGGAGGGCCTGATCTATTGCTTCAGGCCGGTTGGTCGCGGCTAGGATCATGACACCCTTCAGCGCCTTCACGCCGTCCAGCTCGGACAGCAGCTGCGTGGTGACTGGTACGAATGCGCTGCCCTCGCTTGAGGATCGGTCCGGGGCGAGCTGGTCGATCTCGTCGATGAAGATTATGGACGGCACGTTCTCCTTGGCAAGGTTGAAGAGGTCCTTGACCTTCGACGCGGCGTCGTTGGCGCCGGTCTTCGCAAGCTCGGCCCCGCTAATGATAAAGAAGTTTGCCGCGACCTCAGTAGCAACCGCCTTGGCGAGCAGCGTCTTTCCGTTGCCAGGAGGGCCGTAAAGCAGCACGCCCTTGACCGGCCTGACCTTGAGTTTCTCCATCAGGTCGGGCCTGCGCAACGGCAGCTCGAATGACTCCCGCAGTTCGGTCTTAACCTGGTCGAGGTCGCCGATGTCCTCGAAGCGGACGTCAGGGATCTCAGATTCCCATCCTTTTGTGACCAGCCGGTCCCTCTGGTAAGTGGCCCTGAATCGCTCATACTCCTCCAGCATTGAGAAGTCGATAGAGGGGCGCGTGGTCTTTATCGCCTGTGCGAGCATCTCCTGCGTTATTAGGGCCTCCTTCTTATCCTTCACCTCGCTGTAGAATGCCCCCGAGAGCACCTTGTCGACTACGGCGCGGATATCGGCCCCCGTGAAGCGCTCAGAGGAGGCCGCGAGCTGCTGGTAATTTATGTTGGCCGACACAGTAGGCTTTCCTTCGAGATAGTGCCTGAAGATGGCCTCCCTCGCCGCGGCGTCCGGCGGACCCATGTAGATGATCTTGTCGAAGCGACCCGGCCTGATAAGCGCCTTGTCGAGCATCTGCGGCTTGTTTGTCGTGGCGACGACTATCGCATCGGTGTCGCTCTGAAGCATGTTGTCCAGTTCGCTCAGCATCACGGTGAGGACCCGGGGGGTAACGTCGTCGGATTTGTAGGATGTGCGCTCCTTGCCGAGGCCGTCGATGTCGTTTATTGCCAGTATGCTCGGCGCGCTTGCACGGGCTTCCTTGAAGACCTCGCTCATCCTGTGCTCGCTCTCGCCATACCACTTCGACAGAACTTCGCTGGGATTGATCTCGATGTATTTTATGCCGAGCTGCGAGGCCAACCCTCTTAGCAGAGTGGTCTTGCCTGTGCCAGGAGGGCCGTAAATGAGGATCCCCCTTGCAGGCCTTATGCCGAACTTTTGAGCCGCCCTCTTGTGTCTCAGGGGAAGCGCCACCGCTTTAAGCAGGTCGTTCTTGATGCCGTCGACGCCTACGGTCCTATCCCAGCAGTTGCTCATCGCAGTTGACTTTGATGGCTTTGACTCGATCATGACACCCTCGCTCTTCTCGAAGTTGATGCCATCAACTATTGCCGGTCCCGAGATTAGCTCCCTCAGCCCGGAGGAGGAGAGCCGCGGCACCCTTCCGAGGAGCGGCTTGATGGCGGTCGCCAAGATCGTCACCATTGCAGCTGCAAGCGCCGAGTATGCCAAGAGCGAGTATGACCCAAAGAGGAGGGCGCCGGCAACGACGCACCCGACGGTAGCCACAAATGTCCTGCAGAGCGCGCTGTTGAGGTGCAGCCTCGCTACCAGGCGTTTCCCATAATGGGAGATTACGATAACGATTGCGGAGATGAAGACGAAATACAGCGGAGTGTAGCTGAAGAGGATGTTGGCAGATGAGGAGGAGATTATGGCTACCCACTGCGGACCGAGCAGGCTGCTGAAGAGCATGGAAGGGAAGTAGAGCGAAGCGAGGTATGCAGTGTCAGGGAAGAACACAGAGTAGGATTCGAAGCCGGCTGGGACGGGCAGTCCGAATCCCAGTGACAGCATAAAGAACATCCCGAAGAGGCTGAAGGTCCCCGCGCATGCCACTCCTGCCTTGACGCCCCTGAAGGCAGTAACGGCAGCAATTGCAGGAAGGACGAATGCTGCGGAGTATGGAATGGGCAGAGCGAGGCCGATCCAGAGTCCGGCATATGCGCCAAGCCAGTCGAACGTGCAGAAGATGAAAGAGCCGAAGAGGAGGAAGAGCAGGGTAAGACCGAGGTAATTGAACGGCATGCTGCCAACCTCTATTGCGAAGAGGAGCTGGAGGGCAGGCAGCAACAGAAAGGAGGCGAGGATGAACGGGCTCACAGCAGGCCTGTAGTAAGCGGCAACTGTAATCGCCACCGCGGCCAATAGCAGGGCGATGGTCGTTATCGATGAGGTGAAGAGGGAGATGAACAGCGACGAGGTGATTATACCAATAAGCAGGGACCCCACGAGGGATCTAGGAGCGGCATAATTGTGCATGTGTAATACAAACGGAAACCAAAGTATATATCCTTAACAACGGCGCTTGAAGGTTTTGCATCTATTGCAGTTTAATGTGTTCTTATGACAACGTTTATCTGAACAATTCAGTTTTATTAGAATCATGAAGAGCGGCGTAGCATTCCTTGCAGTCTCGGCACTCCTAGTCGCCCTCATGTATGCCGTGCCTTATGGTTTGTTTAATGGTCTTCAGGGATGGCCAACATTCGCATTCTGGACAGCGGCGTCCTTCGCATACCTCATCATAGTAATAGTCTTCATGAGGAGGGACCGTTGAGATGGATGCTACGCTCACCTACATCGCGATAGCGATCTTCATACTAGTCGGGACAGGTATCGCATTGCTTTCCAAGAGATTCCTCCGCAAAGAAGCTAAAGACTTCTACGCGGCCAGCGGCAGGTTCGGGACGGTTCTCGCTTCGCTCTCGTATGCCGCCACGACTTACAGCGCATTCATGTTCATAGGACTGGTCGGGATGGCGTATGCGACCGGCGTCGGGACGCTGGGCTTTGAGCTGGTCTACCTAGTCGGGACGCTCTTCCTGCTCTACTACATAGCGCCCAAGTATTGGACGCTCCACAAGAAATACGGCTACATAACGCCCGCAGAGGTCTTGAGCGACAGGTATGGGAGCGGAGGGGTGGGCGTTGCAGTCACGCTTCTATCCCTCGTCGCGCTGATACCCTATGCTGCGTCGCAGGTAATTGGAGTGGCAGTGGCGGCAGAGGGGGCCAGCAGCGGCGCGGTGCCCTTCTCGACGGCTGTGGTGATAGCCATAGCGGTTGCGCTGCTGTGGGCGGCGATAGCAGGGATATGGAGCGTCGGGTTAACGGACGTCTTCCAGGGCATCGTGATGGTGTGCACGGGGGTAATAATGATCTGCTTTGTATACTGGCAGGGGTTCGGGCAACGCCCGCTGGACCTTGCGGCGCTCGGTAGCCTCTCCTACGTGCCCAGCAGCACATGGACGTTCGCCAACTTCGTAAACATGACACTCCCGTGGTTCTTCTTTGCGATAACGAACCCACAAGTCGTGCAGCGGCTCTTTGCGCCGAAGACCAAGGAGGCGCAGAGGGGAATGATTACATGGTTCGGCATCTATGGGATTACATTCACGGTCCTCGTCACTCTGCTGGGGCTGATGCTCAGGCTCATGACGGCGGACGGCGTGTTCCCTCTCGTAGCAAACAGGGACGCAGTAACGCCGACACTGCTGAGCATGCTTCCGGCCTGGCTCAGTATAATAGGACTCGTTGCAGTGATCGCGGCATCTGTATCCACCATAGACGGGATCATACTCACGCTCAGTTCCATGACGGTCAGGGATGTCTTGAGGAGATATGCCAAGGGAGTAACCCAGAAGGCAGAGATTGCGGTAGCGAGGATTACGATAGTAGCAATCGCCATTGCGTGCACGATCTTTGCGCTCTCGAAGCCGGGATTTATAGTTGATTTGGCGGTGCTTTCTTCATCGCTGTTGCTCCCACAGGTGCCAGTGGTTATAGGCATGTTCGTTTGGTGCAGGGGAGGGAAGTGGACTGCGGTAGCGACGATAGTCGCGGGGTTCGGCGTCGCGCTCGCGCTGTATCTGCTCAAGGCATCGCCGCTGGGCATTCCGGCCAACGTATGGACGATCGCGGCATCCACCCTCGTTTACGTCGCTGCAGCGGCAATAGAAGGAAAGACTGAGGGCGCAGCTAGGTTTGTCGAGGCGTAGGTGATCGGCGTGATAAGAGAGATCGCGGTCAGGCGGGAGGTTCTTGAGCAGTTTCTAGAGCTGTGCAGGGAGATATATCCCAACGAGAACATAATGCTGATAAGGGGCAAGGTTAAGCACGGGGCGGCGGATATCGAGGAGTTCCTTATCCCTCCATTCTCGACTTATGGCGGCGGCTTCTCGGGATTCTCGCCTTTCATGATACCATTCGACCTGAGCATAATAGGAGTTGCGCATTCGCACCCCAGCGGCAACGTGACACCATCCAACGATGATGTCAACCACTTCTTTGGGAGGATAATGATAATAGCAGGTTATCCGTATAATGACAGCATATTGAAGGCTTACGACGGCAAGGGGATAACAATACCCGTCAGGGTCTTGGGATAGGCAGGGTATGCTGTATGAGGAAATTGGGTAATGCCTTGAAGGCATTGAGCGTAATGCTGATTGCGGTTTCAGCAATAAGTATCATCTACACTACGGCTACGATAGAGCCCATGCTCCTAGACATGTGCGGGGAAGGAAATGCCCAAGGAACGCCGCTCGTATTGAGTCTGATGCCAATGAGTTATGTCGTTATGCTCGCAGGGTTGGCAAACTATTCGAAGGGGTACGTGGGGAAGATCATTGAAAATGGTGCCAGCATAAAGGACCTGAAGAGGTTGCTCCTCGGGGCGGTCGTTGCGGGCGGGTCGACATATAGCAACGAGGGGAAGTACTGCGTGAGGTTCTATGGCAAAGATTCGGCCTTGCACGAAATCTTCTCCGAACTCAGCTATGCAGTGTATAATGTAAGGCCGCGGACAGTAAAGATAGTGTCGCGTTCAACGTATATGACGCAGCTATATAGCAAGGCAGCAATCGACGAGCTCAGGGAGTTCTCCCCCGAGTTCAACATTAGGAACGGCGGCGTGCCGTCCATACAGTACATACTGGAGGGCGGTCCGCAGGTGAGGCTCGAGGCGGCGCGGCTGACGATGTCCATATCAGGTTGGATAAATTGCGGCTTCCAAGCCACTGAGGCAGGGGTGAGCACGTACCCAAGGATAGGTTTGGGGTCGGTAAACCCGGTGAGGCTTAACGAGGAGTACGAGGAGCTGATGGACGGCGCGGGCGTTTGGATGGAGTTCTACAATGATAAAAGATATCCAGAAACAGGCTACCTCGCAACATCCAAGTTGGAAGCGCTGAACAGGTTCGCCGAGATAGGCGGTTTTGTCGAGGGTTCTGTGGTAAAGAGGGGGGTTTTTGCAGGCATAAATAAGAATGGTCTGCTTGCGGCACTAATAGCCGAGATGGGAATGCAGTATCAATCCAAGGGCGAAGCAGTTGATCGCTTGAAGGGATTGGCTGACGCCACGAAGAGAGACGTGCAGATTTACCTGAACCGAATAATGCTAGGTTAACAGGCATGTGACCGCCCCCTTTTGCAAACATTTTTTGTCGGATTAATCAGTCCAAGAGTAGTGAATAGGATGAGGACAATATGGGCGCCTTGGCGCTCAACATTTGTGTCAGCGGGAAAAAGCAAGGGTTGCATATTCTGCGATGCCCCGAAGTCCAACCAAGATGACGAGGCGATGATATTTGCCCGGAGGGCAAGCGTATTCGGGATGATGAACAGATTCCCATATAATACAGGGCACGTCCTGATTGCGCCTTACAGGCACGTCAGGGCAGTGGAGGACCTGAGCGCCGGCGAGTGGGAGGAGATGCGATGCCTTATGAGCGACTGCATCGGCGCCATAAGGGGGAGCATGGCGCCCGACGGCTTCAACATTGGATTCAACGTCGGCAAGACCGCAGGGGCAGGTTTCGAGCACGTCCATATGCACATCGTGCCGAGATGGAACGGCGACACCAACTTCATGCCGGTCCTTGCGGATACCAAGGTCATGCCCGAGCACCTCGAGACGACTTTTGCGAAGATAAGGGACCGGCTCAGAAGCGTATGATCGAGAGCATTTGGGATGCGACGGCGCCGACCGCTAGAGCGAGCAGCATATCCATGGTAACTATCAGGGCTGCACGGCGCGCACCGTATTCCTTGATCAGGGCAGCCAGTGTAGCCACGCAAGGCAGGTATATCACCATTACGAGTGTGAAGACGAACATCTGCGCTGGAGACATTATCAGGGCAAAGTCGGTAGTGCCGGCATATGCAGCGAGCATAATCAGCGCCAATTCCTTGCGCAACATGCCGAATATCAGGGCAACGCCAGTTGCGACCGGCAGACCCAGAATTCCGACGGTTACTGGCGAGAATGAGTTCACGATAACATCCATCGCACCGAGCGATGAGGCGGCCTCAACGGCGAGGGATCCCAGAACGATGAGCGGCAGTGCGGTGAATACAAAGTCCTTGGTCTTCAGCCAAGTTCGCTTCAGCACCGCTACTGGCTTGAACATGCGGACAGGGGGCATCTCCATTATAAGACCAACCGATTCGCCGGGGAGGGCCTTGAAGAGCACCCTTCCGATCGCCAGGACGAGGAGTATGTCGATGAAGTAGATCAGCAGCGCGTATCCTATGCCAAGGTATGCTCCGGCTACCCCGAGTATTACGATGGTTCTGGCGGAGCAGGGGATCAGCACGACGAGCGCTCCGAGCAGCAGGCGCTCCCGCCGGGTCTCCATGATCCTGCAGCCCATGCATGCAGGCACGCTGCAGCCGAACCCCAACAACAGGGGGATAAATGCCTTGCCGTGGAGACCGATCTTGTGCATCAAGGAATCCAAGAGAAAGGCCGCCCGCGGAAGGTAGCCAGTATCCTCGAATATGGAGAGGGCGATATAGAAGGTGGCGATGTAGGGAAGCGCTATCGAGGTCGCCGCGCCTATCCCAAAGACGACGCCGTTGAGCAGGAGGTTTACCGCCATCGGAGGCAGGAAGGACAGCGCCGCAGCGAGGTAGACTATGACTGACGAGAAGGCAGAATCAATTGCGCCGGATATGATACCGCCCGCTTGGAATATGAGGTAGAAGGTGCCGCCCAGCACCGCCGCAAGAACCAGATAGCCGTAAACGCGGTGGGTCAGCAGGTCGCTTACCCATTCCGAGATTGCATTCCTCGCTTCGACCTTAGGCTTCAGCGAGCGCTCGACAATCCGGTGGGAGAGCGAATATCGCTCCGAGGCGGTTATGACGTTTGCCGACTCGCCGTGTATGGACTCGACGGCAGAAGTCTTCTCGGACACCCTTGCCAGCAGATCGGGCGGCAGTTTGACCCTCCGCATGACCTCAGGGTCGCCCTCAATAAGCTTGAGGCTGATCCACTCGATCGGATAGCCCTCGGGGAGCGGGACATTGCCGGCGCGCAGCTCCTTTGCCACATCGGCGATGAGGTATTCCATCTCCTTTCCGTACTTTGGGCGTGCCGGGCGGCCACCACCCTTAGATCGGAGCTGCCGCATCGCCGCCCCCATCAGCTCTGTCATGCCCTGCCCGGAGGACGCGTCCACGGGGATCACAGTGACACCCAAGCTCTCCTGCAGAGATTTGAAGTCGAACGATATGCCTTTGTGGTAAGCGGCGTCGATGAAATTGACTGCGAGTATAATAGGCAGCCCCATCTCAAGGAGCTGGAGCGTGAGGTAGAGGTTCCTCTCGAGAGCGGTCGCATCGACAACGTTGATTATGACGTCGGCGGCGCTGCTGAGCAAGAAATCCCTCGTCACCAGCTCCTCCTCGGAGTAGGATGAGAGGGAGTAGGTTCCAGGCATGTCGACGATCCTGATGGTGGTTCCCTCAAAGACAAGCGTGCCCTCCGCCAGCTCCACAGTCTTTCCAGGCCAGTTGCCGACGGTCTGGTTCAAGCCGGTCAGCTGGTTGAATATCGAGCTCTTCCCAACATTCGGATTGCCCACTAATGCGATCCTTGGTGGCACCCCTGAGCATGGGTAGTCATTCTGCATCCGGCATCGCCAACCTATTCTATTATCTTGACGAGTATCTTCGAGGCTATGCCTCTCCCAATCGCAACCTCGGTTGACCTCACGGAGACTATGACAGGGCCCCCCACTGGTGCGCGCTTGGAGACCCTTACAGTGGTCTCAGGGGTCAGACCCATCTCGCATAGGCGGTTCACCGCGTTCCTGCCCCCGACAATGAGGACCACCTCGGCGACCTTGCCGGCGGGAACGTCGATGAGCGGGGTAAGGTCTTCAATGCGGTATGGCATGGACTTCAGCCGCTCATAGAACTCCTTGAGCGTCCCCCGGTCTATGTGGTGGCATGAGGTCCAGTGTCGAAAGACATCTTCCGGAAGGGCTGAACCGTCATTGTGGATTATGCGGTCGTGGAGGTAGTCTTCACGGTGCGTGAGAAGGACCCTTTCGCCCTCTTCGGTGAGTTCGAGCGAGCCACCTATCTCACGCAGCAGTCCGCCCTTGAGCAGAAGCTCGCGCTTCTGGGGATCCAAGCCGGCAGCTGCCAAGTCGCGAAGAGTAACTTTCCCCAGCGCCTTCTTTAGGCGGCAGAATACCTCGAGGGATTCCTGAACCATAACGTCATGCCTCAAATAGCGGTATCGGCTTACCATGCGGGCAGGTTGCTGGGCGCCCCAGCTTCTCGTGAAGGCGCTTCAGCGTCCTAGGGCTCAGGTGGTGCTCTATACCGCAGATCTCATCCTTGACCTCTGAGGGGTTTAGGTTCAGATACTGAAGGAAGAAGCATTCCAGTATCCTGTGCCTTGCGAGAACCTGACGGGCGTAACGCCTGCCTTTTTCGGTAAGTTTGACTCCTTCGTAGTTTGACCTTATCACATACCCCTTTTCGGAAAGCTTCTGCATCATCTCTGTTGCGGTCGAGGGGTACACCCCCAACGCAGAGGAGATCTCCTTTATCCGAGCAATCCCCTTGGAGTTCTCTTCTGAGATCACATAAATGAGTTCGACATAATCGTCTGGGTTCTTCCTTTCTTCCAAGTACATGCGGCATGCCCAATAGATTTCGGTGTGCCGAAAAAATATAAAGATTTCGGTGTGCCGAAAATCAGGGAAGCTCCTTCTTCATCTCGCGCGCGAGTGCGTACTCCTTTGCGCGTTCGACCTCGTACGGACCATAGAGCTTGTAGACCTCACGGAGGGCCTCCTTAAGCGCCTCCTCGGATTCACCCTCGATGAATATCATCATGGCATCGATGCCCAAGTTCCTTAGCAGTGCCCGGGACATGAAGCCAGGCGTACCGACCTTGTCTAACCTCAGGAAGAATTTGACCGAGAGTTTTTTGGCTATCGGATCCAAGTCCCTCATCAGGATGCGCTTTCCAGATGTGCGGTAGAGGTCGTTCACGAAATAGTAGAGCTGTACACCGACGGTCATGTTTCCCACACTCAGCTCAAGTAACGCTGCGGTAATGTAAACCCTTCGCTCTTCAGGGAGTTTATCGCACTGTAGTAGTTGGTCGGGTCGAGCTTTGACAACAACGTCGCAAAGTCATTCTGCGTCAGGAGGGAGGGGACCAATAGCTGGTAGAAGGCCTGAAGGTCAGTTGTGTTGAAGTATGCACTCAAGGGGTTCCTGGGGCGCCCCAGCACCGGATCCTGATAGAATATGCTGTTATAGATTATCTGTATGGATACTTCAGGGATGTATTTGCGAACGTATGATAGCGATTCGCTCGGGTTCGATGCAGTGTAAGCCTCTGCCTTGATCAGTGCCTTTATGAACTTTACAATGGTGCCGGAGTTTGATTTGGCGAAGCTGCTGGTGAATGTCTGCAAACAGCACGGGTAATCCGAGGCGTAGATTTCGCCATCCCAGACGGCGATCTTCAGGTTCCGGAACTCGGAGAGTGATGCGTATGGCTCCCAAAGCATCGATGCGTCGACAGTGCCGTTCTCGAGTGCGGTCAGGGCATCCGCAGGAGTCAGATAAGTGGTATAGGTAACATTGATCGGGCACTCTGAGATTGCCCTCTTGAAGACGAAGTCACCGGGGACCTGAGCGACCGTACCGATATGCATCCCGTCGAGGTCACTTAAGGAGGTGACGTTTATGTCGTTCTTTGTCACGAGCGCGGTGCCGTCAAACGAGTTGCCCGCAACGATCGTCATGTCAACATTCCTTATGAAGGCGGCAGCTGCGACTGATGTCAAGGGTGCACCGTCTATTGCGCCAGAGGCGAGGGCAGTCACGAGCTGACCAACGTTCTGATATTCGACAAGGGTAACTTCGAGCCCCTCACTCTCAAACATGCCGCTCTCGTAGGCGATCCATATTAGGCCATAGCTTGCGGCGGGCAGATATCCGATCCTTAATGCGGCGTTAGGCGGTTTATACAGCATGAATCCTGCAACCGCAGCGATCGCAATGACTGCAACTATAGCGACTACTAGAATCTTTTTCATACTAATCACATTTTTGTTGGTCAGTAATAATCTTATTGTGGATTTCTGCTCTTCGCCATTGCCATTTTATACGAGGCGATTGTCGAAGGGACGTCCCGCGAGACTATGCCGTCGGCCAAGCGGACGGCCTTCTCGACAGCGTTTCTAGTTCCGCACATAGTGCACCTGAAGGTTGAGGCGCCAGAGCGAGCCGCACAGACAGAGCCGCATTTCCTGCACAGGTTGATCGAATATTCCAATCGCGTGCACCCACAGTGATGGCGGACGAGATAGTAGCATATTATTTGTTCAACAATAAATAAATATCTCAGATAAGCATAGTGTCGAATACGCCTTAAGGTGATGCAAAAAATTGAGCGAAATTTGCGCAAAATGCGGATTGCCGAAGGACCTTTGCGTCTGCGAATCGATCGTAAAGGAGCAACAGAGGATCAGGGTTTTTAGAGAGAAACGCAAGTGGGGACGGGACGTTACCATAATAGAGGGCATTGACAACAAGAGCATCAACCTCAAAGAGTTGTCAGGGAAACTGAAGAGCAAGCTTGCCTGCGGCGGGACGGAAAAGGATGGAAGGATCGAGCTTCAGGGAGACCACCGCGAGAGGACAGCGGAGATTTTGGTAGAGGCAGGCTTCCCAACAGACAATATAGACGTCGAGTAGGTCTTTGCAGTGGTATTTAAGAACCTGAAAGAGACCGTTGCAGCGGCGCACAGGCGAGGCGTGGGGATCAAGATATGCCCTGTCTGCGGGAGTACAGACATCTCTGCGATAACGATGACGGGTTACATCACCCAGCCGGCCTATACATGCAACAAGTGCGGCTTCCAGAACACCATTTTTCCGGAGACCGACGCTGCTGGAACAGACCAGACCGCACCTACAGAGGAGTCCGCCCCGGAAGAGGGTCCGGCCGACAATGAGGGAGATAAAGAAGGTTCCTGAAAAGCGAATAGATTCTTTGAAGAAAGAGGCGCTACAATGCGCCCTTTCTCATTGAAGAGGCACTTCTATGCCTAGTTCTTTCATAAGCTCTTTGTATCTGTTGCGTACGGTGACCTCAGTCACTTGAGCCGCTTGGGCGATCTCTTTCTGGGTCCTGCGCTCGTTTTCGAGCAACGAGGCGACGTAGATCGCTGCTGCGGCCAGACCTGCGGGGTCCTTTCCTGCGGTTATGCCCATCTTTTGTGCCTCCCGGATTATCTCAGCAGCCTTGTGCTGGGTCGTTCCGCTGAGCTCCAGCGCCCCCCCGATCCTCGTTATGAAGTTGATCGGGTCGGCAATGGGGATGTTGACCTCGACCTCCCGCAGCAGGAGACGGTAGCATCGGGCGACGTCCTTCCGACCTGCCTTCGTGTACTTTGCTATCTCGTCAAGCGTTCTTGGAACCTTCTGGGTCCTGCATGCGGCGTATATCGCGGCGGCCATGACGGACTCTATCGAGCGCCCACGGACCAACCCCTTCTCGACAGCCCGCCTATAGATCACGGCTGATTCCTCCTTGACGCTCTTTGGCAGGCCAATCTGGGAGCTTATGCGGTCCAGCTCGCTCATTGCTTGCGCCAAGTTCCTGTCGAGCGAACTGTGGACACGGGTGCGTATCTGCCACTTGCGCCACCTGAGAATCTCTATCCTTTTCCGCGGCTCCAGCTTGCGCCCCATGGCGTCCTTGTCGCGCCAGTCAATAACGGTAGATAGGCCGCGATCGTGGACTGTCGGGGAGAGTGGCGAGCCGACACGGCTCCTCTTGTCACGTTCCTCGGAGGTGAACGCCCTCCATTCTGGGCCCCTGTCGATGATCTTCTCGGTTATGACCAAGCCGCAAGTTGTGCAGGTCACCTCGCCCCTCTCGAAAGACCTGACGAAGCTTGTGCCTCCGCATGCGGGGCATTTCATACCGCTTGTCTCTGCGCCGACATCCTCGACGTCGTTCTCTTTGCTTTCACGCTCATGTTCACGCTTTGCACTAACTTGAGACATGGAACCACCTGCTAATTAACCGAAATATTTAAGGGGAAGTCCACTATGTCTTGCAAGTATATAAATCTTTAGATTTATTTATTAATAGGCGGATTTTTCGAATTATTAAAATTTTCGAAAGGCATCAAGTTGATGGGGAAGCGCAGCCCGTTTATGGTAAAAAATGATGTGTATGTATTAAAAAGGATGGACGGCAATCCCGACAGATATGCTTAAATTCAGCCATAATATTTCTGAATAATCAGCCCGGTGGTGTAGCGGCCAAGCATAGCGGGCTCTGGACCCGCCGACAAGAGTTCGAATCTCTTCCGGGCTACCATCATTTTTGGATTAATGCGCCAGAATGAGATGCATTTAGCCTATGAGGTTCCAAGACAGCAGCCATGCGGAAAATCCGGAATAGATCAGCTGGGCGGCGAATGCCGCGATAATTATAGTCATGAATCTGCCGAGCGCCCTTGTGCCGTTCTTTCCGATTACCGCAATCAGAAGGTCGCAGTACCTGAGCAGCAGATATGTCACAACGGTTACGATAATTATGCTTATCACGATTGGGAGCACGGAGTAGGACGCTGAGAGCACTATGATCGTGGTCATTGTGCCAGGACCCACCAGCAGGGGCGTCGCCAAAGGCACTATGGCAACCTCGCTATGAGACTCCAATGACTTCGTCCGCGGAAGGCCGCCCAACATCTCAACGGCAATGGCCATAAGCAGGATGCCGCCGCCGATCTGCAGACCGGAGATGCTCACATGAAAGAAGTTGAGTATGTAGCTACCTGCGATCGCTAAAATAATGCCTATGAAGAAGACAGCCACGCATGAATTCAGCACAATCTTGTGCCGTTCGGCAGAGCGCATGTCATCGGTCAAGGACAGGAAGGTAGGAAGGACGCTGATCGGGTTCAAGATTGCAAAGATCTGCCCCGTAATTATCAGTACCTGAGTCGGCAACAGTGCAAAGTCAGCGAGCGAGATCGCAGGGAGTTCAATCATCTTTGGGCACATGCAGAACATCGACGTATCGAATTTAAACTTTATTATTAGAGCCGTCGAAAAGAGGGGGCGGTGAGGCTATTGCTGCACCATCTCTTTTTTCTTGCGAAAACCGAATTCGGCACGCACATCCTTAGACATAAGCAGAGCTATGGTCAGGATGTCAAGGACCGGCTTCGGGGCGTTTATGAGCATGCTCTCTCCAGTGATTGGCATAAAGAGCAATGCGATGGTTCCGAAGATCGCACCAAATGCAGAGAATCCGAAAGACAAGTACCACGCAGGGCGCTTAATCGTCCACAGACCGTATGCTATCCAGAAGCTCAGGAGTGCCATAATCATGGGCAGAGAGATCCAAGCGTCAAACGTGCCCAAGTATTGGAAGATGTATAGCAGGTATGAAATGCCGGCGAATGCCTCTATTATCGCAACGATCTTCACCTCGGTAGGAGGCTTTCGTGACATATGACCTGATTCATCGGTTGCTTTAGTGCCCATCGCAAACACGAACCCCGTGAATGAGAGGATTTCTTATTGTTGAGTATTTATACTTTGACTTTAAAAAGTCTGGATAAAAAAAAGAAAAAAGGGAAGTTGTTTTACTGTGGCTTCGGTACATCCTTGTGGATGTCGTAGTAGAGCGGGCCGCGTTCCTTCTTGGTCGCTACAGATACGATTATGATGGTCAGCAAGCCGAGGATGAATCCCCAAGCGCCAGCATCGAGATAGAATCGCTTCATGAAGGTGCCAGTGCCCAATGGAATTCTGTAGGCGAATGTCAGGAAAGCTGCAACCACAAGCCCAACGAAGACTCCAGCGGTTCCACCCTTCTTAGTGACGCCCTTCCAAAGAACTCCGAGCATGAGCGCCGGAGACAGAGTTGCTGCGAACTGAGCCCAGCCGATAGCAGCGAGCCATGTGATGATCTCAGCGGGGAAGAAAGTCTCGACAACCATGACTGCGCCAACGATTAGCATCGAGATCCTGAGGTATTTCAGGAGCTGCTTGTCGGTCCAGTTCGGCCTGAAGCACTTGTGGACAATGTCCCTGGAGATTGCTGCGCCGCCCATCATGAGGAAGCCGTCGATAGTACTCCATGCTGCGCCGAGGACACCTGCGATAAGCAGACCGCCAAGGACAGGAGACTCAACGCCCAGCTTGTTCACGGTCAACCAAGCGATTACGCCGTCCGCGCCAAGCCCGAGCCCAGTAATCTCAGCTGCAACAGTCGAGCCTGGAAGCACTGCGAGGTACTTGCATATCTCGCCCAGGAAGCAGTATGCAGGGCAGGTCAGACCAAAGATCAAGCCGCCCATAAGGCCCCATATCCAGAGAGAACTCGGCTTCTTGACACCGTAGAGCTTCTGGACGATTCCTGGCTGACCAGTCATGCCGAAGGAGGCAAGGATGAGGCCCCAACTGATCCAGAAGAACCAAGACATGCCGCCAAGGGCTGCATCCTGATTGAGCCATGTTGTGCCACCGGGTGCAGCAGCAATTGTCGAAAGCATGTTGGAGTAGCTGCCAATCCAAGTATAGCCTATGCCTACTGCTAGCAACGATGCCACAATCATCATCGACACGTTAAGCGCGTTGATGA
>CAZEMX010000028.1:0-19388 GCA_964513415.1 uncultured Nitrososphaerota archaeon
GGGAGGTCGACAGGAGGACCGCTGGGAGGGGGAGGCAGGAGGTCACCGAGATAAAGGAGGCTGGAGGGGGGTACGACATCAAGTTCGTCTCGCTCAACTCCGCCCGGATCTTCTCGCGGTGGCTCTCGGAGTTCTTCGGCGCGACGGTCTCGGAGAGCCCCAAGCTCATCGGCGTCAGCAAGGACACGGGCGGCAGGGCATACAGGAACACGGTCTCGGCGAGGCTACCGGCCGCGAGGGCAGGCACGCTCATAGAGTACGGCGGGAGGGCATTCAGGATATCAGGATTCGACAGGGGGATGGCGATCGTGGAGGGGCTTGACGACGGGAGGAGCAGGCACCTCCTCAAGAGGGAGGTGGAGGGCATCAGGATCATCAGGGACGACGAGGTCAGGCCTGTAAGGCTCGACTCCAGGTCGCCCGGGTGCGGGACGTTCTACGACGCTAGGGAGAACAGGTTCTTCGAGGCGCTCTCGGACGCCTTCCCGAAGGAGATGAGGGAGGGGGAGGCAGGGATCATGATATCGATCGGCGGCGATGAGAGGATATTTGTGGACGCTAACAAGAAGAGGGCGAAGGATGAGAAGGCCCGCCAAGCGGATTGATGGCTTCCAAACGGCGAGGAACCCCTGCCGGGGCAGAACGAGTTCTTCCACGACACTGCTCCCTGCGCCCGATGCTCAGATGTTGTGGCCGATGCCCTTGAAGAAGGTGTAGCAGAAGACGCCGTCGGGACCACAGGTCCTGTGCAGGTCTTGGATCCCTTCTCCATCGCAGCCTCCTCTGCCACCAAGCTGTTTACCGCCTTCTCCCTTATGCCCTCGATCATGGCGGTGAAGGTGTTCTTTATGAAGCCCTCGACGAGGTCGGGTTTGCTGGAGTCGACGTAGACCATCCTCGGGGACACCGAGCAGTTCTTGAAGCCCGACTGGACCAATAGGGGGTACAGCTGCCTCCCGATGAGTGCGTTGCCCCCGCCCCTCGACTGCAGCTCGACCAGCGCGTTTATCGCCTCCTGCGCATGGCGGCTCTCCGGGTAGAAGTAGGCCGAGCCGTGGTCGCCCTCTATCAGAGTGATCGTGCCGCCCCTCTTCAGGACCCGCTTCAGCGACCTCAGGGCGGCGGCGGGGTCCGGTAGGTGCTCGAGGACGAAGCAGACGAAGATATGGTCGAAGTTCCCGTCTGGGAACTTCAGGTCGAGGATGTCGCCGACCTGGAACTCGACGTTGCGGATGCCGCGCGACCTCGCCAGCGCCTCGGCCCTCCTCAGGGAGTGCTCCGAGATGTCGATCGACACGAACCTGGCGCCGGGGTTCTTCGGCGCGACTATGACGGTCTGGGCGCCAATGCCGCAGCCCGCCTCAAGCACGGTCGAGCCATCCGGGAATGTCGTGTCGTGGTGGAGGAGGTCGTTCAGGCAGTTCGCCTGGTCCTCTAGGCGCATCGACTCGCGCTTGGAGTATCCGTGGACGTATCCGGCGCTCATTCGGCCCATCCCCCTTACCAATAGATTTTTTGCGCATAAAAGGTGTGCGAGGGGCGTGGGCAGGGCGGGGTGCATACGGCGCGGCATTATAATGGAGGGAGCGGCTGTTTTTTGCAATGCAATTTTGCTTTACTTCTTCGCGCATAATGGCGGCCGCATATAGATTGTTGAGTGCCACAAGGAGGCAGATTGGCTAGAGGGAAGGCACTTAACGCCCGATCGCAGGGTCCGATTAATATCAGCGACCATCATGCCCAAGATCTGACCGTTCATGGCCTATGTAATAGCCCGTATGGCATAATCGGAATGACCCGCTGCCGAAGTTCCCGGCTATCGTAATGTGCCACTCGTGAAAGCACTCCGTCTCGCCATCATCTGTCGGAGAGTAGCGCGCAACTGGCTCGGTGACGTTGGCGCGCGCCTTCCAGTTCGATGATGTGTTGTAGACCACATGGTATAGCGCCCTGGCGACGGTCTGGCCCCGCAGTGAGGACGCGTTCCAATTAAACGCATAGCCTTGAGCTTCTGTTACAGCAGTTGTTGGCTGTACTCCTTGCGAAAGGAGTGAATATCGGATAGATGACACAAAAGGATTTTCAATATATGATAGCACATTATTGTCGGAATTTACAAAGATAATTAGTTCTTGACCAAATTGCTGATCAAATGCCGTGGGCAAAGCATAGTCTCCAGCAGGCCACTGCATATCTACTGTCAGACCTAAGTTTCCAACAGTGCCGCCGAGATATTTTATTGAATTTATTTGCGACGTGAGGGCACTTTTCAAAACAACATTTATTGAAATATCAGCAATCGTAAATATTCGACCTTGTTCATCGATGACACTGCCTACATTTACAACTCCCTGAATGAACGTTGGTGACCGCTTCAGCCTGCTGCGATAAGGTTTAGAGCGGGCAATCAACCGCGTCTCTATTGCCTAGCAATTCAGTGTCTATAGAAGTGGCAGCGACACATGATACAGACAGTGATAAGGCAAATATTGCAAAGGTGTAGATGCGCTTGGTCTTTTTATAGCGCATTTGTCTCCTCCATGTTTCTGATAACATGCATCGGTTTCCACATTTTTCGCGCCTATTTTGGAAAAGAAAGAAATAGAGTGTTAGTGGACTCTTATGTAGAATGTTCCTGAAGCAGGTCCGAACGTTGTTGGTATCCAACCCATGTCACCACAAGTATTCCATAGTGGGTGGTTATAGGAAGTGATTGTGCATTCCACTGTTTCTCCGCCTAAAGCGGAGTTCGGTTCATGCTGGATCCAAACGCCTGTGCCTTCTGGATATGTCTCGGAGTTCCTGTACTCAAAATATTGCATGGGTACGCTTACATAATCAAAAAAGAAATGATAATAAAAGCCTGTTTGGACGTTGCTTTCTGCATGTGTATATACTGAATAAAATGTTGTACCTGCTCCAAATCCAACGCCAAACCCCCCCACTCCTATTGAAATGCTATAGCTCCATTGCACAGACAGCGGAGTTGTACTGGGGGTGGGATTTTCCCAATTAACCAGCGGATCGGAATAGAATATATACTCAACAGTATCCATGCACCAATTATGGTCAAACGCATTTGTCATCCAGCTATATGCTTTTATTGCTTTATCAGAATTTATTAATTGACAATCATACGCAGTTGCGTTTTCGATAGAGCAATAGATCTTATTCGCAATTACTGTGACTTTCCAATAGTCGCCTTCCCAGCTTCCGAATCTGCCAGCGTCTTCGTTTAGCATTGCATCGGATAGCATGGTCGCCAGCACAGTATTTTGAGTTACGAGTTGCGCATTCTGAATCTTTGCGACCGCTTTTGCTTCGTTTATTTGGTTTGCGGCATCACTGAGCGCTAACTCCAGTTGTTGCATTGGCATACTATTTACGATAAAAGCGAAGTCAGGTCCACCATAGTTTTTGCCCATTACTCGCCCAGAGCATGTTTTTCTATCATCACTTAGGAAAAACGTGCGGGGTATGTGTTTTTTTTGTCTGTCGCTTCACCTCCAAAAGCCATAATCTTTGCGCCGCTCTCATCAACGAATTCCTTTTCATATTCTACATCAAGTTGGAGTGTTGTCCCTTTGAATTCGATGGACATTGTTGCTGACCTATCCGAGTGGGAAACTATGACATTAGTTTCATACAATAGGGTTAGATCTGTAGGGTCGTATGCAATACAATTCATTGAATTGTTTAAAGGTAATGAAGCGACGGCATTTCCAAAAGCAACCACGGCGATGCCTGATGCGGCAAGAGTGCACAGCAGCAACGCTATCAGATAATTTGTGTATAGGTGCATATGCCTCACCTAACAAATTTTTTGTCTTGAGCATTAATATAATAATTGTAACTTTTTGTTATATAATATACGTTATAAAAAAATAACAAATAAAGTTAATACTGTTTAACAATCGGTTATGATAATAGCCCTTTGAGCCTGAGGCGAAAACTGCCGGACAAAGACCTGGCCATTATCATTTTGACCGTATCGTTTTTCTTAATTGTAGCAACTTTTTCAGCTCGAAAATCTTCGAGGTTGCTTAAAATTAGTGCTGTTTGTCGCCCTCTTTCAGTCATACTGATAATGTATTTCGGAGGCGGTCCTTTACAGCGTTCAACGTCAATAAGACCGTATTCAGTTAGGCGTTTAATCTTTCTGGAGGTCGTTTGCCTGCAAGCGCTTACCGTCTTCGATATTTCTACTAATGATAAATCGCATTGCTCATTTAACAATAAAAGGATTCTGTGCTCCAGAGGAATTTTCTTTACCATCTTAATCTACACTCGTGCAAATTAGCTAGTTAGTTTTCCCAGCTCTATGATGATATAGTCGATGCTTGTTATGTGATAGCCACTCCAGTCTGGTTCTGGCGTGTTCTGAAAGATGTAAAAGAATGCGCTACCACAATCTGTCATCAAGTTAATCTGATCTTGAGAAACAGTGCTGTTCAATAAAGCCGTGTGGATGGCTAACACGTCGTTATGAAGCTGGGGTAAAGAGCTGTACAGAACCGCGTATAGTCTCAAGTAATCCGATCCAAGCAGCTCAATCCCTTCATAATGGTATGACGACATCAACTCGAACACGGTATCTGCATGGAGGAGGGCATTAGCGTTATCCCCTTCGTTGATTGCGTTGACTGCTGCGTCGCAGTTTGTTTTAATGTTACGGCAATGTTCCCTAAAATTGGAATAGACCGTGCTCTTCAGTTCATTGTTGTATTGGCATATGTTGTACGATATGGCAGCAACCGAGATGAATGCAACTGAAATGATGGCGCATAAAATAATGGCAACCGTATTGTTGTTCATTTATCATCAAGGTAAACTCCTATAGCAATGCTAATTAGCATTATTGTTTTAAAATACTTTAAATGCCAACAAAAGTGAACGAGGATGAAAAAACGCATCTTTGGAGCAAACATTCTCATTGCGCCTCCAATCCTGTTTGGAAACCTGTGTTTTCTGATCGATTTTAGGACCCCGATAGAACTGGTTTTCTTTGCGTTTTTGGTATCCCTATATGCGGTTGCGATGCTCAGCAAGGTCGATTACAACAGCGCGATTGTGGGGCAGATCGATTTTGAGGGCGTGCCTTCAGACGTAGTAGATGCCATCATTGAGACCAACTCTCGCGGCGATTATGTAAATTGGGCGGTCATAATGCTTCTCGGCAGGAGTCGGAGTTTGTCGCAGAGCGAAATCACAAGAGCCCTGAAGGAATGTGGGATTGTAATGACTCAGCCGGCGATTGTGAAATACCTCGGTAAGCTCGAAGAGCTGAACATAATACGGTCTGCAGAGACGAACTATACCAAGAATTACCGTCTGAGCGAAAGGGGCAACGGTGTATTAAAAACAATAAAACAGGTGCTTCCGCAGAGGTTTTTCTGGTATGTCATTCGTAACAATATCGGCTTCAGGAAGATGCCGGAATATTAGATCGCACGGAAGGTGCTGAAAGGAAGGGTGGAGCCGTGCATAGTCACGCAGTTGACGCACCGGCATGCAGTTGATCAGCCAGCCTTCCCGGCGGATTTGGTGAGGCCTTCGATCAGAGGCGCCGATCAGATCCGGAGAATTGTAGGTGGCGGGCCCAACGGGATTTGAACCCGCGGCCAACGGGTATCTCCGATTTCTCTTAAAAGCCCGCTGCTCTACCGTACTGAGCTATGGGCCCACGACCGAATAACCTCGAACCAAAACTTCCTTTTAATCCTAACGGATGTTTCCGGCATGGTCACCGGCAGATGCTTTTATAGAGGCGGCGGGTCAACCTTACTCCAAGAAGGGACCACAATGAAGTTCGGCAGGCCAAGAGGCACCAGGGATTTCCTCCCGGATGAGATGGGGGTAAGGAGGGTCATCCTCGACAAGGTCAGGAACGCGTTCGAGATGCACGGCTTCGAGGAGATGGACACCCCGGCGATCGAGCTGTGGGAGGTCCTGGCAGCCAAGGGCGGAGACGAGGTGGAGAGGCAGATCTACAGGTTCCAGGACAAGGGGGAGAGGTGGCTCGGCCTAAGGTTCGACCTGACGGTGCCGTTGGCAAGGGTCGTCGCCAACACGCCGGACCTCACCAAGCCGTTCAAGAGGTTCAACATCTCCAAGGTCTGGCGCTACGAGGAGCCCCAGAGCGGGAGGTTCAGGGAGTTTGTCCAGGCCGACATCGACATCGTCGGCGCCGCGAGGATGGAGGCGGACCTGGAGTGCGTCTCGACGGCTGTGGACGCGCTGAGGGCGCTCGGGCTGGGCGACTTCGAGGTCAGGATCAACGACAGGAAGATACTAGACGGCATGGTCGAGGGGCTGGGGATGGGCGCCGAGGGCAAGGCGAAGGTCTTCCGCTCGCTGGACCGGCTGGACAAGGTCGGCGAGGGGGGGGTCGCCCGGGAGCTGGCAGCCATGGGTCTGCCGGAGGGCAAGGCGGGGGCGGTCCTCGAGTTCACGCACTTTAGGGGGCAGGAGGCGATCGACTACGTCGCCAGGGAGCTGGCCTCATCTAAGGCGGCGATGGATGGCGTCGAGGAGCTCAAGAGGATAGAGGCGCTCGCCGGGGCGTTCGGGCTGGGCGGGGCGATGCGCATCGACTTCAGCCTCGTCCGCGGCCTAGACTACTACACAGGGCCGGTCTTCGAGATAAGGACCAAGACAGCGCAGATAGGGAGCATAGGCGGGGGCGGGAGGTACGACAGGCTCATCGAGAGGTTCGGCGGGCCGCCGACGCCCGCGACCGGCATATCGCTCGGTGTCGAGAGGCTTTACGAGGTCCTGATGGAGAAGATAAGGGCTGAGGGGAGGAGGGCAGGCACGGCGGTCTTCGTCGCCAGCGTCAACGACGCGGTGGCGGAGGAGGCGATCAAGATCAGCAGGGAGCTCGTCGGGATGGGGGTCCCGGCGGAGCCGGACATCATGGGGAGGAAGCTCGGCAGGCAGCTCGAGTATGCTGAGAAGAAGGGCATACCGTACGTTCTGATAGTCGGCCCCGAAGAGGTCAGGACGGGCAAGTTCAAGCTGAGGAAGATGGCCGAGAAGCAGGAGACCGTCACGGACCTGCAGGGCGTTCCGGCAATCGTGAGGTAATCCGCGCTCGCCCGCACCCACTTTTACGGCTCATCGGAAGAGCCCGCCTAGCAGGAATGCTACCAGCGCGAGGAGCATCCAGTAGCGTGCCTGCGTCTTCACCTTGAGAGCATTCTGCCTGTCGTGGGACCCCAGTATGCTAAATGCAGAGTAGCAGAAGCCGGCGTCCACGGCGATCACCACTATCACGTAGGCGAGCCCTATGGCGCCATAGAGGTACGGGAACGGCGTCAGCAGGACAGGCAGGATGTAGAAGAGAGCGGCAACCCCACCGGCGAAGCGCGCGCCCTTGGAGAGCGCAACGGTCCGGATGTTCTTAGTCCGGTCGCCCTCCATGTCCGCGATGCCCTTGGTCACCTCCCGCCCGATGGTGGCGAGGAAGGCCAGAAGGAAGAAGACAGCAACTAGCAGGTCGATGTACCCCACGACGACGATGCCCCCGAAGAGGAACGGCATCGCGACGCAGAACGCAACCATTGAGTTGCCCAAGAGACCGGTCTGCTTCCCGCGTGTGTTGTATAGGTACGATGAGACGAAGGTCAGCGCCGCTACCGCTAGGGCATAGTACGACAGGGGGACCGAGGCGACCATGCCGAGCACTCCGGTGGCGCAGGCCATCCATACTGCCGCCCGCCGCGAGACCATGCCCGAGGGGAGGGGCCTCTCGGGGGCGTTGATCTTGTCGATCTCGAGGTCAACGACGTCGTTTATTATCATGGCCGATGCCGTGAGCAGGAAGCCGACGGCGAAGCCGAGCGCCATCTGGACCGGCGAGGGGATGGCGCCGAGTATGGCGATCTCGCTGACGATGACGGCCGCGCCCATCATGGCGCAGTTGACAGGGCGCATCATCCTCAGGACTGCACAGGGTCTAGAACTCGATCTCTGAGGCGTCATAGTAGGTAATCTCACCCTGTCGGTCCGTCACGGCGAATATGAGGTCCTTCTTCGATAGCTTCGCGGAGGAGGAGACCGCCGCTATCTCGTGGAGGGAGACCGGCTTCCCCTCGACGAGCCCGTACACGAGGTACTTGGCGGGCTCCTTGCCTATCTCGGCGCCGCGCCTGTAGACCCGGTACTCCAGCTTCGGCCCGAATCCCGGCTTGACGATGTAGCCCCGCCTGCGGAGGTCAGAGTAGAGCAGGTAGCGCATCCAGAGGTCCGGGTCCTCCCCCGTCGCGAGCCTCAGGAAGTCCTCCATGGAGAGGGCGCGCCCGCTGCTGTCGACGAGCGATATCTTGTCCTTCTCGAGAAGGTACATTATCTCGACGTCCGAGAGCGTCAGGATCCCCTTCTCCATCTCCCCGAAGGTGCCCTGCTGATGCGTCCTATCCGCATCGGGGCCTTTCATTGTGGCGGACCTGCCTGAGAGGAGGGCCTTCGGGATAGCCTCGGACATCGCGACCAACCTTTATCTCCTAGTTTGGGGCTGGTTAATAATATGCCCTTCGAAGAGGAGCTGATAGGATTCCTCAGAGGATGCCACCGCCTCATGCTTGTAGGGGTAGGCAGCAGGATAAGGCGCGACGATGCAGCCGGCCTCGCCGTGCTGGCCAAGCTGAGGGGGAGGGTCCCGCCGTCGGCGTGCCTGCTCGACTGCGGCACGGTGCCGGAGAACTACTCGCTCGACATGAAGAGGTTCCAGCCGACGCATATTGTATTCTTCGACGCGGTGGAGATGGGGAAGGAACCGGGGAGCCGCGCCTTGATCGAGGAGGAGGACCTTATCGCGCAGTCCTTCTCGACCCACAAGCAGTCTGTGAAGGTCCTTTTCATGGTGCTGAGGGAGGGCATCCCGGGCGTGAGGATAGTGCTGGCGGGCATCCAGCCCAAGACGACGGACTTCGGCAGGGGGATCAGCAGGCCCGTAGCAAGGGGTATTAGTGCGATGTCAGAAGAGGTTGTCAATGCGATCAGGTGCTCATGCAATGAGGACGATTGAGTGGAAGGACGGGCGCGTCGAGATAATAGACCAGACTCGGCTTCCGACCGAGCTGAGGGTAGTGAGCTGCGGCGACCACGAGAGGCTCGCGAGGGCGATAGAGACCATGGAGATAAGGGGCGCCCCGGCGCTCGGTGTTGCAGCGGCAATGGGGATTGCGCTGGCGGGCAGGAACAGCATGGCGGAGACGGCGGACGAGCTCGTAGGCGACCTAGAGCGCGCGGCGGAGCGGATAGGGAGGACGAGGCCCACCGCCAGGAACCTCTTCTGGGGGCTGGAGATGATGCGGACGACCTGGGAGCGTAGCAGGGGCGGAGGGGCGGCTGCCATCAGGGAGGCGCTCGTCAGGGAGGCGAACAGGATAGCCGAGGACGACGTCATGAGGTGCAGGGCCATCGGCGGATACGGGGCTACGCTCATCGACGACGGGGACGGGGTGATGACGCACTGCAACGCAGGGGCCCTTGCATGCGTCGAGCATGGCACGGCGCTCGGCGTGATAAGGAGCGCGGTGCAGGCAGGTAAGAGGATCATGGTGTACGCCTGCGAGACCAGACCGCTGCTGCAGGGGGCCCGGCTCACGGCGTTCGAGCTGAAGAGCGAGGGAATACCGTTCAGGCTGATAACGGACGGGATGTCCGCATCCGTGATGCAGAGGGGGCTCGTGAGAAAGATAGTGGTCGGCGCCGACAGGATAACGAGGGGGGGCGACGTGGTCAACAAGGTTGGGACGTGCGGGCATGCCATCATAGCAAGGCGGTACGGTATCCCGTTCTACGTCGCCGCGCCGCTCTCGACGATCGACCTCGACGTGGAGGCGGAGGAGGTCAGAATCGAGGAGCGCGACCCGGAGGAGGTAACGCATATAGGCGGAGCGAGGTTGGCCGCGGAGGGGACTATGGCGCTGAACCCTGCCTTCGACCTTACGCCGAACGAGCTGGTATCCGCGATAATAACGGAGAAGGGGATCTTCAGGCCCCCGTATGACCTCTCAGTCCCTTTCAGGTAGAGTCACGATCGAGAAGATCGGGAAGTCGGATGACTCGTCTATCTCCTTCTTCCACCTGTCGCCCACTGCTATGAGGACGAAGACCGCTGATATCTCGGCGCCGCTCTTCCTCACCAGGTTGACCAGCGCCTTGAGCTGCTCACCGGACCGGACGACGTCGTCGGTTATGAGGACGCTGTCCCTCTTGTCGAGCGAGCCCCGTGGTACGTAAAGCGAGACCTGAATCCCGGCCCTCGAGACGGTGTAGGTCTCCTCTAGGAAGTTGGAGACGCCGATCTCCTTCTCCTTCTTGGCGTACAGGAACGGGACGCCGAACGAGTCGGCTATGTGGACCGCTAGGGGGATGCCGTCGACGGCGACGGTAAGAACCTTGCTAACCCGCCTGCCGGCGAGCTTCTGGACGACGTGGTTCGCTATGAACCTCAGCATGAGGGTGTCCCCCACGATCTTAGTGTTGTCGAGGAACCCGCCCCTGTCGAACGCCAGCTTGTCCATTATGTGCCGCGTGACGTCGTAGCCCTTCTCGAGCCGCTCCAGGATCGCCTGCGCGCGCTCCGGGTTGGGGAGTATGTGTCCCTTGACGTACCTGTTGAGGACGGTGATCGGGATGCCGGTCAGCTGCATCAGCTCCTGGTAGCTGCAGTCGCCCTTGGTGAGGCGCAGGAACTCGACTGCCCGGATCTGCGTCTTGAGATATTCGTATCTAGTGGCCTCACTCAAAAGTACCAGCACTCCAACATCTATATCAGTTTAGTAGAACGGCGTATTTATTTTTTTACACGCCTGATGCAAAATCGCGGCGGCTGCAGACGGTCCCCGAGCTGTCCTGGTACCTCCCTGCATACGGCCTCCTCGACGGGCTCAGGAGCCTGTGGAAGACCAGCTGGGCGACCCGCTCTCCCTCACCTATCCTGACGGCCGCGGCGCCCAGGTTGGCAATCCGCAGGGTCAGCTGGCCCCTGAATCCGGGGTCGACGAGCGCGAAGCTGCCGATGAGACCCTCCCGTGCGAAGGAGGACCTTATGAACATCTGGGCGCAGACCGACGGGGGCAGCTCGACCCGCTCGAGGGTGTGTACGAGGGCGCTCCCGCCCGGCTGGATGGTCGCCCCGATGGCGGACCTCAGGTCGTAGCCGGATGCTGAGAGGGAGGACTCGGCGAAGGGGAAGATCGAGATCTCGCCTGACGCCAGGGCGGCCATGATGTCGCTGTCGGAGTATACTGGCATCCCCGCCGCCTCACCCCAGGTCCAGGACGTATGGCACAGTCACGCCGGACACCGCAAGCTCCTTGCTGTAGCTGCGGACCAGCTCCGCAGGCAGAGCGACAATCACGACCTCGCAGAAGACGTCGGTGACCCCCCTCAGCAGGTGCCCGACCCATGTGCCGGCGTCGCTGCCGACCGAGACGTGGAGGTGGACCAGCGGGGACCCACTGAAGTAGGAGATGTTGCCGTTCCCTACCGCCTCGATGTGGGGATCGATATCCTTCTCGAGCCCCTTGCGGAGTATGAGGCGGCATCCTTTAAGGGCGCCCACAAAGGAGAGGATGGCGGCCGAGCGGATGCCCTCGGCTTTGACCGCCTCCGTGAGCGAGGAGATGACCTCGTCGCCCTGGTCGAGGCGCACGATGAGGTAATTGTCTGCACGCATTGCCTTCACGGGTAATCACAGGTACACTATTCAAGAGCCCTTAAAAAAATGCTCGATCTGTAATATGGATTGGCGATTGGTGCCCTTTAGAATTATAAATTGATGACAATATGACGAAAGTTTAAATAAGATGGGAAAATTGTCACATAAACCTACTACGTCAGGCAGACATTGCATCTTATAATCATGGAGGAAATCAAAAACATGGTTGACGTTCTGAAAAACTACATCAACGGCGAGTGGGTTGAGTCCAGCAGCACCCAGCTGCAGGATGTCGTCAACCCAGCAACCCTTGAGCTACTGGCTAAGGTTCCAAGGACGACGAAGGCCGAGGTCGAGGTGGCTATTAAGGCTGCCAAGGATGCATTCTGGGAGTGGCGCTGCACCCCACCGGCGGTGCGGGCAAGCTACATGTTCGAATTCAGGAACATCATGGTCGAGCGTTTCGAGGAGATAGCGCAGACCGTAGTGCAGGAGCATGGCAAGACCCTGGATGAGGCCAGAGGAGATGTCAAGAGGGGCATCGAGGCCATCGAGTTCTCAACCAATGTGCCCACCCACATGATGGGCGAGATGGAGGAGGATGTCGCAAAGGGCATCGACGAGGCTTTCGTGAGGGAGCCACTGGGCGTCTGCGCGGGGCTGTCACCTTACAACTTCCCCGCGATGATACCGCTCTGGTTCCTGCCCAACGCGATAGCGTGCGGCAACACGTTCATACTCAAGCCGGCGAGCTCGGTCCCGCTGACCGCCAAGGCGATAGTCGAGGCGTGCGAGGAGGCGGGCATCCCGCAGGGCGTCGTCAACTTGATCTACGGCGGCAGGGAGGCGACTGACGCGCTCCTGTTC
Organism: uncultured Nitrososphaerota archaeon; assembly: GCA_964513415.1. Taxonomy (GTDB): domain Archaea; phylum Thermoproteota; class Methanomethylicia; order Methanomethylicales; family Methanomethylicaceae; genus Methanomethylicus. The sequence continues at coordinate 12,539 of CAZEMX010000028.1, forward strand.
AGCAAGGACGTGAAGGCGGTCTCGTTCGTCGGGTCATCAGAGGTTGCCTCCTCAGTATACACCAAGGCGGCACAGAACAACAAGAGGGCATCGTGCCAGGGGCAGGCCAAGAACTTCATAGTCATAATGCCGGACGCGAACCTCAACGCGACGGTCTCGGCGCTGATTACGTCGGCGTGCGGCTGCGCCGGGCAGAGGTGCCTGGCGGGCGAGATCTTCGTGGCCGTCGGCGGCGTCTACGACGAGCTGAAGAGGAGGTACATCGAAGGGGTGAAGAACCTCAAGATGGGCTACGGTCTGGACGCGGATACGCAGATGGGTCCGCTCTCGAACAAGGGCATATATGATCAGGTCATGAATTACATCGAGCTCGGCCTCAAGGAGGGCGCGACGCTGGCTCTCGACGGCAGGAACAAGAAGCCCGAGAAGTACCCCAATGGATACTTCGTCGGCCCAACCGTCTTCGAGAACGTCAAGCCGAGCATGAGGATCTTCAAGGAGGAGATCTTCGGCCCCGTCGTGTGCCTGATGAAGGCGGAGACGCTCGACGAGGCGATAGCCTTGGCTAACACGTCGCAGTTCGGCAACGCCGCGGCGATATTCACGAGTAGTGGCAAGAGCGCAAGGGAGTTTGCATATAAGATAGAGGCGGGCAACGTCGGTGTCAACATCGGTGTCCCTGCGCCAGTCTTCTTCTTCCCGTTCTCGGGCTGGAAGGACTCGATGTATGGCGACCTCCACGCTCAGGCGTCAGACATAATCAACTTCTACACGCAGAGCAAGACAATAATCACAAGGTGGCTGTAGTGGAGCTCGGTACCTTCGGCGCGGTCCTCAAGTATGCCATAGATGCCGAGGACGCCGCCACCAATTTTTATGCCAAGCTCTCCGAGAAGGCCGACGGCGAGTTAAAGGCACTGCTCAGCGGGATGTCCGGCGCATCGAAGAAGAGCAAGCAGACGCTGGAGAGGATCAGGAGGATGGAGATGCAGGAAATGATCCTCGAGGCGATAACCGGGCTCGACACCGTGAACTACGATTGCAAGTATGAAGCTGGCAGCGACCTCAAGGAGGGGCTGAAGAACGCCGCGGCGATAGAGAACGCTGCCGCGAGGTTCTATGCCGACGCAGCGGCGAAGCTCGGCTTCCTCGGGAACACGAAGAACGTCCTGATCAAGATGGGCAGGGAGAGGGAGGAGAGGGGCAAGAAGCTCCAGGCCTTCCTCTGAATGCCCGCGCGTTTTTTCCGTTTGCTCGGTATCGAGTCACAGTCTGCCCCGCGCGGTTTGCGTCGGAGCGCGGGAGGTATTCCAGCGCCAGTTATCGGGGGAGTTGAGCAGAAGAGGCAAGAAGTGGTGGGGCTGCCCGGATTCGGACCGGGGTCACGAGGGCCCAAGCCTCGCAGTCTGGACCAAGCTAGCCTACAGCCCCGCGTGAAAGATGAATCACCCAGCCGTTTATTATAAGTATCGCTCGGGGGCGGCACGCCCGCTACCGGCGCGCTGAGAAAAAGTCTAAATCGCTTATTGAGGATATGTGAGAGCATGTCATCCGACAGGGTAAGGTGCTGGGGGAACAAGGACCCGCTCGGCCGCGAGTACCACGACACGGAATGGGGCACCCCGTCTCATGATGACAGGCTGCTATTCGAGCACATAGTGCTCGAGGGCTTCCAAGCCGGATTGAGCTGGGGGACGATACTGAAGAAGCGGGAGGCATTCAGGAAGGCATTCGAGGGCTTCGACCCCAAGAGGGTGGCGGGGTACAACGAGAAGGACGTCGAGCGCATAATGGGCACCGAGGGGATAATAAGGAACCGCAGGAAGGTAGAGTCCGCCATAAACAACGCGAAGAGGTTCCTCGAGGTGCAGAAGGAGTTCGGCTCATTTGACAGGTACGCATGGGGATTCGTCGGCGGTAAGACGATACAGCACGACCTGAAGGAGTTCTCGGAGATGCAGACCGAGTCCGAGGAGTCTAGGGCGATGAGCGCGGACATGAAGGGGCGCGGGTTCACGTTCATAGGGCCGACGAGCTGCTACGCTTACATGCAGGCGGTGGGCATGATCAACGACCACCTTGTGCGCTGCTTCAGGCACGGCGAGCTCAGGGCGCCCAAGTGACGGCCGGCGGAGGGCGGAGGGCAATCAGCCTTGACCAAACCTCCTAAATATTAAGAGGTGCTATTGATGGGTGGGGATTTTTTTGTACCGTGAAGAGCCATATACCGACATGGAGGAATTGGTGAAGAATGACATGATGGCACAGAAGTACGGCATCGAGCTGGTCGAGTCTAGACCCGGGTCGTGCAGAGTGAGCATGAAGGTAAGGAGGGACATGCTCAACGCCTACGGCGCCACCCATGGCGCGGTGATCTACGCGCTGACCGATGTGGCGTTCGCAGTCACGTGCAACTCGGGAGGGGTGAAGTCGGTCGCCCTGGCAATGAACATCAACTACAGGAGGCCGGCCCATGAGGGAGAGGTGCTGACCGCTGAGGGCTACGAGGAGAGCGCGGGGAAGACGACGGCGCTATGCAGGATCAAGGTCACGAACGGCGAGGGGAAGCTTGTGGCAGTGGCGGACGGGCTGGCGTTCAGGCAGAGGCAGTAAGCGACCGGCCCGAACGACGACGCGCCCTGACCTCCTTTTTATCAGTTCATTGGACCCATAGACGGCAGGATATGAAGACATGCGCGCGTCTCCTGTGAGGCAGTTTTAAGTATTCATTTTACATTATCTTAAATTAAGAGATGTTATGGCATGCCATTGAATGTTTGCTATGAGGGCAAGGCGTGGAAGGCGTATTATTTTAGCATTCTCAACCTTGAGAGGGACCTGAAGGAGCTGGTAAGATTTCTCGACAGCATGGATAAGGCGAAGGAGGAGGTTGTCTCAATCATACCAGACATCGGCCTGGTCAAAGCGCAGATCATGATGGGGTCCGACTTCACCGGAGTGAAGGGTTGTTCGGTCATTACGAAGAAGCGCGTCGAGAGCGAGCAGCCGAACATTGTGACGGTAACATATGGGGACCTGTATGACAGGGGGCTCATGAAGTGCCTCCAGTGCGGCAAGACCTTCGCTAAGGATTACAACAAGTGCCCATATTGCGGCTCCAGCTCAAAGAAGCTATTGGAGTAACGCCGGAAGACGGCAATCGTTGTTAGTTATCAAAAACGCGGTTTGGGCAACCATAACGATCGGCTAACGATTTAATAATCCTTTTTTCCACAGTAAAAGCGGGGGCAGTTATGCCACTCAATGTAAGCTATGAAGGGAAAGCTTGGAAAACGTATTACTTCGTCATCGACGACCTCATGAAGGAGCTCCAGGACTTCGCGAGGTTCCTTGACACTATCGACGGGGCGAAGGAGGAGGTCGCCGCGATCGTGCCGAACACCGGTTGGGTCAGGGCAACGATTCTGATGGATTCGGGATTTACTGGAGTGAAGGGCTTCGTAGTAATCACGAAGAAGCGCGTCGAGAGCGAGCAGCCAAATGGCCTGTCTATAAGATATCCAGAGGAGTTCGACAGGGGGCTCATGAAGTGCCTCCAGTGCTGGAAGACGTTTACGAAGGAATATGACAAGTGCCCATATTGCGGCTCCAGCTCGATAAAGCTGGTCGAGTGAATGCTACGCAGGGGCATTCAAGCGACGGGGAGAGTGCATTAAATTCAACGAGCATCCTCTGCGAGCTAGTTTAAGAGGATAGAGGCAACTGTCAGCAAAAAAGAATCGGCATGGCTCAAGGTTGGTGCGAGGCGCCCGGGGTGGGATTTGAACCCACGAGTCTGTTGCCAGACAATGGCTTAGCAAGCCATCGCCCTACCAGGCTAGGCAACCCGGGCTCCAGCAAAGAGTGATTGGAGCTAGTTTATTATATATTTTGGCTCAGGGCGGCGCTGCACCGCCAGTGGAAAATATGAGCTGCAGAATGGTGCGACAGCCCCCCAGAAGTGAGCGGCCCATACCGCGGCCCTTTGGGAGAGCAGGCATCCATCCCGTTATCCTGCGAACGGCACTGTCCAGACTTAGGGCTGCTCCCTTCCGGATCTGACCCGGTTCGCCTGGCTCGCGGGAAGACCATCCCTCCGGATGGGCTGAACCCGTTCCAACGCCCCCACAGGGCGAGACTTCCACGCCTGCAGCCCTAGGAACCGCGGCTGGTTCCGCCGCCTCCCAGAGTTGCTGGCCCTACCTTAACGACCGTTTGTAGTGGAGAGGAGGCCGAACCCTCCGGCCCTACCTGCCGCACCGTTAGAATCATTCGGCGAGGTGGTTTATAAAAGTATTAGAGCCTAGCCCGAGCATGTCGAGAACCTCGCACATGCGGCAGACGCCCCTGCTGGAGGGTGAGCCGCAGCGACTGCAGGTGCCGACTGTAGCGGCCTCGGTCGAGGGCTTAAGGGCTTCCATGAGCTTGTCCGAGCCGTTCACGATCGCGTGCTTCGTCCCGGGGTGGCGCTCCTCGATGCCGTTGAGGATGTCCCTTACCTCGTCCCTGACCGAGCCCCTGACGTACGGGCACTCCCGCTCGTAGAGAGGATAGCCCTTCATGTAAACGTAGGCTGCGATCTCCTTCTCGGGGATGTAGCGCAGTGGCTTGACGCGCGGCACGAATCCCTCCCTCACCTTAACGGGCTGGACTCCCGCCCTGCCCAACCGAGCGATGTCGCCCCGCAGGATGTTGATGAGGAAGGTCTGCGCCTCGTCGTCGAGGTTGTGCCCGGTCGCGACCTTGGTTGCGCCCAGCCTTATCGCCATGTCGTTGAGCAGGCGCCTGCGCATTATGCCGCAGAAGGTGCAGCCGAGGAGCCCAGTGCCGTGCTCCCTCGAGAGCGCATAGACCTCCTCGAGGCTGTGACCGTACTCCTCCTTGAACGTGACTATGTGGTGCTCCATCCCGAGGGTCTCGGCCACGCCCCGTGTTATCGAGATCCCCTCCTCGCGGTAACCGCTCACGCCCTCGTCTATTGTGAGCGCGAAGAGCTTGGTGCGGTACGGCTTCTCTAGCTTTGATAGGATGTGGGCAAGGGCGACGCTGTCCTTGCCGCCGGAGAGGGCGATCAGGATCCGGTCGTCGGGGGTGAAGAGCTTCTCGCGCTTTACGGTCCTGTGGACGGTCCGCTCGATGCTCCTGGCGAAGCATCGCCTGCAGAGCGCCTCGCCGGACAGCCTCCGGAAGTAGAAGGCCTCCTTACCGCATTTGCACAGGGTAGATGGCAAGCGGACCGCCCTTTTTGCATATGTACTAACTGCTCACCCAAGCCTGTAGCCCGGGAAGAGCACGAAGCTGAGCGTGATGTTGAGGACCAGCAGCGCTACGCAGCCCCACCGGATGAGATTGGCGTACGGCTGGGCAGTCTTCTCATCCTTGAAGAGGAAACGCAGCATGATGGTGACGAGCTTGTCGCCGTCGAAGAATGCCACCGGCATCATGTTGATCAGACCTATGTTCAGCGAGAAGAGGTAGAGCCACGAGAGGGTGCCGAGGCCGTAGTACGGCATGCTTACCGGGGCCCAGCCGTAGTGGGGGGCATAGTAGTTGTAGGTGTTGATGCCAATGTAGGAGATGTTCTTCGAGGTCGAGCCCAACGTGAAGTTGATAGTCATCTCCTCCCCGCCCCTTATGATAGTCATGGGGACGGTGCTGTTCGGCAGCGTGGCGTTAAGAACCGTGGCCAGCGAGTTTATGTCCGTCAGGGGCGTGCCGTTTATGCTTGTGATTGCGTCCCAGGCGTTGAGGATACCGTAGGCGGGAGTGCCCGCGGCGACCTCGGTGACGAGCACGCCGGAGGGGGTCGCCGAGTACATGGGCGAGACCAGCGCCCCGGCATTGGTCAGAAGCAGCAGCGCAAGGAGGCTGACGAGTATGTTCGTCGCCGATCCGGCTGCGTATACCCTCGCCTGGGTCGACTTCCGCGCCTTGTTGAGGTCCTCCTCGTCCGGTTCCACGAATGCCCCTGGTATCAGGACCATGAGCAGGAGCCCGGTGCTCTTGACCTTGATCCCCTCGGCCCTGGCTGCGACGCCGTGGGCCAGCTCGTGGGTCACCAGGATGATTGCGATCGAGACGCCGAAGAAGAAGAGCGTATTGAAGTTGAGCGAGAGCGTGATCCCCGGGATTATAAGGGAGACCGGCGACGCTGACTCAGTGCTGAAGAAGATGTAGTAGAGGTTCCTCCCCAGTATGAAGGTGATGTAGGCCATTGCGCCGAAGCCCAGCGCGATCCCGAAGGTCCAGAGTATCTTCCAGAACCGACCCAGCTTCCGACCCAGCCTGTCGATGAAGTCGTTGAATCTTGTGGTCTTCCACATCACGAGGAAGGGATGGACTTCAAAGCTCTTCGGCAGGAACTGCTTCGCGAGCATGACGGCCGACCAGAATGCCAGGAGTCCGGCAGCGAGGTATACCCATGGGTCCATGAATTCCACCAGAGGCGACAGGTTGTTATGGTTTATGATTTATATCGAGATCAGAACTATTGTTGATCAGTGTAAGTCCGATGTACATAGTCATTCTTATAACTGTCGGAACGAGGCATGAGGGTCTCAAGATAGCGAGGGCGCTAGTCGAGGAGGGGCTGGCGGCGTGCGTGAATATTGCGGGCGGCATCGACTCGGTATATAGGTGGGAGGGCAGAGTCCGGGATGGGAGGGAGTGGCTCCTGATCGCGAAGACCGAGGACCGGCTCCTCGGCAGGGTGACCGGCAGGGTGAGGGAGCTCCACAGTTACGAGGTGCCCGAGATCATTGCGCTCAAGGCCGAGGGCGGCTACCAGGAGTACCTCGATTGGATCGGCGAGAGCGTCGCGCCACAACGGGTGAGGTGAGCGGGGCGGGGG
>CAZEMX010000029.1:0-19203 GCA_964513415.1 uncultured Nitrososphaerota archaeon
TTGACCTGCTGTAGTAATATCAATAGCTTCTGCTGAACCTGCAAGAGCTAATACTCTTGTTGTTGTAGTAAAATCTGCGTTGTTGTAAGCAGTTGCAGCTACTAAGCTGATAGCACCACATAAAAGTTCTACTGTTGCTGAACCACCAGATGTCATATCAACATCTGAGATTGTTCTTACTCCAGTTACTCTAGCATTTTTAGGAAGAGTCTTTGTATGTCTAGGTGTGATAGTTCCTTGGGCGTAGCCATCAATAGAACCATCGTAAATTACAGAAATTGTTCTTACATTCATATTAAAAAAGATTAAAGGTTAACAGCTAATTTACCTGCAGAAATCATCCAAGGATTAAGCACTGCTTCTAAAGCTGCTGTTGTAGTTGAATCACCAGCAGGATTTAAAATAATAGTTGCTACAGGATGTTCTGTTTTAGAACCATTAGTTGAGAAATCAGGTAATGCATGGTAAATCCAATAAGCATCAAATGTTTCTGTTCCTGCAATTGGTGAAGTATATTGCATTGCATATGCTGAAGGAGATTGCTCAGAAGCAAATTTTCTCAATTCATCAGTAGCTTCATAGAAGAGTTTCCAATGTCTTGCAACACCTTGACCTTCAAATGCATAACATACTTCTGATTTATAAACTGCAGAATTAAATCCTTCTACTGGACCTACTTTTAATCTAGATTTCACTTGAGGAATTCTATCAAAATAAGCTGTAGGAGAGTCAAGAGACATGAAAACTAATACATCAACTTGAGTAGTTCCTGCACCTGCAGTAGCTTTGTTATAAGTTACAAGTTTTGCTGTGTTATCTAATGGACCACCGTTTGGAGTAAGAGTTTCTTTCAATGAAGTAACCATGTCAGCAGTAAATGCTACTGTAATTACATTACCACTAGCATCATAACCAATGTTGTAATTACCTGCAGACATACCTGAAATAGCTGTTCCTGAACCTGTTCCTGTCTCACTAATTGCTAAACACATGAATTCTCCACCACCAGGATTATTAGAATATACTTTTGATTCTAAGTTAGCATTAAAAGCTAAATAAGTCAGTAAGTAATCTCTTTTTGTTACTGTAGTTAAGATACCTTCTTCTGTAAAGTCAGGAGTGGTAAAATCAGGATAAAAAGCTGGTTGGTTTCTACCATTCAGTAAGTCAACACGTCTTCCATCAAATGCAATACTCAATGAGTATCTTGTATTAGAAGCTACGTTGATTTGTCCAGTAGTTCCATCTTTTCTACCTACTACCCATGTTGAATGAGTAGGAGCAGCATAAGATGCACCAGTAAATTGATAAACTCCATTTTTAAGAACCATTTGAGATTTCTCAATAGCTCTCATAGGAAGAGGAGTAATTCCTGTAGAAGCTTTAGGTGCAGCAGAGTCAGCAGTTCCCTGTACAATGTACATACCAGGAGCATCATTAACATCATCTCCAGGTCCTAAAGCTGTATCTTTTGCTAGGTTTCCATTACCATCTGCAAAAATACCTAACTGCCCACTAGCGATATTAAACACACCAGTAGCAGAATTAATCAATGCTGTTCCAGGAGCAACTAATGCTTGGTTTCCAGAAGCAACAAGGATTTTTTCAACTTTTACGCTTGAATGCATAATTAATTTGTTTTTTGTTTGTTATTAATAATATCAGATTGAAATATTTCTATTCTATTGTCACCTAAAGAACGAAGAGCTAATTTAACTGCTATATCAACAATTTCATCGTGATAATTTTCATCTAAATCACAATGAACTTGAGCATCTGTGTCAGTATATAATCCTTCTATTTGGTCATATCCTCCAAAAAAAACTATGTTTGGTTTTTTAATGTAAGATATTAAAGAGGTTGTTATTTCGAAATCATCTTCAGTAAACATGTAAATTGTTGATTTACTATTTGTTCCTGACGAAGAAATTCTAAATGGACATCTTAACCACTTGTAAGAAGGAGTAGAAAATCTATCATTAAGTTGGTCAATAGGTTTGTATCTACAAGCTATTTTTTTACTTGGACAATTTTCTTTTGTGGCTTTTACTTCTACTTTTGTGATGAACCATGCATCTTCTTCTAAGTCGTCTAGGTCTACAGAATAAATACCATCTGTTAAATTATTTGGTGTTACTTCTGGTTGAACCTGCGGAGATTCTATGTGTAATGTAGATAATGCTCTTATGGTATCTAAATCACTTTCAAAACCTACTTTTGATTGTGGGTCTAGTCCAAATCTTTTTTTAACAAATTCTCTTATAGCGTTGTTTAAAAAAGTATCTCTTTCAAGTGGAGTGAAATCAGGTTTGGTTTGGTTATTTACTTGGTCAAACCTTATCTCAAATTCGTAGTGCATTAGCTCTATTGTCATGCTAATTCTTTTTCTCTTGCAAGTTTACTAAGAGATAAAAATCTCTCTTTAAACTCTTTATTTTCTTTGAAAAGTTTTTGACCTCTTTCCCTTGCTTTTTCTCTTTGCTCAGGATTTTGCCATCTTTTATTAGCTGCCATTCTTCTTTTTTCTGTAATCTCTGGACTACATTTAAAGTTTGGATTTCCAGTTCCTCCAGTGGTCATGTTATAACCACCAGAGTTATAGGATTTATTAAGTTAGTAACTTTATATATAATTCCTTTTCTCATTAATATTTAGCTTTTGCTTCAAATTGAGCTTCCATTAAAGCTCTTTCTTTTTGGAATTTTTTATCCATTAAGAACTCAATTACTTCATCTCTTCTATACCAAGTAACTTCTGCATCTTGTTTTCCATCTACATCTCTTGGTGGCAACCAAGTATATTCAGTTCCTCTTAATGAGATAACTCCATAATCTAGATAGTCTACTAATCTTGCTCTTGTGTTAAATTCAGCTTTTGTTGCTGGTTCTTTCCACAGTTTATAGTAATAGTTAAAGTTTGTAATAAAATCTTGTTTGTTTTGTTTAATTCTAGAACTTAATTCTTGGTAAATTCTATCTTTTCTTAAACCTTTAGTTTTAACTCCGAGAACATTACCAAATCCTTTTAATGTTTTACCATCATCTTCGTTGTCAATTTCTACAAGTCTACTAAGACAAATATCAACTGATTTATCTTTATTGGCTTTTCTAGATTCTTCTTCATGTTCAGCAGCAATAAAATATTTTGTAAAAGGTGTAAGTTCTTCGTATGAATTAGCACATAAAGAGTCTTCTTTTAATAAATAATAAAGAATTAAATCTCTTTCTCTATCTAAGTTAAGAACCATACCAGCATCTTCTAAATCAAACATAGCTAAATCACTTTGCCAGAAATTAAAAGTTTGTGGTAAATCTTTTACTAAAACAAGAGGAGTTACTCTTTGTAAATCAACTTCATTTGAGTAATAATCAATTGGTTTATTAAATTTATACTCAATTACATGACTTAGTAATACTTCTTCTTTATCTTTTAGAATATCTGCCCAAGCTGAAGATTTATAAGTATTTTGCTTTTTGAATGGATTTGCTACCATGTGGTGTAAACCTGTAGCAAGATAACCATTTAGTTTAGCAGAAGGAGAAGCCATTAAAGTAAACTTAGTTCCAGGTGCTCTGGTAAGTTCTTTTTCTGGTTCTGAAATATCGTTTCCTAAAGAGTCTCTTTCAGTAATTCTTTCATATTTAATTACTGGTTTAATGTTTGGATTAGGTCTAATAATGACCTTTCTCCCTGTTTCAAATTGTAACATAGTTTATACTGGATTTTTTATTAAGATGTGGGAGAAGGGAACATGTCCCCTCTACCTATTAGCTAATTCTTAATTGAATTGAACCACATCTTGAAATATCTCTAATTAATAATCCAAAGGATTTTTCTACAAATGTAGCATAACCAGAGATTCCACCTGCTAATCCTGCACTACCATCGTTAATTGGCATACCAGTTTTTGGATTCCATTTACCTGCAGTAGTAAAGAAGTAATCAGCATATTGTTCACAAACCATTGCAATGTTATCACCCATTACTTCTGTTCCTGATTGACTAGCTTGACCAAAGTCAAGAATATCCATCCTCCAAGAATCTAATACTGTATCAGTATAAATTGGGTGAGTTTGAGGACAATAATCAGGGTTATCATAAGCTGGATTCAGCATTACAGTAACATCAAGACCATTGATACCTTTATAGTGAGTAAACTGAGCACCAAATGCTAAGTGTCTTACATCACTTTCTTTTTCAATGTAGTGAGTATCTACAGTTAAGAAAGATGAAGCTTGAGAAGCAACCATATTATGAAACATAGTAGCACCCATTTCACCAGTCATTAAGATGATACGTCTTTTATCAGGAGTAGCATCTTTTCTACCTCTGTAGATAGAGTTTAGCCATTGGTCAAGTTTGGCAAGAGTTAAGTTGTTGTTGTGATATAAAGTATGAGCATACTCTAATTGTTGACGGAAACCAGGTCCAGTTCTTTTAACATATCCTGAAGGTCCTACATTTCTAAGAGATTTTCTACCGAAAACTAAACTCCATTCAATGTCTTCATAGATTTGGTTCATCATTTCAGCTTCAGCTAAAGGCATGAAGTTTCTGTATTCTTTTCCAGAGTTATCATAAAAAGGAACAGACCAGTGAAGAGCTTTAGATTTTGCTGAGTTTTTATCTACTCTAAGTGCTTTATCAGAGAACTCAAATTTCTCAGCTACGTTACCTGTTTGGCTTCTTAGTTCGAAAATAGAGTTAAACTGAATAGTACCATATTTGTTGTTTTCTTCATCAACAACAGAAGTAGACACTTTTCTGAACTCTCTACCAACTTGAATAAATTCTGTTGGAATATAATAAGAGTTATCATCAGTTTGAATTCTCAAAGTATAAACCCATCCTAAACCTTTTTGATAAGGTTCACCTACGATTTCCAGAGGATAAGCATTTGATTCTGAAATTAAGACATCAGGTTCTTTATACCAACCTCTGTTTAATACTACCTGAAATTCTGATTGGTTTTCGCCAGGTCTTGTAGAAGTTTCAATAACTTCAGTAACAGTTGCTACTTGTTTCATGTAACCTCTTAATTTCCAGCTATATTGATTAGAGCTAAGGTAGATTTTTTTACCTTTTGCTTCAGTCATACCAACCATAGGTTTATCACCATATCTATCGGTTGCTGAAAATAATTGAGCTACACCAGTTGCATTTACTGATAAGTCATCTTTTTTATCAAGACCATAAGTACGAATAAGGTGTGCGGAGTTAACTGAGTTACCTCCAAAACCTTCTGTAACGAGTGTGGGCTTTAAGCCCCCCATTGTAAATTGCATATTCTAGATTATTTAATTCTCACGTTTCTATCCACAGGATTTGATGGAACAAATGGTTTTGATTCATCTGAATCATCTGCAGTAGCTCCTTTACCAAGTTTAATACCTTTTGCATTTTGTTTTACTTTATCAAATAAAGAATTTACAACCTTGGTTTGGCTAACTTCCTGTGCTTTTTTGTCAATAGCTTCAAATCCTTTTTCTGGATTATAAGCTGTTAAAATATCCAAGAACTCAAGAAAATGTTGCGGATTATTTTGAATTACTAAGAATTTATATTTCCATTCTGGCATTGTATCTCCAGATTGGAGTTTAACAGAATTAAAAGAATTCACGATTTGATTTCTTTTTTCTGATTTATATTTTCTTTCATCAAGGCTTTTATAAAAATCACCTCTCCACTTTTCTTCTAATTCTTGTTGTTTTCTATTGTTTTCTGCAGCCGCTTGAGTCATTTTAACTTTTGTCTCTTTTGCTGCTTGAACAAATTCTTTTTTTAATTCTTCTGCTTCTGTCTCTAATTCATCATTAGCTATAATAAGGTCAAGCATGTCATTTGCTCTTCTAGGATTTATTCCTTTTCTACGATAAGATTCTAAGATAAGATTTTTAGCATTTTCTTCGTTAGTAATATCCAATGTTTCAAATGTTTCTTCCTCATTTTGAATCGCAAAGAATTTATTTACATCTGCAAATCTTCCTCCTTTCATAGCAAAGTCAATGATTTCAAATACTTTAGGGTCTTGGATTCCAGCCCTTAATGCATTTTGAGATTGTTCATCTCTAAACTTTGCATCATAATCTAAGAGTTCTCTTAGTTTTTCTTCATTAAAATCTTTGTCTATTGTAAAACCTTCAGGAGTATTGATTAGACCTAAGTCAATCATTCCTTGAATATATCCTGTTACATCAGCATCAGGACTTGCAGGTTTTGTTTCACCAGAATCATCATCATCATCATCTACATTGTATGCAGGTTCGACTTTTTTGACTTCTGGTTCTTTCTTTTTATCATCTTCAAGATTATCATCTTTAAGATTATCGTCATCATCGTTAGTTATTACTGGAGTAACAACAACACCACTTTTAATTTTAATTTTTTCGGTTTCCTCAAATGTAGGAAGACCATCTAGTTTTATAACATCCATAGTTTTGAATTGTAAAGATATGTAATATTTTTGATATTTTAGTAACTTTTATACTGAATAAGTATGGCAAGTTTACTTATTATAGCACTATTTAGCTTTCTTCTTTGCTTGACTAGCTTTTGCTCTAGCTATTTTCTCTTGAGAAGCCATTTTTTCTCTTTCTATTTTTATTTTTTCTTTGTCTATTTTTTCTTGATGTGATTGTTTTCTTTCTTCTAAGTTTTGTTTCATTCTACTAACTCTTTCATCAGATTTAAGCTTTTCAAGCTGTAAAACATCAATGATTCCATCATCATTAGTATCAGCATCACCTGTTCCAAGAGTTGCAGAAGCAATAGCTTTGATTCTTTCTCTTTCAAGATTACCTTCGATTTCCATAGCTTTAAGTTGAACTTCATGAGCTTGTTCGTCTTCTCTAGCTTCAATACGCATTTTTTCAAGCTTTTGCTCATTCTGCATTTGAGATTGATTAAGAGCTTCTTCTCTTTTTTGAATATCAGCTTCTATGTCTTTAACTATCATTTTACACTCAGCTAAGTCTTCTGTAGAAAGAAGTTCCATAAGTGTAGATAAGTTAAGTTTATCATTTTGTATAAGAGCTTGAGCATTTGATTTAATGTTATCTAATACAGCATTTGCAGCACCATTATTCGAAACTCTTATTCCTAAATCTGAATTAATGAAGTCTTCTCCATCAAGTTCAATAACTGCTATTTCCTCATCTGAAAGTAAGTTTCTAGAAAATTGTCCTCCTTTTTCAAATATATTTCTTTGAGTCAGATATACTAATTCATTTAATATTTCTTCCCAAATAAGGTCATGCACAGCAAATTGAGGTTCTGTAATAACAGCACTTTGTAATAAGTCTTGTCTATTATCACCTACGTTAGTATTACTAGAAGTTTGACCTTCTCTTGGTTTAGATATACCTGCAGCATCTCCAATTTGATTATCTATAAAGTTTAAGATTTCTGTATAATATCTAATGTTTGCAATGTTAGAAAGATTTAATGTTTCAGAAGCTTTCATGTTCTGAACTATTCCTGCTCCTTCTGCATTAGATAATGGGTTATAAGGTAAATAACCTAATTCTACAGCATATTGCATTGTCTTTTCAGGACCTAAATCTTTGTCAATCATTAATAAGTTTAATAATTGAATCATACCTTTATCTTGAGTAATAAGATTTAACCACTTAGACATTACAAGTAAGTAAAGTCTTTGCCAAGGTTTCATTCTATCCATTGGAGCAGTAATAACAGAGTTTCTGTTATTTAATGCTGTTCCAAAAATAGGTAACTTACATCTAAAAGGATTTTCTAAAGAAAATTTAGTATAAGGATAAGGTCTAATATTTAGATAAATATCATTAGAAAATTTAGTCCCTTCCCATACTTCAGGAATATATTCCCAAAGTAATTGATAATTAAAACCAGTTACTTCATCTGTCCAAACATACTTTGTTTTCTTATTGTAAAAATCTCCAGTCATTTTAACAGTTTTAGCATTTTCTGGAATAGGAAACTCTTCTGGAACTAATGTAGATTGTTTTTTACCATCTTCATCATCCCAAAATAAGAATCCTACTTTTCTATATGATTTCCAAAAAGCTGTATAAACAACTAAGAATCTATCTCTTGAGTTATCTTGTCCATAACCTCCACTAAAAGGAACTGTCTGTAGTTGGAAGTAATCATGCATTCTTCTTTGATTAAGCTGGTCCCAGTGAGAAGGAGATTTCCCATCAGGAGACATCATTTTAGCATTAATACCAAAGACATTCATTAACCTTTCGTTAATTCTTTCTAAGTCTTTTTCTGCTAAATCATCTCCATATAAATCAAAGATTTGTCCTAATGACATTTCTCTTTTGTATACTACATAGTCACCATCTTGAAAAAATTGAATTTCTGGTGATTTATGATAAGCAATACCAAGAGGATTTAAAATTTCTATATATGGTTCACCATTAACAATAGTAGCTAATACAGCCTCAATACCTGCAACATTCAAGTCAAAGAATGCTTCATTTTTTTTATGTCTAACTGCAAGTTTAGCTGTTTCACTTCTTAAAAGTTTAGACATTAATTTTTCTTTACTTGTCTTATAACTTTTAAATTTTCTTTCAATTGCTTCAGGATTTAATACTTCTTGTTCTTTAGCTTGTAATTGTTGAAGTATTTGCTCATAAGCTCTGTTAGCATCTGTCTTTGACATTTTGCCAGCCATCATCTGAGCTTCCATTTGTAATCTTACAGAAACTTTTTGTATTTCAGTCTCTATAACATTCTTGTAATATTTACGATATTCTCTTTGTTTTTCTCTAATTACTTCATTAGTAGCATTTCTAGAGTAATCTATTACATGATAATTCCAAGGTCTACGTAATTCTTCACCACGTAAAACTTGGATTTTATTATGTGTTTTATTAAAAGCTTGAACAAAGTCTTTACCTTGTCCTGCATCTAAACCAAGAGGGTCTACATACTTTTGAAAATCTTCTTGATTAATAATATTGTTATGTAGATTATAATTATCTACCATTCTTTTAAAGTCATGAATATAATGGTTATTAGCATGAGTGCAAAGATAATCCATACAATCAATTCTCCATTGTTTTCCTTTCTCTTTAAAAGAGATTCTTTGTTTTGGTAATGAGTTAAATAACATTATTTTTGTATTCTATCAGAAAACCATTTACCCATTGTTTCTTTAGGGTCTGAATTTTCTTCTTTAAATTCGTTGAACAATTCTTGCATTTGTAATACTCCTCCCATAAGAGCTAATACACGGTCAAAGTTACCAAGTCTATTATACATGATTAATTCTTCGTATAGTGCTTTTGATGGAATTAAATCCATATTTCTTACTTCTACTCCTTGATTGTTATATCCTCTAATTGTAAGTAACCATCTCTTTAAATAGATTTCACCTAATTCTTTCATTTGAGGAGATGACATTGAGTGTCCTACTTTTCTTAGAAGTGTTCTGGAATTTTGAATATGTCCAGATACCATTCTAGCAGGTGGTTTAAGAAGCATATGATATGCATTATTTTTAATAAAGAAATCTGATACTACTTTTCCACCTCTATCATTTTCATGTGATAATTTAGCATTATAATATTTACACATCATAAATGCAATTCTATTACATGTATCAATTGTATCTTCTTTTGGTCTACCTACATACTCCATTACAATTTCATCTCCACCAATTATAGGTGCATATTTCATTGTTTTAAGAACATAAATAGCACATAAAGATTCAGCACCTTCATCATCAATATCAATTGGGTCCATACAAACTACATATGCACCAGGTTGTATAAATCCTTCTATTTCTCTAGGTGCTTCATATTGTATTACACAACCATCTTTACTTCTTTCTGTTCTAATTGGATAACTATCTATTGCAAATAAATCTCCTCTTAAATCAGGAACAAATCTTGTAATACCTAAAGTATCTACTAATTTACCATTTCTACCTAATAAGTTAAACTCATTATGAGCACGTTTTTTAGAATAGATACTTTGTAATTCAGCAACAGGAAATACGTTACCTTGAACTATTAAGAACGCTTCTGCAGGAGTTTTACATCTTTGAGTTACAAACGTAGAGTAAGTTTCCCTTGATGATTTCTTTTTAACTTCTCTTTCTTTATCAAGAGTTATTTCTGCAACCCATCTATGAGCATTACCATTTTCATCTACTGCTTGATATTTTTTACCTTCTATGGTAATTTCACCAGGTCTAAACCACATATCATCTACAAACCATCCACAAAATCCACTACTTTCTCCTTCTTCGTAGATATTTTCGAAATCCATTAAACCGTGTTCTTTTGGTTTATAGAACATTTCACTAAATTCTTTTGCACCTTTTTCCATATCACCACCAGTTCCATAGATAATAGCAATTCCTGTTAAGAAATCACCATCTCTAAGTGTTGGTTCAGAAAACTCAAAGGCAGATTTTAATTGTTCAATCTGACCTGCTTCTTCAAACAAGAAGCGTGTTGCATAAAGACCTGCTGCAGCATCAGGTTTATCTTTAAAGGATACTGTTTCAATAGATGTTCTAATACCTTTATAAGTTTTAACACCATCTATATCTTCTTCAGCTCCAGATAAAATAAAACAGTCATTTTTAGTTTGTCTTCTTTGAACCCAAGGTTGACCAAATTCAGTATACTTATTTAAAAAGTCAATCATGGTCATTGCCATGTTGAAAGTAATTCTACCTTTATCACCAAATTGAGAACCAATTACAACTTTACCATTAGGAACAAATGAATAAACATAAACTGCACCAGCAGCATTTTTATAAGACCAACCTTTACGTCTAGCCTTAGCCATGATAATATGACGTTTATCAAATGTGCTTAAACCAAATCTTTCTGGGTTTTCAGCTCTTTCAAGCATATGAAACCAGTAAAAGTCCATTGATAAAAACTCAGGAAAATCTTCTCTTTTAGTTACCTTTCCTGTTACTGGGTCTTCATATTTTTGAACAATTCTACAATAATTTAAATAGAAATAATGTTCACCAGTAATTCTTATACCACAAGGAACGCCATCTATTTCAGGTTCATAACCATGAATACATCTGTCATGTTCTTGTCTCCAAAATTGTTTCCAGGCTGTAGTTCCTTCTAAGTAAGGAGTATAGGATGGAGTTCCACCTCTTGGAGTATTAGCTTCACTTTCTCTAAATGTATTAGCTGCAGGAGTAAATAAAGAACTATTTGTAAAATAATAATAGGGTAATCCTGAGTTTTTTACAGGGTTTCTAAGTGATAAATCTGTTACTCTATCATGTATACTTTCTGGAATTTCATCTAAAATAGAGTTCCATCTTAATGCTACTTGAGGACTAACACCTTCAATTACTGTTCTCATCTCATCATATCATTGTGGATGAGACCAAATTTAGCATTACCTTTTAATTTAGCAACAGTTGCTTGAACTTCTCTATTAGCAACTTTCTCTGCTTTTTCTAATGCTGATAAAATCTTCTCACCTTTTTCAATAGCAGCTAATACTTGAGTTAAGTTTCCATCCTTACCTCCTCTTACTGTAGTATTACCTATATATTCAGATAAAGCATCTAGACCTTTTTTTAGAGAGATGTAAAACTTCATAGCTGGACCTACTAAAAGAATACGATATTTCTCCATCGCATCTTTTATTTCATCATCTGGAGTCCAGTTTTCATCTCCCATATAATCTCCTGCTACTAGTTTATATCTATCAACATCAGCTTGTTTAGCATAAGCACTTCTTGGGTCTACTAAATGATAAATTGTAGCTAACTCAGATTGAGCTTTTAATTTATTTGGACTATTATCTCTAATCCAAATATTTCTTAACTCTGGAATATATAATCCTTCTGGAGTTACTACTGGTTGGTCATTAACAATATTAAAAATTTCCATAGTTTTATTTTGGGTGAAATGAAGGATTCGAACCTTCTTCTTCTGAGCCACAGTCAGAAATAATTGCCATTATACTAAAATCACCATGTTGCGCATCCTATGGGATTTGAACCCATGCTCTTCTCCGTGACAGGGAGACATCCACTCCAGACTGGACCGAGGACACATATGCGGAAAATTGTATACTCGAAATACACTCCTCGTTTAAGGGAGCAGCATCCTTAGCAGGGAGCTACACTACCTAAGTGCTTAATTTTCCAATTTGCGGAAAGCTGAAGACCCGACCTCCGACCAGCTTTTTACACCGATGCCTAGTTTTCAAGACTAGTCGCTTCTCCATGAAGCTGCTTAACTTTCCTTATTAATGCCAAGAATCTAACCACCTAATTAAATATTGAGCAGGTTCTTTTGCTCTTAATGTTTCTGGTTTATCTTCTATAGGTATTAAAAATATTATAGTTAGGTAACCTTCTAAATTAACATCTATAAATACTTGATAGATGATTTTGTTTCCATTTATACCAAAGAACTCTGCATCTGGTTTTTGTTTGTAAAGTTCTTTTTTAATTATGTTAATATCCATAGTTATTATTTTTGTCCAGTTTATTTCTACAAAAACTGGACATTTTTAGCGTGGATGGTAAGACTCGAACTTACATCAGCTTGCTTAACAGGCAAGTGCTCAGCCTTTGAGCTACATCCCCAAGTTGAGTTAGGTGAAAGATTTGAACTTTCCTCAATAGTTTTGCAGACTATCTAGCTCCCAGAACAAAACCTAACTTATGTGGAAAGAGTGAGAATTGAACTCACCACACAAACATTGCAAATGTTCATCGCCAACCTTGGCACATGTCTCCCCTGCTTCCTACTTTAATACTTTTTTGGAGAGGTAGTAGGACACCTTAGTAGAAAATATCAGATTTGAACTGCGACTTATGCTCCCAAAGCATATATGTTACCAGATTACACCATATTCTCTATATTTGTCGGGAGAGAAGGATTTGAACCTTCGACTCCAGTCTTATCAGGACTGTGCTCTACCACTGAACTATCCCCCAATTTTCTACCAAATAAATTATCTATAAAATCAGTGGATTCTTGTTGTAGTTTCTTCCATTGTCTTTTAGTATAACTTTTTGATATATTATATTTTTCTTCTTCTTCTAAGTTACCTTGTTTTATCATGAGCAGGTAGAAGGAATCGAACCTTCATCCTCTGGTTGGAAGCCAGACATAATGTGCCATTATACGACACCTGCTATTTGTGGAACCTCTAGGTTTCGAGCCTAACTCTTTTGCTCTTCAGGCAAACGCTTTCACCAGATTAGCTTAGATTCCAAGTGCCAATTGTAGGATTTGAACCCACTTCTTCCATACTACAAATATGGGCTTCACCGAGCAAAGTTTAATTGGCATTTTTGTTATTATATGCTACTCCAAAATCTAATGTTTCCATTCTCCAAGAATCTACATTTTGTGTTGGTGTAGGTTCATTAAATAATTCTTTACCTGATTTAGTTTCTCCTGTTTCTTTACAAATATATGTATTCCATGTATACATTGTAATTACACAAGTTCCATAATCATACGTATTTTCTGTATAACCGTCTTCTTCTAATGGAACCCATATTTTACCAACTGATAAAACGTAATCTTCCATTGCGTTCCAAAGTCTTTCGTCATTTATGTCTTTATACTCTGGAAATAACTCTCTAAACTTTTCAACAGATAATCCACCAGGATATTCTGTTCTTCCTAAGTTTTTAGCAATCATGAGGACTGGGTAGGATTCGAACCTACGATGTTTACCACAAGGGTAGCTGTTTTACAGACAGCCGTCTTCAACCACTTGAACTACCATTCCTAAAGTTTCCCCTGAGAGAATCGAACTCCCACTACCATCATGTAAAGGTGGTATTCTACCTTTAAATTAAAGGGAAATATGTGACCTTAGAAGGCTTCGAACCTTCACGCATTTCTGCAATAGTTCCTAAGACTATCGTGTGCTGCCAGTTTCACCATAAGACCAAAAAACAACTAAGGGAAAAACTGATGGAGGTTTTTGGTTTCGTAATTTTTACTACAAAAAAAGCGAAGTAACTCACATCAAACACCACTTAGTTTAATTTATCTTAAATTCTTTTAGTTTCTTTTTATGAATACAAGAAGTATATTTATTAATAAACTCAATAGGAATCATAAACACTTCAAAAGTTTCTGTATCTACAGCAATAAAAAAATTGCTATATATTCTGATGCTTTTCCTTTTTTTATTTTATTTATCATGGTGCATAGGTAGATAGATTCGAACTACCACTTTTCAGGTTTTGGAGACCTGTTGACTACCAATTGTCGATACCTATGTATAAGATAGCAGATTCCAAATACTTTGATTTCTTTGTTAGCTATCTTTTTTAATTGCAATTTGTTGCAGAGGTGGAATTTGAATCCACGGTCTCTTGGTTATGAGCCAAGCGAGGACAGCCTCTCCTCTACTCTGCTATTTTCATATTTTATTATTTTATGTCATTATTTACAAAGAACATATCTCCTCTTCCTTGAAAATTTGTGTATCCTATTGAATTAAACCTTTTCATTTTTTTATTAAACTCCATCTTCTTATTACTTCTAAAAGTGCATTAGAAACACATACTGCATCAGTTTTAGTAAAAGTATCTAATAGCTGTTTTCCTCTTTCTAATCTAACTACTGGATAATCTATTTTTTTCAAATTTGAGTTAGTAAAAGCTGCATTATTTAAATACATGGTAAATGTATTATTGTCTGCTAATTCTTCTTTTTTTTATAAGTTCATCATATCTTTCTTTAGATATAACAACTTGAACTGTATCATTTTTCAACAATTATACATTTAGTAGTTAAGAAAGTAGTAGCAACACTCACTGCATTTTCTAAAGCTGTTCTTGTAACTTTTAAAGGGTCTACAATTCCTGCTTCAAACATATCTACTTCTTCCATAGTTTTAATATTGATACCTGGAATTTTGTTATTTCTTATCTCTTCAGTTAAAGGTTTAATATCAGCATTTAAACATATTTGTTCAAAAGGAGAAACTAATGCATTTTTTAAAGCTTTGTTTTTACAAATTTCTGTAGCTCTTAAATAAGCAATTCCACCACCTTCTACAACACCTTCTTCTAAAGCTGCTCTTACAGCATAAATAGCATCTTCAATTCTATCTTTCTTTTCTTTAATTTCTACTTCAGAGAAACCACCAACTTCAATAACTGCTACACCACCTTTCATTTTAGCAATTCTTTTTTTCATGAAATTTACTTCATACTCATTTTCAGTATTTTCAATTTGATTTTCTAATTGCTTAATTCTTAAAGAGATTTTTTCTTCGTTTCCATCTCCTTTTATAATAGTGGTTTCATCTTTAGTAATAACTACTCTTTCAGCAAATCCAAAATGAACATCAGTTAAATCTTCAAATTTCATTCCTTTTTGAGAGTCTAAATAAACACCACCAGTTACAGTAGCTATATCTACCATTAAAGATTTTTTATAATCTCCAAAACTAGGACATTTAACAGCAGCACATTTAAATCCTATTTGTTTTTGTGCTAGTAATGTAGATAAAGCTTCACCAGTAATGTCATTAGCTATAATTAACAAAGATTTTTTTCTAGCTGCAGTACTTCTCAAAATAGGAAGAATATCTTTTATTGTAGATAGTTCATTATCATACATAAAAATCATTACATCTTCCATTTCACAGATTAATTTTTCCTGGTCTGTAATAAATAAAGAAGAAACATAACCATTATCAAAGTTCATGCCTTGAGTAAGAGAAATTTTAGTTTCAAAAGAATCTCCTTCTTCTGCAGTTACAATTCCATACTCACCTGTAACATGAACAGCTTCAGCTACAATTTTACCTAAATCTTCATCATTGTTTGCTGAGATAGTAGCTACTTGTTCTAAAGTTTTAATATCACTTGCTGAGACTTTTCTAGCCTTAGATTTTAAAAACTCTATAACTTCTTCTTTTTCTTCATTTAATTCCTTAAAGAAAGAACTATGTAAATCTTCATCAATTAAATCATTAATGAGCGATTGAACTAAAACGGTAGCTGTTGTTGTGCCATCACCTGCAATATCTGCAGTTTTACTTGCTACTTCTTTAACAATCTGAGCAGCTTCATTTGATATAGGGTCTAGTAAAAAGATTTCCTTTGCTACAGAAACTCCATCTTTTGTTATTTTTCTACCATTTTTTGTAGAAAGAATAACTGTTTTACCCTCTGGTCCAAGAGTTACTTTTACTGCATTTGCTAATACATCAACTCCTTGTTTTAGTAATTCTTTTGGATTAAAGGAAATTATTCTCATACTTCGTAACTTTCAATCATATTTGCTCTAACTTTTACGTAACCTTCAAAGTTACTAAGCACATCTTTTCCTTCTTTAACATCTTCAGGAGTCCAAGGTTCATCTTCTTTTTCTCTATCAGGATAATATAAGAAATCAATAATATTGAAAAGAACTAATTGAACCTTTAATCCTTTTTCTAAATGTGTATGTTTTTCTTTTAATGTTTCATCAAAGGAAACAATAACACCTTCGAATTTATAAGGTAAAAGATTTTCAACATACTTATATTTTTCTCTACCATGTTCATCGTGTCCATCAGGAACTTTCATTTTCTGATAAGCTCTGATATAAGACTCTTGACCCATTACTTCAATTTTCTTTAAGAAGTCAAATTTAAAAAGTCTTACAATTATTACGCCTTCAACAAATTTTCTATTTGCAAAGAAAGGATGAACTGTATTAATACCTTCATTATAAGCGTCTACTTCTTTTTGTTTTTCTAGGAGATACTCCTGAGTGCTTTCTGAACCTGTTAGGTTCATCTCGTCATAGTTTGCTGAAGAAATATCAGCGTTAACTCTTTTCATCTTTTTTTCTAGATTGATTATATTTTTTTACTCTTTCGAGTATATCTTTAAATGTCTCGTCTTCAGGATGATTTTTAACATATCTATAAACTCTTTTTTCTGAGATAAAATATGTTCCCCAAAATTGGTCAAAGATAGCTACTTCTGTATTAGACTTTAGTTTTTCTCTTAACCAGGAAAACTTGTGCCTTATGCATAATTTTACTAATTCTTCTGAATAACCAGTTTCTTTGCTTACTTTTTCTACTAGGTCTTGGAAGGTTATCATCTACTATAATTAAACTATTTTTCAAATCTTTATCTAA
The DNA here is from genome assembly GCA_964513415.1 of uncultured Nitrososphaerota archaeon. Classification (GTDB taxonomy): domain Archaea; phylum Thermoproteota; class Methanomethylicia; order Methanomethylicales; family Methanomethylicaceae; genus Methanomethylicus. The sequence goes on from CAZEMX010000029.1 coordinate 17,101, forward strand.
TGTAGTTTTAAATGAAGTTCCATTTTTTCCAGGATAACATTCGCTTGGAAGTTTTACTCTTTGTTTAAATTCTTCTGCAAATTTATCATCTAATTCTCCACCTGTTCCAAGTATAATAATTTTCTCTCTTTGTTTTTCAGTCATTGCTAATTTTGGTAAAGCTGCTTCATACATTTCTTTTGTATAATTAGACATTTCTTCGTCTACAATAGTTATTTTTTTAGATGACTCTGACATGTCCTTCATCTTTAGGTTCAATAACTACTTCCATTCCTGCATACTCTTGAATATCACCATCTATTATATCTCTTGCATCTAAAAGAGCAGCGTAGGAAACTCTATCGAGAATTAAAAGGTCTGGGTTTCTTTCATGTTGACGCACAAACTTTTTAATTTCTTGTTCTATTTTATCGGTTATCATAATACTGTAAAATTAAAAACATAATCAAATGTAAAAGGAGCACCAGTTTTAAGATTGTTTTTTATTACTGTTCTTAACTTTTGTATTCCTTCTGGAAGTTCTATAAAGTCATCTGACTTTTTGATTAATAATCCTTTTGACATAAGACCATTTAGAAATCCATATACTACTGTTTTATTTACTCCTAACTCTTCAGCTATCTCGTATTTTCTACTTTTATGATTAGCTGCTCTTTTACTGTCCAGATAAAAGTTTAAGGGCTTACTACATATAATACAAAGCACTTCTATCTCTTGTGGAGTAAGTTTCTTTGGTAGTTTTATATTTATGATATTGAAGTAAATTCTGTAAAACTCTTTTTCCTTTACCTCATATTTATCTTTAATTACTGGAGTCATTGATACAAAGATATTAATTATTTTATTTACTTAATGTTTTATTCAGTTTTCTCCTGAATACCATAAATTCTTTTTTTGATTTCTGTCATGAGGTAATCATGGTATCTGGCAAATATTTCATCCCTGCCTTCTTTAGGTGCTGGTAAATTATAATATTTATAAAAAGCTGTTATAATATGGATTATTTCATGAGAAACAGTTACATCATCATAATGAGAAGGTAAATAAACTAAGATAATTAAATCTGTTTTTGTCTCATAATAAACTACTCCATATGCTGTATTTATAAGTTGTTTAGCTTTGTCTTTTCTTACCTTTCTAACCAAGCCTAGTTCCAATAGTCTTTCTAACATTTTATTTTTGTTAGTATAGACCTCTATATCCCCTTCGAACAGAGGGATTTGAATTATATTTTTATTTCTCATAGAAAATCCCCTACCGCTTTAGCAGTTTTTAAAATACGTTTAAACTTTCAAGTATTGCTGTTCGATTACACCCTTGAAGGAGCCTATCACCCTTTTAGCTTTATTCCTTCCCAATACTCTATGTTCTCACTTTTGAAAGTAGAGGAGAAATCTCATTTCGCCATCATTGGTTAATATTTGTAACAAACTTAGTATATTTTTGTTACAATACTTACCAGAGGTTACTCTTACAATCCTCTGTCTGCCCTCCTACTTACTTATGCCCTCGGAGGGGATACGTGGGGTTCACGTCTTTCAAATGCAAACATAATAAAAAAAATTGACATTTTAGGAACTTTGAATTTCAAAGTTAGAACTTTAACATATTTTAACACTTTATTTACAAAGTGTCTAATAAACTATACGTTTATGAATCATGAACTTTAGTTTTATGTGAACAAAGTAAAGCTATATCCTGACAAACTAAAAGAAAAAGTCAAGTTATATGCTTACAGATATAAAATAGAGTAATACAGGATAAATTATATGCTGAAACATATATTATACCCTTTATGGTATAAATCACATTAAAGTATGAAAAGTCATACCTTAAAGGGTATAAACTGGCTTAATGTATGAAAAACTACACATTTTAATGTGATTTTGTAAAATACTATAGCATTTCTATAAATCGGCAGCAAACAAACTTTTGCTGCCGAAAATTAGCAGAAAAAATTTTCCAGTATAAATGTTAAAATGAGTTAAATTGATAAAAAATTTCTACTAAAAATTTTTTTAGTAAAAAATTTTATTGGAGTGAGAGTAGTAACCATGTCAATCAAGGGGACTACTCTGGAATTTCGGCGGTTAAAACCCCCGC
>CAZEMX010000030.1:0-19177 GCA_964513415.1 uncultured Nitrososphaerota archaeon
TATCCGATTAAACAACTACCATATCGACGCCTTTACCATAACGTTTTTGTAACATATTTATAAAATTGTTCTCATCTTCTTTTAACCTTCTAATTAAATCACTTGTGGAATAGCTAATGCTTTTACTTACTCCATCTATAGATTCACTTATGCTATTTATTTTACCGCTATTGTCAATGTAATTTAGCAAATCAATAAATGCTCGTCTACAAATTGCAATCCTTATATTTTCTTTTTCGTTATCGTCTGAACCTTCGTATATTATACCTGTTTTGTACGTATATTCAAACATGTTAGGTATCCTACCATATACACCGCCATTTATTACGCCTACACCAAACATACTTAGGTTGCTTAATAATAAGTTATATAAATGTGCTGTGTTCCCTGTTGGTACAGGTAGGAATTCTACTAAGCCGGTTATCCTATCATATTTAAACAGACTTGGCGAAATATCGGCTAATTCCATATCTCCAAATTTTAACTTAACCCTTTCAATACTATTTATTGGCGGATAATTTACGGCGAACTGCCAAAAATGGAAATTGAATTGCTCGTAATTATTATCCTTTTTTTCGGTTAATATTGTCTCTTGAAAGTATAAATTACTTTGCATTTCCAAATTACTTTGTGCCGATTCTAAATAGCTCCTTAATCCGCTACGATTACTATTTATATATGTAGTTATAGTTTCTTTATATAAAGGGTCTGTATTATTACCAAGATTCAAAACATAATCAATAAAATATTGCGATGGAACTATTTGTTGTTTGGATATTTTATTTGAATAGATATATGCGTCTTCTGGGGCGTATACATCTTCTATATTTATTTCATTTGATGAGAATAACAAACGTATATACTGATTAGGCGTATTTTGGTTTATTGTTATATTCGTCTCGTATAATCCGGTAGTTGCATTATGGATTAAACTGATGTCCTCTAATTCTTGGTTGGTATGGTTTAATAAAAGACCACCATTTTCACCATATACGGATAGGTATATTTGTTTGTTTGCAGGTAAATTTGCTTGATTTAACGTTATTGTTTGTGGAATACCTATTTTGATTCTTTTCATTGTTATCTCGCAAATTTTAATAGAAAATACAAAAATAAATACAAATATATTGCTCTATTTTTTTATTTTCTTTTTGTTCTCTTTTGTCTCTATTATAGTTTTTGCTTCGTTATCAGTTGTTTCTATCTTTATATTCCCCGATACCGGTTCATCATAACATTCTTTTTCAATTGTAAATTCAGGGTTGGTTAGTAATACTTCGGCTTCCTCCTTGCCTAAAAGCACTAACCCATTCTCATCAAGCGTAATTATACAAGTGTTGCTAATTTCCTTTGCAACAATTAGTTGAGTGTTCCGTAAATACTTGTGTTTTATGTAATATTCCATGTTTCACCATTCGTTAATTTTTGTAATAAAAGCAAGGGAAAGAAACATTAGACCCTTCCCCTTACTATTTTGGGAGTTATATGTACCCAACCAATCAACAAAAATTATCTAGCTCCATAAATCCGAGCCAACGTTCTTAAATACTACTATCTTGTTTGGATTATAAACAATTGGTGTACCATAATGTTTTTGCATCCAACGTTTACTATCGTCTATTTGTGCTAAAGGCATCTTAACCATCGGTAGTAATTCTTTGTATGCTAGTACCTGTTCAAAATCCCAATCAAATAAGAACGCTGTTGTAGTGCCTGGTATATACTCGCCGTTGTCTACAATAGTTGAACCTGTTTTGAAAGTGTTTAAATATCTGTAAGCTTGTGGGGATGTATTGCTTGCAGGTTTGCGGTATATTTCAAAACTTAATGCTTCTTGTCCGCTTATCGAGTCGTTATCGGATAAGGTAAATGTCACTTTTTGATTAGCTGTTACTACTACATTTTTAATTTCATATGCTGCACTAACGCCATAATTGTTGCGTGCCGTAATAGCATAATCATATGTTCCTGCAGGTAATTTGCTCGTTGTATCTGCACCTGCGGTCGCTGTCGCTGTGGAACTATTTAATTTTGCCGGTGCTTTTGGTGATGTCGCTACGAATGTATCCATTTCTTTATTCATTTTTGGATGGAGTCTTTCGTGGTAATGTGCACCTCTCGATTTTAAGAATATATCATCTTCAAATCTACCTTTACCCTCACCAAGTTCAAAATCTCTTGGCACAACTGCAAGGCTATTTACATTGTTATTACCGACCATAAATGTTTTTGTTCTAATCAATCCTTTTGCGTAATCTTGGAATGATCCTGGTGAACCCCATAATTTTAGGTTCATTGGGTCACCATAATTTTCTTGGATTACTAATGCACCTTGACCAATTACCTCCGGCGTAAGATGTTTGCCACCTAAATCAATAACGTTTTGGGTTTTGTATCTTACTCTGTCCTCAAACTGTTTCAAAATACCATTGAACTCTGCACTTGCAAAATCGCTATTGCCAAATAATGATTTATAGTTCAACTCTTTCAAAATAGCAACAGTTTTTGCTTTAATAATCATTGCTTCGTTGTCCACGATTGATTTGACCATTGTTGCAACAAAAGGTATTTTACCAAGTGCTCCAATGTATTTTACTTTCTCGAATTCTCTTGAAATATCTTCATCATACTCTTCAGGGCTACCACCTTCAGTGAAAAAGTTTGCCGACCCTAATTCATTCATTTTTGTGTATTCTTCTATAGTACTTGTTGCTGGTTTTTTCCCAAGTGCCTTGAAAAAACGAATGCTGCTTTCTTGTGCTACTGCCATTTTCATCGTCGTCTCGAGGGATTCAACCCTTGTTGCCCCAAAACCTGTTTGGTCAACAGTACTATAGTTATAGCCAACCGATAACGACTTTTGTATCTCGTTTATTTTGTCGATTGTCATATCGTCAAAACCGGAATGTACGAATTCTAATGCTTCCATATTTACCTCTATCTATTATCTAATTTTTTGTTCAAATAGTTCTCTAATTCTTTTGATAGCACGTTGCTATTTTCATACTTTATTACTTCGGTTATGGGAATTTCGCCTTTTATAGCTCCATCACTAAGGATTTCAAGCTTTTTAGATTTGCTCAATTCCTTTAATTCATACACGTCATTTTCTTGTATGCTATACTTTGCGATATCCGTTGTTAGGATACCTCCGCTTTTTGCTAATAAAAAGTTTGTAGTGTCAAGACTTTTTTGCAAACTATCTATCTTGTTTTGCAAGTAAGCGTTTTGCTTGACGATTGATGCAGTTACATCGCTTAATATTTCTAAGCCTTTTGATGTCACGGCTTGCCCTTTGATGATTATCTCATCTTTTTCGTTTGATAACATGCTGCCAACAACGGCTGACTTTGCAAGTTCTTTAATACCGTTTAAGTATGTTGTAATATCAATGTCTTCTTCATATTTGGTGTTAATACTTTTTTCAATATTTTTTTCTACATCATCGATATTAGGGTTGTACTTGTCTAAATCTCTTATGTCACCTAAAATCTGTATGCTTTTCCCAAATATTTGAGCAGCCTTATCGGCATTGTTTTCTGCTGTTGTAGATTCTTCCTCAATCTTGTCTCTATTTTCAGCTTCCCATTGTTGTGTTTTTTTCAAGGCTTCTTCTTTGCTCATGCCTTTTTCAATACAACTTTTATAGAACTTCTCTTTGGTCATTTTTTTACCTCTGTTTTTATTATCGTTTTCTATTGATTCTACTCTTGTTGCCCCAAAACCTGTTTGGTCTGTTCCACCAATGTTATAACCAACCTCTAAAGATTTTACTAATTGTGCGTATGTGTGAGTGTTTACCGGCTTCGTTGTAAATACTACGTTTACTACTTGTGCCTTTTTAATTAGGTTTTTGCTCTTTTCTATTATTTTCCCTTCAATACTCCAACCGGCTTTTTGCGGTGTTGCTGGGTTACGTTTGTTAAATTCTTCTATCTGCTGCAATATGTTCACAGTACTTTTTGCAAGACGTTGTTGGATGCTTAAATCTTCGTCCTTTGCTTCAGGGTCAAAACCTATTAATTCACCAATAAAATGTGTTTCTTTGCCTTTTTTTATAACTTTCTTAGGGAACCCAATAAAACAATCAGGTTCTTTATATTCTGCATGTTCATATTTTATTTTGCCCCACCCACCTGTGAAATAAGTATCTACATCTAATCCTTTTACTATTTCGCCGTCTGTGTCCTTATCTTCTGTTGATATTATTCCACCAACAGAATAAATTACTTCTTTTCCGCTCTTCCCTGTTTTTGTACTTTTTTCAAGGAATGCAGGGGCATAAAATGTAATTGTATTATTGTTATTTTTAAACAAACCAAACTCCAAAAACAATTTTATTGTAAATATCGAATTAATTTTATCTTGATAAAGTTGTTTTTTTTAAGTTTGTGTTATATTTGTGGCGGGTTATTGATTTATTTTATTATCTCTCTGCTAATAAAAAGTTTTTTAATTCGTTTTTGGTATGTTGTCCGTTAATCAAATATTCCCCTTTATCTGTACATATTTTTATTGAGTCACCTACTACCTGGTAGCCAATTACTTTGACATAGTTTAGTTTGTAGATGTAATATTTGCCTACCATCCTGCTCAATGTAGTCTCAAGGGTAGGTATTACCTTTTTAACTTTTCGCATCACCGTAGTATTTTTTTCGCCATATTTTTTGTTCTTGTAATTGTTTAATTCATTAATATCAATAAAAGTTAAGTTCCCTTTGCCTCCTCGTCTGTTCTTCTCTTTTCTACTATGAATAATACCCTTATGTATATATACGTATAAAGTTTTTAGATTAATTCCTAAATATTTAGCTGCTTCTTCGCACCTTAATTCCATTATTGTTCCTCAAATTGTTAATGATTTAATTTTATACCTGTTATTAGTTCCCCACTTTTATTTACTTGATACCATGATGTATCAACTAAAACCACTTTACAATTTGGGCATTGTTCTTGCAATAGTTTAGCTTCTATGGGGTTATCTTCAAAATATAAATTTATCTTTTCGATATTAATTATTTTAGCTTTATCTTTGGTAGATATAATCGTTACATCACCGATTTTATCGGAAATTGACATAATAGCATGGATATGCGGATTATTCGTAATGATATACATTTTATAGCATGAATTAGGTATGTTAGTCCATTTCTGCAATATTTTATATAAATCATGTATTATTGGATTAGTTAACGTTCCGTCATAATCAAAGCCTATTTTCATAATGTTTGTGCTTCTATTTCTTGTTCTGTTTTCATTTTATTCCTCTCTAAATAAATAAATCAATTATATCACTAAATAACCTAATTACCCCGTAAATAGCAAATATCATTACAGGGATTAATACTTTGAGTATTGTTTTATCGTCTGCGTCCATTTATTCACCTAAAATTTTCTATAAAAAAATTATCTAAATGTTCTTGCTCTTCTTCTTGCCTTCTTTGGCTTTCTAACATTTCTCTTGCTCTATCAGCACTGCAAGATTCACATATACCAAGTTCTACTTTATCATTATTTACCATTTCTTCGGTTATTTCACCAATAAAATAATTGTCGTCATTATCTAAAAAATTACCACACGCACCACATCGTTTGTAACTATTTTGTATTGCCATTTACTACACCTTTACTTTAAAATTATCTAAACACTTTTGACATCTTTCATGCCTATATCCTAAATCCGTCATTTCTAAATCTTCACCGAATAAAGAACAAAAATCATTCACATCGTTTTCAAAGTTACATATATGTATAATTCCATTACCTTGAATATCACTACAGCATTCTGGGAATCTTCTATCAACAACTGGTGTTTTGATTAAAGTTAATAATTGTTCTGGATTTATTATTTCTGTTTTCATTTTAACTCCTGATTATTTGTCTTTATACTATTACTAAAATATGCTATCGTGTTTCTTCTGGTATATTCGTGTAATTTGGAAATGCTACGAATAATTATTTCGTCAATTATTTTTGGATTTGTTTGTAATCCATTTTGTACTTCTGTAAAAAGTTCACCCCAAGATGGCATTAACAACTCCGCTACTTGTATTAGAAAAAGTGGTTGTCCAATTTTCGGTGGGCATTAGGCTATTTAAAAGTCTGATAGATTCTAAGGTTGGTTGATACCTTTGAATTATCTCATCCTTATTTAATAAATCAGGATACTGTTCTTTGGTTAATTCTTCCAATTCCTCAAACTGCTTCTCAATTTCATGTTTTTCCTTGTTCTCCATTTCACACCTCGTTTTTCTTAAGTCTCTAAACTTTATTCAATAAAATTGTAATTTTATAATCTCTATATGTAATTTCCTTATCGATATAATATTTTTTGTATTGTTCTTCTTCTTATTTCATTTGTTCTTTTATTTCTTGCTCTGTTTTCATTTATTCCTCTTTAATATTATTATAGTGTGCCTTTGACTAAGATTAATTATGACGCCCCTCTGTTTATCATGTCTATAATCTTTTGTTGGCTTTTAATGTATTTTATGTAAAGGTAGTTATATTTGCTTATTAATGTTTTTATTACAAATTCTCTATATTTGGTTTTATTTTTATGCAGCAGTTTTGCTTTCCGATAATATTTAAACATTTCATATTTGCCGCTTCTGTCAAGTTCATAGGTAATAATCCCATATTTGTCCGGTATTATCTCCATTATTTTTTTGTCTTCTGTGAACTCTCCTGGGATGACGAAATAAAAACGATTGGAACGCATGCCATTTAGTATGCAGTCATGCTTTTTTGGTGTACTCTTGTCATAGCTCCACCAAGTTTTAAGGAAATCTTTTTTTAAATCCGACCGGTATACTTTTACTTCATACTCAATAGTAAAATTGTTCTTTGTTAACTGGAATAAATCGGCTTCCCATTTTGTCCCCGTTGCGTTATAATGCATATAAAAATTAGGTAAAAAAATGCTTTCGGTTTCGCTAATCTTTTTTTTTATTAATTCCATCAACACTTTGTCGGATAGATTCATTTTCACCTCCTTAAGTGAACTATTTTTCTTCTTTCATGATAATTTTTATTTTGTCACCTTCTTTATATCTTCTGTATTGTTCCCTGCTAATAGTATGTATTATTGTGCCTTTTATTTCAACTATTATTGTATATTTCCATTCTACTATTGTATCATTGTTTTTTCCGCTGCCGACCTTAGGAACATTGCTTTCTTTCCCTATTATCGTCCCTTCTATTGTTTGCGGCACTGACTTGCTTTGTGCTTGTTCTTTTCTGCATGATGTAAATATTAATATGACAATTATAATAATAACAATCTTAAAAATCAATATACATTTATCAAAGAAAGTATTTTCTTCGTTTAACATTTTACTCTCCTTTTTTTTAATCTATTATGTTGAGTTTTTTCTTGAAATCCAATATCTCGCCTTTGCTTAAATCTTGATAATAGCAACTGTCAATAGCATTTTTGTTGATGATATTGTTAATTATTTCCATCTCTTGACTGCTAAACGTTACCGCTTCTAATATATAATCTATAAAAGCTTCGTAAGTAATAGGGAATTCCTCCTTTACAATTTTTGCTATAGCTTTTGCATACTCTCTTATTTCATGTTGTGCATGTATATCCAACCGCAACTTTAGAAAGTGCATTAAATTCCTCAGGTCAATTTTCCAATATATTTCGGTATACGTGCCTAAAGGTAGTATTTTCCTCGCTTGTTCTCTTGCTACTCCATAATTTACTAACTCGTCATAGCTGTTCCTGGCTTGTGATATAACAGCTTCTTCTATATTTGTGAATATCTTACCATTTTCCTCGTCGATAAATTCACCGCTACCCTGTTTGTTGATTTTTGATTGTCCCCTCCATTCATTAGGATTGGTGCTATTATACATGTCAATAGCGATAGAATACCTGGTTGAATATTCATTTAATGACGCTGTTCTATGCCTAACGAGTTGCCGCATTGTATCAAGCGGCAACCTTATATGGAATTTCATTTCGCACATCTCAAAAGGGCTTGTGTGCCCGTTCCTTAGCAAATAACGTATTAACTGCCTATCTTCGCTTACTGTCTTTGTCCCGTCCCCGTATGATATTCGAGCAGCATTGACAATTGCTTTGTCATCACCCATTACGTCTATAAGCCTTACAAAACCGTTATGTAATACGTCTATATGCTCAATATGTTGTTTATGCTTGTCGGTGTTCATCTTCTGCCTTGTCTGGTGTTTTTATTATTCCATCTTGATTAAAATCGCTTAAATTAAGCTTTCTTTTTTTTCTGACATCTTTATAGTCAATAAAAAATTTCCATTTCTTTGATAAATATATTGGAGTTGATGTAATATTTAATTTGTTGTCAATTATTATTGCTTGTCCTATCTCTTTTTTTTTTGCCTGCATATGAATTAATTATCGCCTCGTTTTCTTCTGTGTTCTCTTCTATATATTTTTCTATATTTACAGCCATCGCTAAATCTATTATAGCAACATGGTTATACTTTTTGTGAATTTTTACTAAGTGTTCCATTTATCCCTCTTTGATATATTTCTTGTATATTGCTTCTTTAAATTCTTCCAAATTTATCTTTTTCTCAAAGCTATATTTATATATTTTATTAAATGCATAACTGCTTGTACCCAAATTTTTTTTAATATGATATACCATATTGCATAAATAATTGTATCCACCCTTTCCAAGTGTATCATCATACTTATTATACTCATTAATTTGCTTTAATATCATTCTTATATCATCCTTTATCTTATCTTTACCGGCATCGCTTATGTTATAAAAATTTATTATCCTATCAATATCATCTACAAATTTCGCAGCAACTAATCTATCTGCACCGCTTACTGCAATCATCCCAACATTTACGAATTCCCCTGCTACTTTATCCGGCACAAATCTTACAATTGAGTAATAATAAGTGTTCTTATCATGCTTGTTATTCTTTAGCCCCCTGTTCAAATAATTATACAAACTTACTTCGCTTAATTCAAGCATTTTTGATAGTTCTTTTATTGAAGACTTATCTTCTTTTAATATCTCTTTTGCAGCTATTCTAAACATGAACTGCAAAGGGTACTGTTTTACCAATCCGAGCTTAATTAATTTTTTATAAAATATCCTGTCTTGAATAATCTCATGACGCTTGTTTGGGTTCTTCCTAAAATATTCCTTAACAAAACTTGTTAATATTCTTTCTTCGTCTCTGCTAAAGCTCATGCCACCCCCTCTATTTTTTGGTTACATAATTTTTTATTTAATTCTTCTTTTGCTATTTCATAATAGGTCTCGCTTCCTTCAATACCTATTGCTTTACGATCTAATTCAATCGCAGTTGCTAATGTTGTTCCGCTACCGGCAAACGGGTCTAAGACTATACCGTTAATTGGGCAACCGCTAAGAATTGGCTTGTTGATTAATTCGGAGTTATAAGTTGCGTAATGTTTTTTACTACTTGGTTTTGTTGATATACGCCAAACATCGCCCGGGTTCTTTTCTAAAGGATTCATAGGGCAAATATCTTTAATCGGCAAACCTGTTTCAATAGCTTTTCTTATGAACGTGCTATTTGCGTTAACTTTTACGCCTAATTCTTCGTATTTATTTGTTTTTCTGCCGTACTCATATCTTTTATGGCTTGTTTCTGCATAAGGTTTTCTAACGGAGTCTAAATCAAAATAATACTTGTCGCTTTTAGTAAAAAATAAAACATGCTCATAAGTCTTAGAATATCTATCTTTTACGCTTTCGGGCATTGCATTTTTTTTGTGCCAAATAATATCGTTACGTACAGTTAAATTTAACTCGTCAATACATCTAATAGCATATCTGCTCGGGATTAATAAAGCTATTTTATTTCTGTATGTATCGCCTAAGTTAATAAACATCGTTCCGCTTGGCTTTAATACTCTTTTTAACTCGGCTGTTATCTGGATTAGGTGGTCAATGAATTTTGTATATGTCGGTTCGTTTCCAAGTTGCCCCTTCCATGCACCGCATTTAGTACAGATATTGGAACGTAAATATTTATCTTCTTCCGCACCCATGTATTTTAAATAATTCTTGGCTGCTGTTACTTGCGAATTTGGATTGCTACTACCGATTATTCTGGTTTTAATTATATCAAATTCATGTTCACAATCTTGTTCCCCGTCCCAAATATAATCGGGGATGCCTTCGTATCGTCTCATCATATAGTAAGGTGGTGAAGTAACTACACAATCAATACAATCGTTTGGAAACGTCTTTAGTACTTCTAACGTGTTACCTAAATAAAGCTTGTATGGGTCAACTGTTAATTCAGTCCGCATAGTTCTTTTTGGCGTTTAAGGGATTGTTTGAATAAGTTGTAAGTTGCTTCGGTTATTCGGGCTTTCTGAAGTGTGTTTTTTTTGCCTTCTAAATATGTGGCATAATAAACGTCATCTTTTCTTTTAACGTTAATAATTTGCTTCATCTACATTCCTTTTTAGTCTTTGCAAATAGTACCGCTATAAAAAATATTGCAGTAACTATTAAATCGGTATAAATAAGTAATTCTGTCATTTTACTTTCCGAACAGTTTTATTTTCGGTTAGTAAAATAATTAATTTTTTATTAAAAGCAAAGGAAAAAGAATTTATCGCCTAAAATATTTTAATAATTTTGTAAATATGCTTTTTTCTAATTTTATACCGTTCGGGAATGCTTTTGCTGCTTCGCTTAATACTTCGCCGTCATTTTCAATAAAATATTTTTTTAATGCTTCTTCTTCGTCCTCTATTTCCTCATATACAAATGACAATTCATCACTTACATTTGAAGCATAGAACCCATGAAATCTTTCACTAAATGTTTCAACTTTATCATTCGCTAATGCGTCTGCCATTGCTATATCGTATTGTGATAAAGGGGCTAATTTGTCACCTATTACTTGGTCTTGCTTCCTTTTTAAATATTCTTCTAAAGTTTCTTTTTCTTTAGCTTCTTCTTTATATTTTCGCGCTAGGTATAACCCGTTTTCAAAAGCATTTTTGAATTTATCTCTTTTTTTGCTATTGATTAGCATTAAATAAGGCACCGCCCTATTTATTCTTGTTTTTATATTATTATTTACTTTATCATAATATTTAGCAGCACCCCCTAATGCTATGTTCAACGCTATATCCTTAAATTTTTCTCCAATAAAATTGCCATTATCATCCGCATAATTTGATTTTTCGTTAGGCGCTATAATTGACCTCTCCACTAAATAATGCCCTATATCATCTGCCAATTTGTTTAGTACATCGGTCAAAGTTGCATCTCCGCCAAGTTCATGCAATTTTGATGATATTTTCCCCGAAATATACATCTTATCATTTTCTTCCATGCTATTTACTTTAGCAGCGGCTATTTCAAAGGGGCTTTGTGCCGCCATGGCTGAAACGTTAGTTTTGCCGGCTAATGCGCCTGCTTCTTCATTGCTTACGTTAACTAACTTCCTAACTAATACCGGATGTTTCATACGTCCAACTTTTTCTTTATCAAAACCTAATCTTTCTGCATTAGCCAATAAATCTTTTTTATACTGATATTCTCCACCTTTTGAACTATACCCTAATTTAATTCCCATCCCTCGTCCATTACCTCCGACGGCTTGGTAATCTCCTGTTACTATTGGCGAACCAACATCTGCAACAGGTGAATCTGCTAACAGTTCAAATTTTGGGTCCATGCTTATGGATAGTACTTTTTCTTTGTCTGATTGGCTTGTATACGTTCTATTTTGCGGCAACTTATAATTTTTATCATCAATAAAAACATCTGCACCCGGGTCATAATCATGGCTGACATGTAACTCATCTGCTTCTATAATTTCATATTCTACCTTATATGGCTCCCCTGTAATAAATACTTCGCTTAACGGTTTATTGCTCTTTATCCCCTTCATGTCCTCTGGTCTAAATAAACCTTTCCCATTGACTTCTTGCAAAGTATCAATATCAACATGTATTTTATTTGATATATCATCGTCATTTGCTAAGAGTAAACTTTGTTTTCCGTCTATTTCCTGTATATCTACAATATGATATACTTTATCATCTAATATTACAGTTTTTGTAGGTCCCTTAACCTTCGGTAGTTTGGCTATATTATCTTTATCATATTCATATAATATAGTAAAATCATAATCGCCAAATTTTTTTTTCTTCGTTGCCCTCGTACCATCAAGTTTATAACCGTTTTCCTCTGATATATTATGTTCTTTTTGCCATTGTTTGAATAGATCACTTTCTTGCACTTCTTTAATCCGTTTTGCACTTTCTTCAAGTTCTCTTCTTGCCTGTTCTTCCATCTCCTGCTTTTTGATTTCCGCTTTGGTCAATCCCTTTTTATTAGTGCCATTTGTTCCTAAATCCTTTTTCTTCATTTTCTGCAGTATTTTTCTATTTACTGCATGCTTCCTAAAATCTGCGTCCATTTGGGCTACTTCTTCTTTTGTCATATTTGCATTTATTCCCCTGCCATCAACAAGCTTAAACGTATAGTCATAACTCCCATCTTTCCGCATAAACCCTGTTCGCATAACAACATCATCGATTTCAAAATCTTCATCAATCTTATCTTTCCAATTAATTGTTTGTTCTTCTTCTTTTTTATCTTCTTCTTTTTTATCTTCTTCTAATTTTTCGTCTTGCTTGGTTTCTTCTTCATCATCGAATAATCCGGCGAATATACTGTCTTGATATTGGTCATTGTCAACTTCTTCTATATTTTTAATTTTATCTGTGTCAACTTTTTCTTCTTCAGGTTCTTTATTTGGTTTTGCTCTGTGCCTTTCTCGTCGTTCTAAACTCCCATTATCCATTTGATAAATAAATGCACCATCTGTATCGACATCGATTAAACGACCACCATCGCTTTCGTATTCCGATTCCTCGCCATCTATCAAAACATCAAATTTCTTGTCACCTGCATTATATACCCACGTTATTTTATGCGTCTCGTCACCATCCCTAAAATATTTTTCACGGGTAAAGTCATTAACTTTTGTAAAACCGTGATTATTCGAATTTATATTGAATACCTTATATTCTTCCGTATTCTTGTAGTTTGTTGCTTGCTGCATTCGGTTATTACTATATTCACTACTAGAAAGTTTTTTTATGCTTGCAGGTTTTTGTATTACGCCGACCAAGTCACCATTATCGTCCCTTATCGTAATAACTAAATCTGTTTTCCTTGTTATAGTGACATTTTTCCCTTTATAGTTTATTTTTTGCCCTACTTTGTAATTTTCCCAAAGTTTTTGCTTTTCTAAATATTTGGTTTTATCGATTGTTGTTGTAGTTCCTCTTTCATCCAAAACCGCAATAAAGTTATCGGATACTTCTAATACCTTTGCGTTCAAACCGGAAAAAATAATTTTATCTCCTTGCTGCAGGCTTGGGAACGTTGGTAATATCTTTGCTGTTTGATTATCATTATCAACTTTGTTATCATCATCAACTTTGTTACCATCCTCATCATGCCATTCTTCATCTCCATTTGGGAGTTTATACAGATATATCCAACCGTCGTTAGTCTTATTAGGCTTCCTCTGTATATACTTATGACCTGGCTTTTCGCCGCCTTTTACGTTCCACCTTGCGCCTGTACTCGTTTCGGGCATTTCCACCTTTGTAGTGTCTGCAGGCTTATTAGAGTACTTCATAAAGTTAAATCTTGGTGTCCCTTTGATTATGTATATCTGTTTTTTCTTCCCGCTACCGATACATTGTTTTTCTTCCTGTTGTGTTCCCTTTATTACTACACTTTTTATTATTGCTTCGTTGAATAATGGTTTTTTCTTTACTATTATGGTCGTGTTGCTTTTCCTTAATAGTATTTCGCCGCTATTTTCTCGCATGTAATCAGGGTTTGTTATTACTAGCCTTAAGTCTGGGCTGTGTTCCTGCAACTCGATTTTTAACCCATTTGGAGTTATATATGTCCCTTTGATTGGTGTACTTTGTGGTATTGGTGATAATGATTTTGCGATGTAGCTGTTTAATGTTTCTTTTGTTGCGGTTTTATTGTTGTCAAATATTACAATGTTTTTTTTAATGCTTTTTATTATACCATACTTTGTTTTTTTCCCTTCCACTAGAAAGTCAAGTTCTTGAATATTTATTATTTCGCCCCTATGACTTTTTGTTACTATGTAGTTGCCGTCTAATTCTTTTGTAATTAGATTGCCTTCATAATCTGGCATTTGCATTAGTATCATCTATGTCCCCAAATTATTTATTGTTTTTCTCTAAGTTAAATAAATCGCTGTGCGTTCTTTTCCATTTTTCATACTTTTGTGGGTCTTCAACCCTCAATCTTATTTCATGATTTTCATCCACGAACTGGTATTTTGGATTAAAATTTATCCATTTGCATCTACAATGTGGGTGCATTGGGATTACAGGCATACTATTTTCGTGGTGCTCTTTTGCCCTTAGGTTGTCTTTTGTGTTCCCTTTTCTTGGGTCTATTCTCTTCCTTCTGCTTGGGCTCCTACCAAAATTATTTTTGCCTTCCCAAATTTCCGTTTCCCATATTTTAGCTATCTTTTCATATTCCTCGCCTTCCAAATTAGTGTAGTCTGGCGGCGGTTCTTTTCTTACTTTGTATATTTTCCCATTTATTAAGTCTAGACATGAATCGCAAGCGTCCGGCATGCTTAATCCGACCACTAAGTCACCTTCATTTTGCATGCTTAAATATCCATTTGCAAAAGCTGTGTTAGTTTCTGTAATCGCTACTCTTTGCCATTCTCTATTTATTTCCCCTATATCGCCATCTAATAACCCATAAATACGTTTTAACGCTCCTTCCTGTCCCTCGCCTCGCTTAATGCTTTCAATAACTGATTGACGTACCATTTGGACAACTTCCGGGGTGGTATTGGTAATTAAGGTTGCACCGTTCTCTATTGTTGACTCAATAGCCTTTACTTCTTCTACGCTTAAGCCAAATTCTTTTGCTGCTGTTTGTATGTCTTCCGGCAACAAACTAACATCAATTATCTTGAAAGCTTTTGCTGTTTTTTCTGCGTCTGCCAACATCCTGCCGATTACATATGCCCTCAACATCCAGGTTTTATGGGACGGGATTAATGCATCCAAATAATCATTAATGAACTCGTCCAAACTTTTTAGTTCGCTTGTCGTTATATATGGTTTCTTTCCTATGTCTTCATTTTCCATATATTCCGCTAAATCGTTATAAAACTTTGTCGGGTTTAATACAGTCCCGAATAACGTCCTTTCAATAAAATCTAACTCTTTTAAGTGCAAAATTTTACCATCTATACCATATAGCATTTTATATCTCGTTGTTATTGTTTTTGTAATATTCGTCTGCTGTTTGTAATATCCATTTGATTTGACCGCCATCAAAACCTGTTTTATCTTGTATGTAGGCGATTAGGTTGTCTTCGTCTATGTCGCTAATATTATCATTTTCTTGGTTAATAGTCCCCTTAATAACCAATGGAGTTTGTGATGAAAAAGTACAATTATAATATGTTGGCGTTTTTAGTTTCTCTGCTGTTGCTGTTATTATCTCGCCTATTATTTTGAGCTCTTCTTCGGTTAATTTAATTGTCATTCCATATCCTCTTTTATTTGGTTATCAATATTTTGGTTTTCATCTTGCTGTTCGTCTTGTTCTTCGTCTTCATCTTTTGGCTCACCGTAAGCTTGCAATAAAGATTTATCCGCATCAGTTAATTGCCTTTCTTCTGCTGCTTGCGGCTTTGCACCTTGCATTTGTCCCATTTGTTGCATTTGTTGTTGCTGTTGCATCATATCCTGCCGTTTCATCTGTGCATTATACATCACGGCTTGAAATATTTGGGGATTTTGTATACCTGGTACATCGTATAAGTTCACTCCACCAACCATTAGTTGGTATTTTTCTTTGTCTTCTGCCGCCAATAAGTCGTTCATCGACCTGGTTTGCGTCAATTCTCTGCTTGTCATGTCTATACGTGCCTTTTTGTCTTCCATTTCAAAACCAACAAACTGGAGTCTAACGTCCATGCCTGTTATTTCCTGGTATATGTTCATGCCGTGTTCATCAGTCGCATTTAGTCCATCCGCCAAATGTTTTAAAAACGCTTTTGCACCGGTGTCCCTGCTCTCCTTAATAATCCCATCTGTTGCTTCCCTAAAAAGGCTGTCCCTTCCAACTGCATCGCTATGACTACCCAAACTAATCTCTTTTGGGTCTGTACCGGATAGCTGGCACCAAATAGAAAAAAGTAATGTGATCCATAAATGATATTCCATATCCTTAGAACTTGCTCTTGTGTTTACCCATTTTACATCCCCTTCTCCTTGTAATCCTACCATTGGGAAACGATTCCTGTTTGACGCACCTGTCATGTGTGCCATTAATATTTTTTTTAATTTTTCCATCTGCATTGGTGATGCCCCGCCCCTTGTAAATGCCAATAACCCATCTGGTAGCCTATTATTAGAAAAATTACTTGCGTTCATCTTGATGGCACTCAAAATAAAACTGACCATATTTAGCCCTTGTTCTACAATGGAATACCCCCTTTGTGCATATCTAAAGTCAGTATTGCTAAACATATGCAACTTTTGTATTACATCCCTTGTCAAACCTGCTATTCTGCGGTTATTATACACAAGCAAATAATCCGGTTCTTTTTTGTCGCTTAGTTTATCGTCTATGTATATACTGGTATAATCTTTTAGTGCTTCCTCTAATATCTTGTCTTCTGCGTCGTGTATGCTTTTTATTCTACTCCTCTTAATAACCGGCTTATAAAGGATTGGGTCTTGCAAATGCAAGCTTAACAGTCTCCCGCCGCCATCTCTTCTATATTCGATTGTAATATCATCTACATCAAACCAATTTTCATAAGCCGCCGCAATAAACTTTGCAAAATTAGGCTCCTTATCACTCCCTACAAAATACAAGTTGTCAACTATCCTTTGTTGCCACATGTTTAGCAATGCCTTTTCATCTTTTGTAGGGTTATAGTCGGGGTTGGTAAATACAAGCCTGCACCCTCTTTGCACTGAATCATTTCTTGGTATTTGTGCATATTGGCTCAAATCATATCTTCTTTTGTTTTTTATCAATCTTGCCGGCTCGGTATCCCCTATGCGCCGGAGAACAGAATAAGGGATATCTTGCGTCTCAAAATTCCTATATCTATTTTCACCACTTACGTCAAAATATCTACCTTCTATCTCGTTTAAGACATCTAATATCTCTGAGTTCAATATTTCGTTTGTCTCTTCGGCTTTTGCATATCTGCCTATATCTTGGGTTACGTATCTTCCGCTTAATATTAGGTCATTTAGTTTTTCTTGCCCCTGCTTGATATTATCCATATTAATAACCTATATAATAATTATTATTATCTTCATTTATTTTCCCCATAGAAAAATATTCATAATCACCGTTTTGGCAAAAATCTTTTATTTCCGCAGCTTCCTCTAGAGTTATTTCGATTTTGTAATCCAACTTAAAGCTATCGATTATGTTTTTTTCGTGTACCGGTTTCTTTTTGCTTTTTAGCTTCTTCTCGATTACAAAATATTTTTCGCATATCTCGAGAAGAATTTTATCATCTTCAAAAATATTTTCGATTTCATAGTTCCCACGCTTCATATTATCTCATCAATTATTATTGCAATTTATTTTAGTATATCTATTTACATAGTCTTTTTTTTTAATTTTTTTTCATCAATAATACGTTTTACGTCATCAACTATGTTGTCCGTCCAATTGGCTTTTTTAGCGTCCATTGGCGTGTATCTTAATAATTTCCAACCGTGCATCGTTGCAAGGTTATATTTTTTACAATCGTTTGCGTAACCAAGCGGTCTTGTGTGCCGTCCTCGTGCGAATATTCCCCCCTCAAATTCTATTGCTATTTGATATTTTGGTAATGCAATATCAAATCTAAATCGCCTGTCTTTAATAAACTTATATTCTGTTTCATACTCTAAGCTTGCCCTTTTCAAGGCTATTGTTATTTTTGAAACGTAATCAAAGTTTTGTTTTTTCGGTTTTTCTTCCTTTTTTTCGTGTTCTTTTTGCTGTTCAATAGCGTATTTGCTTACTGCTGAACCCGTCCAACCTTTGAATCTTGACATAAAGCACTCTCTAATTTTTCTAAAATAAAGGTTAATTTATCTAAAACGTTTTCTTTGTATTTCTCTGTAAAGTTCTTATTTGCTCTTCTGTAGTAATAAATATTCTGCCTAAAGTACAATAACATTATTTGGGGTTTTAGATAAAAAATATATTTGCTGTCATTTCTTGCAACCCTTTTTATGGTTTCGGCTACCTTGTTTTTAATTTCTTTTAACTCTTCCGTTAGCCGTTCCGCCGTTTTATCTGATATTTTATTAAGTCCTTCTCTTAAATTGCTTACGTTTAGCAATACATTATTATCGCATTTTCGTGCAAGTTCCGATTGATTTAAAAATCCATAATCGCAAAGTTT
This sequence comes from uncultured Nitrososphaerota archaeon, assembly GCA_964513415.1. Classification (GTDB taxonomy): domain Archaea; phylum Thermoproteota; class Methanomethylicia; order Methanomethylicales; family Methanomethylicaceae; genus Methanomethylicus. Next base: position 18,469 of record CAZEMX010000030.1, read on the forward strand.
TATATATTTTTCTGTATTAATCATCTTCTAACCCGTCAAAAAGTGTTGGATGTTCGTTTAATCTATCATTATGATATTCTATCCTTGCTTTTGCTATTCCTCCGGTATCTACGGCAATATTCCATACATTATGCGTATAAGATTTTGTATAATATTTTGTATCCGGCGTATTGCTTAACACAAAAATAAATTCAAAGGCATTAGTCAATCTATTATTAATCGGAATCGGGTTTTTCTTGTGCCAAATAATAATATCGTTGACAAAATAACCAAGTTTTCCCCTAATTCTGTTTATTATATCAAACGGTCTCATTACCCCCGTTTCGGCATAAGAAAATGCTAAATTAATACATGCTGTACCGTTTTCTTTTAGCTTGGTTTTAGCTATTTCAAACATGTCGTAAATTAAATATAATGGCTCGCCTATATCAGAAACATAATGGTAACCGCTCCCTCTCTGATATTTCTTGTGTGAATTGTAGTAAGGTGGGCTTGTTATCAACAAATCAATACTATTATCTGGAAATGTTTGCATAACTTCTAAACAATCTCCGCAATAAGTCTTATTAATATCCATAATATTCCTTTATATAACTTGAAATTTTCTTGTAATTCTTAATGTCTAATCCAAATTTTGCCATTATCATTGTGGCTTGAATTTCTTCGTTTTCTATATTTGCTTCTATTAAATCGGCTTTGTAGTCCATTA
>CAZEMX010000031.1:0-18503 GCA_964513415.1 uncultured Nitrososphaerota archaeon
GAGATAGTTATAAAAGTGAAATATTGGTTGAGCAAGGCGAACAGTGGAGAAATCATCTTAGGAGGCGGATCGTTTGGCAAAGATCTTCATATTCCCGCCGAATAGCCTCATACTCTACGATCTGGTGGTCAGGGAAGGTCACGCCCCCCTCGGTCTTGGCGAAGAGGTCTCCAAGAACTTGAGCAAGCCCGAGATCGACTCGCCTCCAATGAACATCACTCCTGATTTTCCGCGAAGGGGCCTCAAATATGCCGCAATAGAAGTTCCTGCGGGTGTTAGGGGGCGCCTAGCCCTGATTGGTCCTTTGATTGAGGAAGCCGACGGTGCCATAGTTGTGGAGGAGCCTGAAGCCCTCTTTGGGTGCGCCAGTTGCGGGCGTACAAACGAATTCCTCCTCCATCTGATCAAGAGGCGGGGCATCCCTAGCGTGCGGGTTCCATATCCTAAGGACGAGGCAGATGCAAGAATAATGGTCTCCAAGATCAAATCTTTCCTGAAAACAATGGGTGAAAAGGATGGTAAGCCTAACAATAGCTGACGATAAACTGCCCGCTTTCTGCAGCTCAATGATGGATGAGCATTTGCGCGAGACGATACTGCTGCTCAGCGACGGCCCTCTCAACGCCGAAAAGATTGTTGAGATTCTGGGCATAACTCAGCAGGATTCTGAGGGCAGACTCGAACGGCTTCATTCGGTCGGCTTGGTCAGAAAGACCTGCGTGCAAGGGGGCGTTCCGATCTTCTCATTGGACTTCTCCATCGAGCGATTGGGCAGCCCGTACGACAAGAAGATCGCAGAGCCGCTCGCGTCAGACCTCACGAAGACCCTCCACTCTTTTCTGGAGTCCAATGCCGATGGAGTTTCTGCCTCATGCCAAAATATCGGCATATCGCTCGGGCGGGCGATCGAGCAACTCTTTCTTTCATCATTCTCGCTGATAATGAAGGACCTGCAATCCGAGATCGCTGATGAAGACAAGGCTCTGAGCAGGGACCTAGTCGACGATGCCAGAAAGAGATGAGCGGTTACTTGAACTTCTCGAGCATCTCTTCCATCTTTTTGATTATATGCTCTCGCGCCTTGATGAGCTGATCCTTCTCTCCCTTGATTACCCAAGATTTTGGCATCGTTGGGCTATCCGACACCTCCGGGATAGTCACTTCCTTGTCCGCTAACTCCACATCAAATTTGTTCACGGCTTCAGCTATGATCGAGTATGGCGTACCAGCAGGTACCGGGAAATAGAACGTCTTGCCATCCTGATTTGCCTTCTCTGTCATTCCTTTTGTCCCCTGGAGTGTATCCTTCTTCAATTCCCATCATATAAAAGTGCTCGAATCTGCCTTCTAAGCTTACTATCAAGCTGCGCCATTACCCCCTCCAATTCCTGCTCGCAGCTAGCTACAATGTCTTCGGTGCGGAACCCTCTCTCGGCATATGCCTTGGCCTGCCTCAACGTCGAGAGGAGGTCAGCAAATTTAACAAGTTTGGCCTCATCGGTCTTCCTCTCTTCATACTCGCGGAAGATCCCCTCAAGTTCTTCAAGACCGCTCTCTTCTGCCATCTCCTTGATTATCTCGATCTCCGTTCTGCTCTTCATGTCTTTTCCGATCCTGCTTGTAAGACTCCTGGGCATGTCTCCTGAAACCGACTCGCCCCAGTCGTGCACTGCGCCCATGAACAGCAGCCTGTCCTTATTCAAGCCTTGGACGGCGATGCCTATGATGGTCAATATAGAGGTGACCTCAAATGTGTGTTCGGCAATCGTCTCCGCATCAGAGGGTGGTACTCCTCGCTGCAACCATCCTGTTCTAGGTATGTTCTTCAGCACCGCGGCCTTTTCCAAGAGCTTCTTGTGATCCATGCCCATGCACTGCGTTATGTTTGATATAAATGCTTAAAAACCTAATCCGCTCTTCTGACCTAGGTGTTTCCATTGAAGATACCTCGTGTAGATCAAGACCTCTGCATCGGGTGCGGAACCTGTGTTGCATTGTGCCCCGAGGCATTCGAGCTCCTCCCTGAAGGCAAATCTCACGTCATCAAGGAGGATGCAACCTGCGACCTTGACGCCGCCGTCTCCTCGTGTCCGGTCCAGGCAATCTCGATCTTTGAACGGTAGCCCCTGTTATCTGCCCAGCAGCTCCTTTGCCCTCGCAACGCTGAAGTTCCCTTCCTTCGCGAGGATCTCGGCAATTCTCTCGCCCTCAGGTCCAGTGGCCCCTGCCATGGCTGCCACGTTACGAGCATGTAGCTGCATGTGCCCTTTCTGGATCCCTTCGGTCACCAGCGCCCTGAGGGCAGCAAAGTTCTGAGCAAGCCCTAGCGCGGCCATCGTCTCCGCAAGCTCCCTCGCACTCTTGATCCCCATCAACTTGAGCGCGAATTGTGATGTGGGGTGCGTCTTAGTGGCCCCTCCTATTGTGCCAACCGCCATCGGAAGTTCAAGCTCCCCGTGAAGGTTACCCTCTGCATCTCTGCTCCACTTCGAGAGCGATGTGTATCTCTTCCCCATCGCGGCATATGCGTGCGCCCCCGCCTCGACCGCCCTCGTGTCGTTGCCTGTGGCAAGCACCAGCGCAGTTATCCCATTCATGATGCCCTTGTTGTTGGTCGCCGCGCGGTATGGGTCAGCGGCCGCAAATCTGTATGCACGGATTACTCCGTCAACAACACTCTCGCCGCCTATGCTTTCCTTTTTGTATGTTACGGTTGCCTTCGCGAGCCGCTCGGTCGCTAGGTTGGAGAGAATTCGCAGAAGCGCCCTTCCCTTGGCTATCGACTCGATCTCAGCGGTCATGCCTTCGACCACCGTGTCTATCGTGTTCGCTCCCATCGCGTCCCTGCAGTCGATAAAGAATTCGACAATCAGCATCTCTTCACCTGCTTCTAGAACCCTCGCTTTTAGGTCAATCACGCCGCCCCCAAGCGCCGGTAGCAGCCCTGCAAGCTTGTTAGCCTCGGCAATCAGCCTGTCCTTCTCCGCCTCAATCCTGGACTTCCCTGCCGACGCGTCCTCGACATCAACCAGTTGCATCTGCCCCCTCATGATCGGCCTGGTGCTCGTCGCCGTGAATCCGGCGGGGAGCGCGAGCTTTGCAGCATAGCTCGCTGCAGCAATAACAGATGCCTCTTCAGTCGCCATCGGGATCAGGAGTTCCCTTCCGTTTATTTTGAAGTTAGTTGCCACACCCAAGGGAACCTGCATTGTGCCGATCGCGTTCTCGACCATCAGGTTTGCTGATGCCAGCGTAAGCCCCTCAGCAAGCGCCTTGAGGTCATCGTCGGAGACGCCTGCCACCTCCTTTAGCAGCAGACGTCGCTCATCCAATCCTCGCTTATAAAATCCAGGTAGCTGCGAGCCTGTCATTCATTGTACCCTTCTATGAGCCTCAATACCTCTATTACGCCGTAGCCATTCTCCTTCTCGCAGATTATGTCTGCAATCATCTTTAGTTCGGGAACGGCGTTCTTCACGGCGACGCCGATCTCTGCCACCCTGAGAAGCGACAAATCGTTAAGGTCATCGCCGATTCCGAGGAGCCTGGTGCATCCCATCCTCCTCATAACCTCTCTGACTCCTCTGCCCTTGTTCCAGCCCTTTGGCATTATTAAGAGCCCCTCCTTATTGAACTCGAGCTCTACCTCTTCGTTGAGGCCTGCTGCCATTATCTCGTTGGCCAGTTCCGGTGCGTCATCCTTGTAACCGGCAAGCACAACCTCGCCAGTGTAAACCCTCATCCCGCTCCTGTTCATTATGCCTGTGATCTCTGACCTTGTCCTCGTCCATCCATCGCTCTTGACAAGGACCTCCTTCCTCTTCCCCCCGTCGCTGTTCATTATTGTGCCATTCTCACTTACTATAACATCAAAAACTTTAAGCACGTCCCTGTCCGGGATGTCCTCAAACCTCCTGCCTGTCGCGAGCACGCGCTTAAAATGGCCGAACCGCATGAGCTCCTGCTTGACCTCGTCGCTAATAATGAATCCCTTGCTCTCGTCGGCTATGGTCCTATCGTAGTCCATGGCCACAGTGTCGACATTTATCCTCATTAAAGACAATCCCCGTTGTCTATGCCCCTGTCAGCACTTCCCGGTAGAGAGCCAGGTGATCCTGGACTCCCCTCTCTGTTGAGAAGTTTGTCTGATATATCTTCTTGCCGTTCTCCCCCATCTCTCTTGCCCTCCCAACGTTTGAGAGGATGTAATCTATGGCTTCCGCCATTGCCCCTGGATCGTTCGGCTTAACCATATATCCATTGACGCCCGGCCAGATCTGTGTAGGTATGCCCCCGACCGCGCTCCCAATGACTGGTTTCCCAAATGCCATGGCCTCTGTGATCGCCAGACCGAATCCCTCTTGGTGGGAAGGAAGAACCACAAGATCGCATTCATTGTAGGCACTCATGAGAGAGTCTCGGTCTATCGCGCCAGTGAATAATACCTTCTCTTTGAGGTTATAATCATCGACCTTCGACTTCAGCTCTCTCTCGTAATCCTCCTTCTCCTTGATCTTGAGGAACTCCTTGGTTACGGACCCGTTCCCTATGAAGATGATCCTGTAGTTCGACTTTAATCGCGCGGCAGCATCAAGTAAGACGCTCTGTCCCTTCAGCTTATCGATTCTGGCCACGCATAGTATGACCTTGACATTCTTCTGTATACCATAACTCTTCCTGAATGATCGCTTCGGCTCCTCTACATCAATGAATGGGGGTATGCAGCAGGGCTTACTCCAGGCGATGCCTGATTTCAATGCTGCATTTATGTAAGGCTTAGTTGAAAATACTACTTTCGAATACTCGTTCAGGTTCTTTACCATCAGCTCTCTCCAGCTCTGGTGGACCTCCTCCGTAAATGGTATGTGCCACGTGAAAGGCATCGGCAGGCCTAATCCCTTCAGCAATCCCCCGAGTGGAAGGAGCTGAAAGTCATGAACATGGATGATGTCTGGCTTTGAGATGTCCGCCACCTCCTTCACCCTCTCTGCAAACTTCTCGTTTACCTTGACATACCCCTCATATCCATAGAGGTGTTTGTTATAGAACTTGTCCAGTGCTGGATCCTTCCCGTGAAATATCTTCAGAATCAACTCCTTGTACTTCGAGTACCCCGACATGGCGATGCTGTCTATGGCTCCATCTCTAGGCACACGGTACACATTCATTCCCTCTACAACTGTGTCAGAATTCCCCTTGGTCTTCAGATTCACGAATACTACTGTGTGACCGAGCTGCTTCAGCCTGCGGCCCAGCCATATGAGGTAGTATGAGACCCCGCCGGTACTGGGGTAAAACGATTGGCTCACATAGATGATCTTCAACTCAGCCCACCATTAGTTATTACTGAAAGCTGAACCTTGTTGACCGCACCAAGCGTTCTCAGGGCCGCGATCCCGCTCTTTAGCCTGTCCCTGTTCTTCGAGTTCAATATGTCGAATAGCTCTCTCGATTCGAATAGGATCACCGCGATGTTGTCCCAGTTCCCTTCGATGTAGCTTACCACTTGGTCTGTTACATTGATTTTATCGCACCGCTCTTCTTTCCCGTTCTCCTTGAGTATGATGGGCGGCTCTATGACGCTCATCTTCTGATCCCTCGAAACGAGGTAGAACGGCACATAGATTACCTCGAGGTCTCCTTGGACTGAGTCTGCCTTCATGAACAGCTCCCTGTACTTGCTCAGCTCCTCTTCTGCCTTCTTGTAGACGTCCTCGAGTAGCGCCTTCTGCCTCACATAGGCCATCCTCTTCTCGTTCATCTTCGTCTTGATCTCAAGGAGTGCCCGCTCCTTCTTTGCTATCAGGTCGTCAAGTTCTTTGATCACGAACTCCCTTCTCTTCAGGAAGCACTCCTCGATCTTCTTGCGCTCAAGGTCTTCGTTGGACGGCAGAAGTTTCTCCTTCTCAACGATCTTGTTAAGGTCAATCTCGAATAACCTTATTTTTTTGTTTACCTTTGATTGTTTCTCCTTGAGTTCAGAGATCTCTTCGATTAGTGCAAAGACGCGCTCTGCCAGCATCTCCTTCTTTTTCTTCATCTCTTCCTTTTCCATGACCACATCTTTAATCTCAAGGAGCTTCACTGTGTCGTTCTCTATCTTCTCCTTCTTCGAACGCAAGGACACGATGGCGTTCTCAAGTCTAGTTATCTCGTTCTTGGCCTGCTCCCTCTCATCATACGCCTTGCTGATTGCCTTCTCTATCTCCATTGCGTTTGACCTTATGTCCTTCAGTGTCCGTTCAATGAAGTCGCGCTCATTCTTGAGGCTATCCATCTTCTTCTCCAATTCCGCCCTGAATTCCTTTATGACCGACCTCTCGACATTGGCCACAAGGTTCTCTATCTCTTGGTTCTTCTGAGCAATCTTCTCCTCATACTCTTTCTGAAGCTGCCCATATTCGCTGGCAAGGGGCTCTGTCTCTGCCTTATACTTCCTCTCCATCTCGTCAATCGTCTTACGTAGGTTCAAAGCTGAATTCTTCGTCTTAAGGTAAATGTTATACAGCCCGTCGGCAACATTCTTGGCCTTTCCCTCGTCCAAAGCAGGCCAGAGCGCCAACCCGTCCTTGATCTCCATATCATATGCCGCAACATTCCACTCCGAGAGACTCATGCATTTGCCGTCTCCGATGAGCGGGAGCTCGTATGCCTTTAATGCATAAAGTTGGTAATCCTCGCTCCCTCCCAAATATTCGCTCACCCTATAGCTGTGCAACATCATCGCGTCAACGGCCACAACCGCATCCCCCTCCCTGATTAGGTAGATCGGGTAATACATCTTGTAAACGAACTCGATCTTGCTCTTGTCCTCTAGAAAGAGTCTAAAGACGCTCCTCCACTTCTTGCCTAGGACATTGAATGCATGCAGAAGGACCAACGCATCGCCTGCCTCGGGCGGCAAGGCTTTCTTTGTACCATCCTTTCTCTGAAGGAATGCAAAATTAATCACGCGCAACTCGGTCTCCACCCCCTCACATTATACTCGATCTCTTTTCAGACACTCTGACTGTGAGCTTCCTGCTCTTCTGCAGGCGTCGAATGCCATGACATACATTTTGGCATTCAATTCTTCCCTGTCATAGTCGCCCTCATCCATATTTAGCTATCCCTCTGCGGCTCCAGCCAAACCCTTGCGTGCCCCCTGCTAATGCGTTTAATATAAACGCAAACATCTCCCTTCTATAGGCGCTGCAACAATCGAAGGCATAAGAAACTCCCCGTCCTTTTGCTATTTGCGGATCGATTTGTACTCGATCTTCTCGCAATCTACCTGTCCTCGATCATCCGACTGGATCGTCTGCGACCATTCCTTTGGCTCGCCAACGGACTGGACCGTCTTCATGCGCCAACCCAACAACCCCTCTTCCTGTATTGTTTATATAATTGTTTTTGTTACACTTCATGATACCTTGGCGCATACGCATATATGGTGCTGTCTGTAAGGCCGCTCCTGAAGCTGCGGTCTGACATCCGCACGCCTTGTTAAGGTGGCGCATACTCATGGTCGACATCACCCTTGAGATCATATCGTACTTTGAGGCGTTCTTCTGGCAGATAGTGGCCCTCTCGATAGGCCTTGGAGCGACCTTCCTAATCATGTATGCCATGAACGCACTACTGAACCGCCGGCTAAAGCGGATCTCTGAGAAGTCCCCTTCGTTGCAGACCATATATGTCGTATTGCGGCGCCTGATTCTGGCGGCGGTTATCGTATTAGGCGTCTCAATTACTGTCTTCTCAGTCTTTCCAAATTTGGGTTCTGCTGTCGCATCCATATTTGTGGCGGCTGGATTCGCGTCGATAGTGCTGGGCATGGCTGCGCAATCAACACTCTCAAACATAATCTCCGGGATAACTATCTCATTGTCGCAGCCCTTCAAGATCAACGATGCCGTGACCTTCAAAGGTGAATTCTGCTTCGTAGAGGACATACGGCTAACATACACCGTCCTGCGGACATGGGACAACCGTCGGCTGATGGTGCCAAACTCGCTGATGCAGTCCGAGGTCATCATAAATTATACAACGGTCGATCCATCTGTCCTGGTCCCTGTTATGATAACGATCTCCTACAAGTCAGATGCCGACAAGGCCATGGCAATATTGGTCGATATCGCGAAGAAGCATCCTGCCTGCTTCCCGACAGGGGACCTCCCAAATGCCGTCATAATGGACTTCGATACGACAGGCGTTAAGCTGCGGCTCCTCAGCCGGGCTAAAGACCAGCCGACTGCATTCTCGATGTCTCGAGACATCATGGCTGCTGCCAAGAAAGAGTTTGACAAGAACGGCATCGAGTTCCCTTCGATCCGCAATTATCTGATTTGGGATCAAGATGCCGCTCCCACGAGCAGGGCAGGGGGGCGCACAAAGAAGGACGCTCCCCCTCCCGAGTGAGAATGCTACCTGGAGTTCAATTCAGCAATGGTGTGCGGTAGAACAACAAAGAAGGACACTCCCCCTCCCGAGTGAGAATGCTACCCTCGCCATACAAAGGCTTTTAAACCTGTATCCATTGTAGGCTATCGGTGGCCACGTTGACACAGTACTTGTGCGAAAAATGCGGCAAGGTCATCGAGAGCGGCGACCTTAGCGGTCTGCCTGGGATACGCTGCCCTGCATGCGGGCACAGGATCCTCTACAAGGCGCGGTCCCAAATTGTACGGGTCGTGCAATCCAAGTAATCCATTTTTTAGGAATCCTGGCTATCATTTCCTTGCCAGCTTTATCATTGAGCATAGTTCGAATATTATCTTTGAAGCTACCGCCGCAGTGTTCCCGTTGTCGTAGGGGGGGGAGACCTCAACAAGATCAAATCCTACGACCCTGTCATCCACAACGTCATTGAGCATGTCCAGCAGGTAGGTTGGCGAGATGCCCTCGGGCTCCGGATTGCCTATCCCTGGCGCATAGCAGGGATCGAGCACGTCTATGTCTATCGATATGTATATCTTCTTGGCCCCCTCAAGCCGCTTCTTCATCCATCTAGCCGATGCGCTTGCATCGGACCTCAGCATCTCAAGGGCACTGATGTAGTCTATCCCTTGCCTTCTTATCATCTCGACCTCTTCACCAAACGTCGCCCTCACCCCTGCAAGGATGATCTTTCCAGAAGTAATGGCCTCAAGGGACCTCCTCATCACGCACGCATGCGAGAGCCTGTTGGACAGATACTCGTCCCGCATGTCGAAGTGGGCGTCGAATGAGACGACCGTTAGGTCCTTTATCGCCTTCACTGCCCCAAGCGAGACCAAGTGCTCCCCTCCAACCATTACTGGTATCTTCCTCGTAGCGATGATGTCCTCGACCGTCTCGCTGACCCTCCTTACAGTCTCTGCCGCGTCTCCATGCACTACCGCAAGATCGCCCAGATCGTGCATCTTAATATCCTCAAAATCCATCCCCGCCCTCCAGGACCATGTCTCCAGATTCGACGAGAGTTGCCTCAGCGCATTGGGCGCAAACCTTGAGCCTGGTCTGAAACTGGATGTGCTGTCGAACGGCACTCCGAAGAGAACGAAGTCTGCCTCGGAAAATTCGGTCTGGAACCCGGCAAATGATTTTGACGCATTGTCCACATAAAATGCTTCTTTCAATGCACGACACCCCATAAGTTATATTTGGGTAAATGTACCTCTACTTGAATTTACCTCATGGGTGTACAGACATGGATAAGTATGATAAGGTTATCGACCTATGCAAGAGACGGGGATTCTTCTGGCCTGCCTCAGAGATCTATGGAGGCGTGGCCGGCTTTCTTGACTTTGGCCCGATGGGCACCATGCTAAAGAGGAACGTCGAAAGGCGGTGGCGGGAAACCTTTATCCATAAAAACCATGGCATCGTTTACGAAATCGAAACCCCCATGATAACGCCGTCGAAAGTATTCGAGGCCTCCGGGCATGTGGAAAATTTTACGGACGTCATAGTGGAGTGCACGTCTTGCCGTAAAAAGTTCAGGGCCGACCACATCATCATTGAGCAGGCAGGCGACATCCAGGGTATAGAAGGAAAGACCGTTGCGCAGCTTGACGAGATCATTTCAGCAAAGAGCGTGATATGCACGGAGTGCGGCGGGAAGCTCGGCAAAGTGTCCAACTTCAATCTCCTCTTCAGGACCAACATTGGTCCCTACTCGGAGAATGTCGCTTATATCCGACCTGAGGCTGCCCAGGGCATGTTCACCAACTTCAAGAGCATATACACCGCCATGAGGGAGCGGCTACCGATCGGGCTTGCGCAGATAGGCAAGGTCGCCAGGAACGAGATCTCGCCGAGGCAGGGCCCTCTGAGGCTTAGGGAGTTCACGATAATGGAGGTCGAATTCTTCTTCGACCCGAAGAGTCCCGGTTGCTCGCTGCTCGAGCAGGTTCATGACAAGAAGCTAAGGCTGCTTACAGAGGATCTCGTGGCGGCTGAGAAGGCCGACCCAGTAGAGGTGACCGTGAGGGAGGCTCTGAGTGAGAAGCTGATCAAGTCTGATTGGCTGGCATACTTCATGGCACTATCAACCGACTTCATATCCGAGCTTGGCGCCCCGCACAACTCGCAGATGTTTGTGGGCAAGCTTGCAAAGGAGCGTGCGCATTACTCCACACAGACCTTCGACCAGCTCGTGAAGCTCGACAGGTGGGGCTGGGTCGAGGTCTCCGGGCATGCATACAGGACCGATTATGACCTCTCGAGGCATCAGCAATACAGCGGGCAAGATTTGGGCGTGTTCAGGAAATTCGACGTTCCAAAGAAGACCCGCGTGTTGGTCGCAAAGCCTCGCGTTGATCTGATAAGCCGCGAATTCAAATCCGAGACTGGTAAGGTATTGGCCGCGCTAAAGGGCTTTGACGCCGCCTCTTTACGGCCCATGCTGGTCGCGGGCAGTGCCGTTGTCGGCGGATACACGATCAGGCCTGAATTCATCGAGTTTATGGAAAAGGAGGAGTCGATAACCGGCGAGCGCTTCATCCCCCATGTAGCAGAGCCTTCGTTTGGTGCAGACCGCCTAACCTATCTGGCCTTGGAATGTGCCTATAAAGAGAAGGACGATCGCACAGTCCTTTCATTGCCACGGTCGATCGCCCCAGTCAAGATCTGCGTCTTCCCGCTAGTCAACAAGGATGGCATCAACGAGAAGGCCCAGGCGATATTCGATACCATACGCGCTGACGGATACATAGCCGACTTTGATGATGGCGGCTCCATCGGCAGACGGTATGCACGTTCGGACGAGATGGGCGCCCCGATTGCGGTTACTGTTGATTACCAGACGATGCAGGACGATACTGTAACCATCCGTGACCGCGACACTTGGGAGCAATCCAGGATCCCCATAAGCGCTCTGCGTTCATACTTGAACGAGTACTTCGGCATCCGTTAGGCTTAAAAAAAGGATGAATGATAATCAAAACAGATGGTGAAACCGTGTCCCAAAGACCACCCGAAAAAAGGCTCAGGCTTAGGCGCAAGGATGAGCTCGACAAGGGCAATTCTAGGATAAATGCCGCAGCAGCGAAGTTCCTTCAGGTATCCGGGAGGATCGAGATAGTCGTCGCCGGAAAGAAAAAGTTGGAGCTGAACACAATGCCCCTGCCTGACGTTCCTGAGAATGAAGTATGGATAAATACGGACGAAATGAAGCAACTTGGGCTTTCCGACAACTCGATAGCTACTGTAAGGCGCGCCTAGATCTGCAGGCCCACCTTCACCTCTTTATCTTCATCTTGACATAATCCGCGGCATTGGTGCCTGCTACTGCGCCTTGACCGACGGCAACAACCACTTGGTGGCTCTTTCCCGTGCAGTCGCCCGCAGCGTAGACGCCGGGGATGTTCGTCTCCATGCTCTCATTCGTCGTGATGTAGCCATTATCATCAACGATTAAGCCTGCCTTCTTCAGAACGTCTATTGTAGAAACCGTGCCGATGGCGATGAAAAGACCATCGATTGCCTTCTCCTCGGTGCTGCCGTCGCCCCTCTTGATTTTAATGCCTTGAACCCTGCCCTCGCCAAAGACCTCGACGACCTTCACGCCCAAGATTGGCGCGATTCCGATCTCATCCAGCTTTCTCATGTATGCCTCTTCAACAGAGATCCTGTCTGCATTTGGAATCCATGTGATCTTGTCCGTCAGCGTTGAAAGGTACATGATGTCGCTGGCAGCCTCCTGCCCGCTCCCGAGCACAGCGACCCTCCTGCCCTTGAAGAAGAAGCCGTCGCAAGTTGCACAATAGGAGACCCCCCTGCCTAACAGCTTCTCCTCGCCCGGGATGCTCAGCTTCTTCTGCTTGAGACCTGTTGTGACTATGATTGCTCTAGCCGAATACGTGCCCGCCTGAGTGATCAGCATCTTCTTATCCGGGCCTATGTCGATGCTGTTGACTCCCTGCCCTGTTCGTATGACCGCTCCGAATCTCTCTGCCTGCGATTCGAAACGCCTTATCAACTCGACACCCGAGACCCCTTCAGGGAATCCCGGATAGTTCTCTATAATGTGCGCATAGGCTGCCCTTCCGCCGAGGTTCGCCTCCTCAAGGATTATCGTCTTCAAGCCCCTCCTTGAGGCATAGATGGCTGCCGTAAGGCCTGCAGGCCCACCGCCAACGATTGCGACGTCGTAACTCTCTTCGTCCATCTTAGATCACTGTTGATTGTGGCGATTATCCTTATAATCTTCTTGTTCATCCCTATTAATAATGAAGCGGCTTTGATTTTCGCTGCAATCTCCTTCACTAAATCTTTATTAAAGACTGCGACTTTTTTTACCCCGAGTTTCGGAGTGTGCAATGTTGAGCATCACCTCTGGCGAAATGGATTCGACCGAGAACCGCATCTATCGCAAATCGCTTGATGTCCTCACTGAGCATGTAAGGAAGGTGCAGGACGCTGTTGTTGCGCTGGTCAATTCATTTGACAGTTACGCCGACGGCAACGCCGACTCTCTAAGAGCCAGCTACGCAAAAATTTCTGAATTCGAAGAAGAGGCCGACGTATATAAGATGAGCCTGATCGACCAGCTGACGAAAGCCGCGCCGGGGCTCCTCTACAGGGAGGACTTTTTGAAGCTTGTCGTTAAGGTTGACGAAGTAGCCGAACTTGCCCAATCAATATTGCGCCTCTTGGTCAGACTCGCCGAGCAGAAGTGGATTCCAGCCTCATCGATAAGCGAAGGCATAAAGACGCTGGCCGGAGAGGTCTTAACGACCTATGAGAAGCTGAGGGACGCGGTCTTTGCGCTGACCATGAACCCTCGCAATACGATTATGCTCGTCGGTGCAGTCCATGCTTGCGAGGCAAAGGTCGACCAACTCTATCAGGAACTGGACTTCAGGGCGTTGGTAGAGGTAAAGCAGGTTGAGCGGCTGCTGGTAATCCGCGACTTGCTAGGCATGCTTGAACATATGACCGATGTCATGGAAGACGCCTCAGACGATGCCCGTGTCCTTGCGTTGCACCGTGTCGCATGAATGGGCGTCGCCATTCTGCACAGGTGCCCCCTGAGCGCTCCTTGCATTCTTCATCAGGTCGCTCAATCCCTGAAAAGATGCCATCGAAGCGCTAATCAAAAGTTCGAACCAGAACATAACAAGGCGCGTGAGTATTGTCGCCGACGCCGCAATGTCTGCCGGCACCCCGAATCCGATGAAGAACGTCGTCATAGAAACCTCCATTACCCCTACCATGCCCGGTATGCCGATCGGTATCATCTGGACCATTGAAACGAATATCGAGACTGTGAGGACCATCCAGTACGACGCTGGGTGACCCAGCGAAATGAAGACGAGGTAAGGAATCAATGCGATTATGAACCACCTTGCAATGAGCAGAGATGAAGCGAGCACAACCTTCCCTCTGCTGATCTCCTTGACCGCTGTCTGGAACCCCTCCAAACCCCTCTCCATTCTGAGCTGGGCGTTTTCAAGGCTGAAGCTAGGTTTGAAGCGTCGGATGACGCCCGCCATCTTGGTCAGGCACGACCTTGCAAACCTCTTAAACCGGCAGATATTGACTGCTGCGAGTATTCCCAACCCGCCAAGGAAGATTACTGCCGCCCCGATGAATACAAAGAGGGAGAGCGCTGCCAAATTGAGCGCCTGCGTAACGAGCAGCATGACGACGCTGACCCCCAACACAATGCCGAAGGTGATGCCAAGCGTCAGTCTGTGGATCAGCACGCTTGCCGTGACCTCGCTCAGGTGGAGCTTGGTCTTCTTCGTTGCGAGAGAGATCCTCATCACCTCGCCCGAAATGGAACCTGTCGGTATCATCATGTCTCCAAAGATGCTTACTAGCACAACTATAAACGAATCCTTCAGTTTTATGCCCGGGCTCTTCAGCAGAAACTTCCAGCTGATCGCAAAAAGGGATATGCAGAGCAGGTCTATCGCGATAGCAAGCAGTGCTATCCTTATGTCAAGCCCTTTAATGATCTCCACTACCTGCCAAAAACCAACAAAATATAGGTAGGCACCGAAGATCACTGCGCCAACCAATATCATTATGTTGGTTATGCTCATGTGCAGCTTCAATTTGAACTCACTTTTGCAAACATCTATATGAATAAGGCGGGCTTTTACTATTTGAGGTAGCCTTTACCTTTTATAAGTTGGGGTACTCGCATGGCTGTGCATGATCCGGTTGAAGCGGAGCTCTTTGGCTCGAGGGTACTGGTCCTGTCAAAGGAGAAGGGGGCCGCCCTCTACACCGCAGGGTTCTATGGGAAACCTGTCAATGTCCACAAACCAAAGGACATCTCTGAGGTGAACACTCAGCTAGAACTCTCACTCTTCGAGGCGATGTTGCTCTGCCAACGGGGCCTCTTGGAGATCCGGCAGGGCGAGCGCATCCTCTCGACCGAAGAGTTGCTCCGCCTCTCACGGAAGAGCTATCATCTCTTTGACGAGCTGTATGTGGTTTACAAAGATCTGCGCGAGAAGGGGTATATCGTGAGGCCCGCCCTCAAGTTCGGAGCGGATTTTGCGGTATATCGCCAAGGCCCCGGCATCGACCATGCGCCATTCATAATCCACGTCCTGCCAAATTCTGCAGAGGTCGATCCGACCGAGATAGTGCGGGCGGGTCGGCTGTCGCATACTGTGCGCAAGAAATTCGTTCTGGCTACCATCGACCGTCTGCAGCAGAAGATATACTACTACGTCTTCAACTGGTGGAAGGCATAAAAAAGATGGCGTTCCATGCGCTCAGGCGCATGGTGTCCCATTCGCCGGGTCAGCCGCATATTTGGCGAACTCCCTTCTTAGCTTCTTGGTGACCTCCCCTGCCTTGCCGCCTCCGATGATCCTGCCGTTTATCGAGGCTACTGGGATTATCTCTGCGGCGGTGCCCGTGAAGAAGACCTCATCTGCATTGAAGAGCTCATGCGCCGTTATCGGCCTGCTATCGACCTTGATGCCCATCTTGGACGCAATTTCTATGACTGCCACCTGGGTGATCCCTGGCAGGGCGCCCGTGTATGTTGGGGGGGTCAGCGCATTGCCGTTCTTTATCACAAAGATGTTCTCCGCAGTCCCCTCGCAGACGTAACCTTGCGGGTTTAGGAATATCGCCTCATCCGCGCCCACGTTGTTTGCCTCGATCTTAGCGAGTATGCTGTTGAGGTAATTGAGGGACTTAGCCTCATGCGATGTTCCATCGATCGGATCTCTCCTCACCCACGTGATCAACGTCTTTATTCCGTTCTCTGCCGCCTCTTTGGACATTAGACTGATGGTTCCTGCGATTACTATCACCGAAGACTTGGGACACTTTCTGGGGTCCAGCCCGAGGTCGCCCACGCCCCGCGTCACGATCAGCCGTATGTAAGCATCCCTGAGATTATTCCGCCTCAGGGTCCCGATGACTGCCTCTTCCATCTCGCCCTTCTTCATCTGCACATCAAGCATCATTGTTTTTGCGGATTCGTACAGACGATCGATGTGCTCTTTGAGTTTAAAGACGTAGCCGTTGTATGCCCTTATGCCCTCGAATACGCCGTCCCCATAGAGAAAACCGTGGTCAAAAACCGAGATGACCGCCTTGCTCTTGGGCAGGTATTCGCCGTCGATATATATGATCTGCTCTGCCAATGTTTCACCTTCGTTGTGCTATTCAGATTGTATAGTACGGGATAAAAAGATTATCATTACACTCTGTCTATCTTCAATAGCATGTCGGAGTCTACAAATCAGAATGAGGCGGTTCAGTATAAAAAAAATGAAAGGACGGTCACTCTGTCCCTTCAGACCATCCGTTAACATACTCTTCCTGCTCTTTCGTCATCTTATCGATCTTTATTCCCATGGTCTCCAGCTTCAGCCTGGCTATGTGGCAGTCGATCTCCTTGGGAACATCGTAGACCGTTGGCTCGAGTTCCTTTGCATTATTGAATATATACTCCGCCGCTAGGGCCTGGTTTGCAAAGCTCATGTCCATGACCTCGCTAGGGTGCCCTTCAGCGGCAGCAAGGTTGACGAGCCTGCCATCCGCAAGCACATACACTCTGTTTCCATTTTCCAGGGTAAGCTCTTCGACGTAATCCCTCATCTTGAGCCTGCCCTTGGCGCTCTCTGTTATCCCTTTGACATCAACCTCCACATTGAAGTGCCCCGTGTTGGCAAGCACCGCCCCGTCCTTCATGACCGCCGCATGCTCCTTGGTCACTACATTCTTGTTCCCCGTGGCGGTGACGAAGATGTCCCCGACCTTTGCTGCTTGTCGCATCTGCATCACCTCGAACCCGTCCATTGCAGCCTTGAGCGCCTTCATTGGATCGACCTCGGTCACGACAACATGCGCCCCCATTCCGCGTGCCCTATTGGCCAATCCCTTGCCGCAATGTCCGTATCCCGCTATCACAAACGTCTTCCCGGCGAGGAGGACATTCGTTGCCCTCAGTATGCCGTCTATCGTGCTCTGACCGGTGCCATAGATGTTGTCGAAGTCCCACTTCGTCTCTGCATTGTTTACTGCTATGATGGGATACTTGAGGACCCCCTTGGCCGCCATTGCTTTCAGCCGCACCACGCCGGTCGTCGTCTCCTCAGTCCCTCCGATCACGCTCAGCTTTTTGTATCCGCCGGAGTGAAGCTCGGTGACCACGTCTGCACCGTCATCCATCGTTATCTGCGGATCAAATGCCAGTGCCTTCTTGATGCAATCATAATACTCTTCCTTGGTCTGCCCCTTCCATGCGAAGACATTGGCCCCGTCCTTTACAAGTGCTGCTGCAACCTCGTCTTGGGTCGAAAGCGGATTCGAGGCGGTCAGCGCGACATTCGCCCCTCCTGCCATAAGCGCCCTTACGAGAACTCCCGTCTCCTTAGTCACGTGCAGACATGCCACGATCTGAATGCCGTTTAGGGGCTTCTCTGAGCTAAATCGCTTCTTTATGCTCATCAAAACCGGCATATGGTCCTCTGCCCATTTTAAAAGATGCTCTCCTTTCTCAGCAAGCCTCTCGTCCTTGACACTGTATTTCATGCCAGACATCCGCCCTTTCATTTCATCCTATAGTCGAAATGAAGGCGCTTAAAAGACTTGACCCTTTGGGATGGCCGATTGCGGACTGTTCTTTGCCCTCTCAAAGATTTTCCCATCAAGGGGAAGTCTGTCGATCTCCATGATTGGGATCTTTACACTGTTCTCGTCAGCGGAGATCTTCACGGATGGGAGGCCCAGCTCGATCCACCTCTCCTTTATCAATCTCTCTAGGTCGTGCTCTTTGACAATGGGCGAGAAGACCTTCTGTACAATCCCGCGGAGCTCTTTGCTGTCCAACCAATCCTCCGCTTTCACCGTCTGCGTCTCATCAAATAACGTGTGCACTTCGGGGACGTCGACCCCATCCGACGACATGCTCATCAGTTGCTTGTTGCCTATTGCCAGCGTGATGAATACATAATGAAGGAACTCATGCGCCATACATGCACGCAAGGTGTCTTCCGGGGCATAAAGCAGGAATGGCAACGAGATGTCTATGCAGAGCCTGTACCCCTCTCCAAACTGCCTGATGTTCCACCGCGCATAAATTACGTTGTTTGAGTATTCTGCGGCCGGATAGCTGATTATCCTCAACACCGGATCAAAAAAGATTGGGGGATAGCCGATGCCTGATGCCCTCTCCACCTCCTCGATTGCCTTCTCGAGGCAAGGAAGCCTCATGTAGAAGCTCTTGAGTACTTCGTCGCTTATCTTTCCCTTCTCGTTGTACTCGAATACCTTCTCTAAATGGAGGCTTCTTATTGCTGACATTCCCAACACTCTAGACCGGTATCTTCTCTTCCATCAGTCTGATCAAGAGCTTTATGCTCTCTTCAAGGTCGTTCTTCGATATTACCTCGCTAAAGCTATGAACATACCTTGAGGGTATGGATATCGCGGCTGAAGGGATCCCTGCCTGCGCAAGCTGTATTGCAGCCGCATCGGTCGTCCCCCCCTCGAGCACCTCAAGCTGGATCTTGATGCCTGACTTTTCAGCTATTTCCATTATCCACCCTCTCACGAGGGGG
>CAZEMX010000032.1:0-17617 GCA_964513415.1 uncultured Nitrososphaerota archaeon
CCCGGTGCACCTGCTTGACGACGTCGAGCCCGGAAAGCCCATAGTCCACCATAAGCCTTATCGTCCTCTCCCTGGCGCCGTTGAAGTTGCCCGCTAGCGCCTCGCCTAGCACCTCCTTCAGCTCCCTGGGGCTCACCCTGCCGGAGATCCTGTAGACGACATCCTCGTCCACGGTGGCGCTGGAGGCCGATGCTGCCTGCAGGGTGTTGATGGTCCGCCGCAGGTCGCCGCCGCCGATGTAGACCAAGGCGTCCATGCCCTTGGGAGTTATCGGGACATGCTCCTGCTCGCAGATGAGCTTGATCCGACCCTTCACGTCCTCAGCCCTGAGGGGGACGAACCTGAAGAAGGCACACCTGGACTGGATCGGCTCTATGATCTTTGTGAAGTAGTTGCAGGCGAGAATGAACCTGCATGTGTTCGTGTACATCTCCATAGTACGCCTGAGCGCCTGCTGCGCCTCCGGCGTCATGCTGTCCGCCTCGTCGAGGACGAGTATCTTGAATGGGACCTCGGCCATGCTGACCGTGCGGGCAAAGTCCTTCACGGTCGTCCTGACTACGTCTATGCCCCTCTCGTCGCTTGCGTTCAGCTCGAGGTAGTTCTTCCTGACGTCAGGGCCGTAAAGGTCGTGGGCGAGGCATGTGGCGGCGGTCGTCTTGCCTGTGCCCGGCGTCCCTGCAAAGAGGCAGTGGGGCATCGACCGCTCCTTCACGAACCGCCTAAGCCGCTCGACTATGTCCGCCTGGTTAACGATCTCGCCGAGCGTCCTCGGCCTGTACTTCTCTGTCCACATGACTTCCCTGACTTCTGGCAAAAAGCTTGCACCTTCCCCTTTCATTCTTAACGCCGGGATATTTAATTTAGTTGGGGGCGTGCCCCGATAGGCAGTTTTTTTTGCCTGCGCGCGTACCTAAGTTGGGGAAGGTATTTGATACCGGCGCGCGCCATACCGCTCTTCGCATTCTATACAGGCCTGGTGACGGTGGCGACTCTCATATTCACGATATTCGTCCCGGCTACCCGCGGCTACTTCAATGTGGGCGAGTCCGCGGTCTACGCGGTCGCACTCCTCGCGGGTGCAAGGGCAGGCGCCTTCGCGGGCGGCGTCGGTTCGATGATCGCAGATGTCGTGCTGGGCTACTACATCTTCGCGCCCGCGACCCTGATCGTAAAGGGGGCAGAGGGGGGGCTACTGGGCTTCCTGTCGTCGAGGCAGCCGTCGCTCTCCAGGAGGTCGTGGCGGGCCCTCTCAGCAGCGATAGCGGTGGGCATAGCGGCCGCAGTCTACGCGATAGGATCGGCGTTCTACGTCGGCGAGTCCGAGCTGACGGTAGGGCTGCCGCTGGTCGGCCAGATGACACTCTTAATATCGATCAGCGCGTACGTGTGGGCGGCGGCTGGCATCGCGACGGGGGTGCTCATACTGGCGCTTGCGGCACTTAGGGGTCCGGAGGTCGGGTGGACGGTCATCTGCACCATGATCTCAGGGGCGGTGATGGTCACCGGCTACTTCCTGTACGAGCAGCTGATACTCGGATACGCCGCCGCGGCGGAGGTGCCGTTCAACGTCGGGCAGGTCCTCATAGGGATAGCCATAGCCCTCCCCGCATACAGATCGCTAAGGGCTATAAAGAGGAAGGGACAAGAGTAAGGTTGCTTGGGTTCGCTGGGGGCATCGTCGTGTCTAGGAGGGCATCCGAGGGAATAAACCATGCGCAGTTCCTCTTCGAGGAGGACACGGTACAGGTGGTCTTCCTGAAGCCCATCCCGGCGTCGATGGCCGGTGGCAACCAGTTCGGCCCGTATGAGGAGGGGCGCGAGGCGAAGGTCCCCCTATGGGTCGCCGATGTCCTCGCGGAGAACGGCGTTGCCAAGCTGAAGGACGAGGACGCAAAGATCATCAGGTCTGGGGACCTCTACAAGCTGTCATGGAAGGAGGAGCGCAACGAGGTCCTCTCCCAGCTCCCACCCCACTTCTACCCCAAGGTGCGGGCACTGCTCCGGAGCCTCGACGAGGGCATCAAGCAGAACCCGACCCACACCCTGCTGAGCGAGCAGCGGCAGTCCCAGATGAAGGCGCAGGACATGATCAACTGCCGGCTGCAGAAGATACTGCGGCTGTCGATGGAGCGCAACCCCACGAAGTCACTTATAGACCTCCTCTCGCAGGAGGAGAGGGCGCTATACACTGCCCTGAGGTCCGAGATAGAGGGCTGGAGGCAGAGGATCCTCGTGGACGAGTCCAAGACAAGAGAGAGGTGAGCCCATGGCAGAAGCCACAGTGGAGGTCGTTGATTACCGCGAGCGCTTCGTGAACTTCCTCAAGTCGTTCCAGGACAAGACGGGGGCGTTCAAGTACAGGGACGCGATAGCGACGCTGGCGACTCAGGGCAAGGTCTCGCTGGTCATCGACTTCGACGACCTCATATCCTACGACCCCGACCTCGCGCATGACCTGAAGGAGAAGCCGATAGAGATCATCCCGAAGCTCAACAGCGCGATCGGGGATGCCATGCGCGTCGAGAACATGCAGTATGCGAGCAAGGTGAAGGCCTTCAAGGCGAGGTTCAGGAGGCTCGACGAGGTCACGCCGCTCAGGACGCTCAAGTCCCACCACATGGGCAAGCTGATAATGGTCGAGGGGATCATAACCCGTGCGTCGGCGGTCAAGCAGCTGCTCAAGAGCGCGATGTTCCAGTGCCCCCGATGCGGCGAGAAGATGCTCATCGACCAGGCAGGCAGCATACTCATGCCACCTCCTCAGTGCGCTAATCAGGACTGCGCCAGGAAGGGCTTCTTCAGGCTCATCACGGAGGAGTCCTCGTTCGTCGATTGGCAGCTGATATCCCTCCAGGAGAAGCCGGAGGAGCTCCCTCCGGGGCAGCTCCCCAGGAGCGTGGAGGGGATGTTGCAGGGGGACATCGTGGACCTTTCGAGACCGGGCGACCGGATCTCGATGGTCGGAGTGCTGCAGGCGAAGCAGGAGTTCACCACCAAGGGTTTCCGCCTCGCCACGTTCTCCTCAGGGGTCGACGCGAACTACCTTGAGGTCTCGGAGAGGGGCGCAGAGGAGCTGAACATAACGCCGGACGACGAGAAGCGGATAAGGGCGCTCGCGAAGGACCCCCAGCTCTACACCAAGCTCATAGGGTCCATAGCCCCATCCATCTACGGGTACGACGAGATAAAGGAGGCGGTCGCGTACCAGCTCGTTGGGGGGGTCAGCAAGAACTTATCGGACATCAAGATCAGTGGCGACATCAATCTTTTGCTGGTGGGAGACCCTGGCTGCCTCGTCTACGACGAACGGGTCGTGCTGGGGGACGGCAGGATCGCCAAGATCGGCCAGATGGGCGCGTCACACCTCCAGCCGCTCGGGGTGCAGGTCCAGACGGGGCAGGGCTGCAGGAGGGCCGTCGCCACGACGTTCCACATATACAGGGACCAACCGGTCATGGAGGTCGTCACCGAGTCTGGAAAGAGCATCAAGGGGACTTACAACCACCCGCTGCTGGCGGTCTTCAAGAGGGACGGATTCGAGAGGAGGGAGTGGCGGAGGCTGGACGAGCTCAAGGTGGGCGACAGGCTCGCGGTGGTAACAGGCTTCCGGTGCACGAGGAGGGCATACGTAAACACGGGATTCGCGCCTGTCGAGAGGTCAAACATGGAGCCCAGGTTCCGCAGGAAGCTTCCGGAAAAGATGGACCCTCGGCTTGCCGCCTTCTGCGGCTACATGCTAGGTGATGGATGGGTCTGCGAGGACGGTTACCGGCTCGGCTTCGTGGTTGCAGATCCCGAGGTCGACATCCTGGAAGGGCTTCTTTCAATTGTGAGGGGGCTTTTCGGCTTCGACCTGTCGGTCACGAGAACAGTCAAGAAGGGGAGGAAAGGCCACCTCCATTACGTTCACCTCAGCGATGTTGACGTCGCAGCGAACCTCGCCTTCCTGAGGGGGAAGCGGGTGCCGGACCTGATATTCCAGTCAGGTAACGAGGTCGTCGCATCATTCCTGAAGTGGCTTTATACTGCAGACGGGTGCGTCTTCAACAACGATCGCGGCAGGAGGGCGGTGGCGTTGAAGGCGAAGGACCTCGAGCTGCTGAGGGATGTGCAGCTCCTCCTCCTCCGCTTCGGGATACATTCGCGCATCGCTGGGAATGCCCTGACGATAAGGCGCGGGTGCGACATAATCGAATTCAGCAGGAGGGTCGGCTTCGCGTCCAAGGAAAAGGCGCGCAAGCTCGAAGGGCTCGCCAAGGATGCGCAGTCGTTCAAGCGCTTCCGGAGGCAGAGGAGCGAGAGGATAGTCAAGATAATAACCGGCGGGCGGGCGGACGTCTTCGATATAGAGGTGCCGGACGGCCACCGGTTCATTGCGAATGGGATAATCTCGCACAATACGGCCAAGTCGCAGCTCCTGCAGTATGTGTCGAAGATCGCCCCGAGAGGCGTCTACACGTCGGGCAAGGGATCGACGGCGGCAGGCCTCACTGCGACCGTGGTCAGGGACAAGAACACCGGCGAGTTCTTCCTCGAGGCCGGTGCGCTCGTCATAGCCGACAAAGGAGTGGCTTGTATCGATGAGATCGACAAGATGCGCCCGGAGGACCGATCCGCAATACATGAGGCGATGGAGCAGCAGAGCTATCATCCTTCATTCGAGATCATGTTTGCAGACGGTAAGAAGAGCAGGATAGGGGACTTCGTAGACCAGCTTATGGCCGAATATCCAGAGAGGAAGGTGCAGGGCATAAACTGCGAGATCCTCGATGCTAGAGGGTTGCACATCGCGCTGAACACCACAGACTTCAGGAGGGTCTTTGCAGTTGATGCGGACCGCATTAGCAGGCACCGCGCGCCCGACCATTTCATCAGGATAACATACTCGGACGGCCATCAATTAACGGTCACGCCTGAGCACCCTGTCTATGTGACGCGGGGCGGGAGGGTTACGACCGTAGAGGCGGAGTCCCTGATAGAAGGCTCAGTTGCCACCGTCGTGCCTACTGAGTCCCATGTCAGAGGCGTTGCAAACAGCTATGATGAGGTCACCATAATAAGAGCGGAAATAATGCCGAACAAGGGAGATTACAAGGCAGATCATGTTTACGACGTGACCGTTGAGCCGACACATAACTTCATCAGCAACGGCCTGATACTGCATAACACCATCAGCATAGCCAAGGCAGGCATAGTCGTCCAGCTCAACGCCCGGAGCAGCATCCTCGCTGCTGCGAACCCGAGCTTCGGCAGGTACGTCCCCCAGAGGTCGATAGCCGAGAACATCAATGACCTGCCAGTAACCATCCTCTCGAGGTTCGACCTCATCTTCACGCTCATGGACAGGCCTGACGAGACTAGGGACAGGAACATGACCGAGCATATCCTCAAGCTACACCAAGGGATACGCACCTCGAAGACCTCCCTCATCGAGCCGGAGCTCCTGAAGAAGTACATCTACTACATCAGGAAGCATGGCAACCCGGCGCTCAGCGATGCCGCGACGAAGGCGATCGAGAAGTACTTCCTCGACACTCGGGCGCAGGGGCAGGGCGCGGACTCGCCGGTCCCAATAACGATGAGGCAGCTCGAGGCAGCCATCAGGCTCTCAGAGGCGAGGGCGAAGCTTGCGCTAAAGAAGGAGGTAACCGAGGAGGACGTGAATGCCGCCACCAAGCTGCTCAAGTCCTACCTCTCGCAGGTCGGGATAGACTCGCAGACCGGGAGGGCGGACATTGACATGGTGGTGGTCGGGCACTCGAAGTCTCAGGGCGACAAGATGCAGCAGATCTTCGAGGTATACATGAAGATGGAGCGCGAGAACGAGGGGAGGCCGGTCAAGAAGGAGCAGTTCCTGAAGAGGGCGGCGGCGGAGGGCATGAGCGAGAAGTTCGTCGAGAAGCTCATCAACGACTGGATACAGCAGGGCGTCCTCTACGAGCCGAAGGTCGGCGAGCTGAAGAAGGTCTGATCCTCTAGGGGGCGCGGTGGTTGAGGGTAGACGAGCTCCCGATTGACGGCAGGGCCAAGGCGCTCTACGCGGAGGAGGGGATCTCCGAGCTGTACCCGCCACAGGCTGATGCCGTCAGCGCCGGCGTCCTCGAGGGGAAGAGCCTCGTCCTCGCTATACCGACCGCCTCTGGCAAGACCCTCGTCGCGGAGCTGTGCGCGATAAGGCACATAATGGGCCAGGGACCGAGGGGCAAGGTACTGTACCTCGTGCCGCTCAGGGCGCTCGCATCGGAGAAGCGCGACGAGTTCTCCCGGCTCGGCAGGCTGGGCATCAAGATAGTCCTCAGCAGCGGCGACTACGACTCCAACGACCCCTCGCTGGGCAGGTATGACCTCATAATCGCCACGAATGAGAAGGCGGACTCGCTCTTCAGGCACAGGCCGCCGTGGGTGGAGGCGATCACGCTTGTCGTGGCGGACGAGGTCCACCTCCTCGGGGACGGCTCCCGTGGGCCCACGCTGGAGTCGCTCCTCACCCGGCTGAGGGTGATCAACCCGCGCGCGCAGGTCCTGGCGCTGAGCGCCACAATAAGGAACGCGGACGAGATCGCGGCGTGGCTGAAGGCAGGGCTCGTGACGAGCAGCTGGCGCCCGGTCTCGCTCAAGGAGGGCGTCTTCTGCAAGGGCTCGATCATGTTCAAGGACGGCGAGGTGAGGCAGGTGCCGCCGAGGCAGGTCAGGGGCTCCGAGAAGGACCCGGTGGCGGACATCGCCGCCGACACCATAAAGGGAGGGGGGCAGATGCTCGTCTTCACGGGCAGCCGTGTCTCGGCAACGTCCATAGCCAAGAGGCTGGAGGAGCCCGTGAGGCAGCTCCTGAAGGCGGGCGAGGAGCGGAGGCTGATGGATCTCTCCTCGAAACTGCTCGGGATGGGGGAGCGGACCCGCCTCTCGGAGAGACTCGCCCGCTCGGTCTCTTACGGGGTGGCGTTCCACCACGCGGGGCTCACGTACCAGCAGAGGAAGGCAGTAGAGGACGCATTCCGCGCTCAGCTCATAAAGGTGATAGCGTCGACCCCGACCCTCGCGGCGGGGGTCAACCTGCCCTCGCGGCGCGTCCTGATATACGACTACAAGCGCTACGAGGCGGGGCTGGGGAGGACCAACATCCCCATACTCGAGGAGAAGCAGATGGCCGGGCGCGCGGGCAGGCCCAGGTACGACACGGTCGGCGAGGCGATACTCTTCTCCAGGACCGAGGAGGAGCGCGAGTTCCTGATGGAGCAGTACGTCCTTGCGTCGCCCGAGAAGGTCTGGTCCAAACTCGGCGTGGCATCGTCGCTCAGGTCGCACATACTGGCATCGATCACGATGGGGCTGGCGCACTCGCTGGACGGGATCTTCGAGTTCCTGGACGGTTCGTTCTGCGCATACCAGTACGGCATGAGCTCCTACCGCTCGTCGGTGCTCGAGGCGGTATCATCGCTCAAGTCGTCTGGGATGATCAGGGAGGAGGGGGAGGGGCTAGTGCCTACGCCGCTCGGCGCGAGGGTCTCGGAGCTTTACATAGACCCTGCGTCAGCCAAGGTGATGCTGGACGGTCTCAGGGTCAGGCGCTCGGGGCTTCCGTCGCTAAGCTACCTCACGCTCGTCTGCCACACCCCGGACATGCCCAAGCTGTACGTGAGGGGGAAGGAGGCGGAGCAGGTGATGGCGTACCTGCAGGACAACTCGGACCTGCTGCTCTACGACCTCCCGGAGTGCGGATCCTTCGAGTATGAGATGGTACTCGCAGAGGTCAAGACGGCGCTGATGCTCAAGGACTGGATAGAGGAGTCGACCGAGGACCAGATCGTCGAGAGGTTCGACATCGGTTCGGGCGACATACACGCTTACGTCGAGTCCGCCAAGTGGCTGGTGCACGCCGCCCACGAGCTGGCGAGGCTGATGGGCTACCACGAGTCCGCGGCGCCCCTGCGCAGCCTCCTCATAAGGATAGAGAGCGGCGTCAAGGAGGAGCTGCTCCCGCTGATAAGCCTGAGGGGGGTGGGGCGCGTGAGGGCGAGGGCGCTCCACACCGCCGGATACAGGAGCATCGAGGACCTCCGCAGGGCGACCCCGTCGGACCTTGGCAAGCTGCCGCAGATAGGGCCGGAGACGGTCAAATCGATAAAGGAGCAGGTGGGCGGCACGGTATCGAAGGAGGAGTGGTCGGCGCTCATCAGTGGGAAGGGCTCCAAGCAGCTGCTCATCGAGTCCTACGGAGAGATGGAGGGCGAGGAAAAGGGTAAGGGCGAGGGAGGCAATGGACAGGGGGGCGAGAAAAATGGTAAGAGTGAGGGGAAAGGCGGGCGGGGCAATGGTGGCGGTTGACCCGTGCACGCGAACAAGGTTATTTATGGGTGCCCAAGATTATGAAAACAAGGCATGCCGCATCCAATGGGCGGAGCAGATCAGGGAAGATAAGAGAGGATAAGACAAGATGCAAGGCAAAGGATGCCGTAGGGCGGCGCGCAGCCATGGCAGGTCTTGGGAGGGGCCTGTGAAGGTGCGGACGCTGAGCGGCTTAAAGCGGCGCGATGGGATGCAAGGCAAGTTAATGGGATGAGAGGAAGAGCAAGGCAATCTAATGTTGTGGTTCATATGCGCCAGTTCAATGTAGCCACTGACGAAGAGATAAGATCAGGAATGACATCCGACATCTACTATATCCGCACCAAGGATATCCTGGAGGGGAAGGGGGCAGACAAGCCGGTCGCCGCTGAGGTCACGGCAGGCAAGCTGCCAAGCGGCTGGGGATGGGGCGTCTTCTGCGGGCTCGACGAGGTCGTCAGCCTCTACAGGGGGCTGCCCGTCGACGTCTACGCGATACCGGAGGGGACGGTCTTCCAGGCCAGGGACGACAGGGGGTTCAGGCTTCCGCAGATGGCGGTAGTCGGCAACTACTGCTCTTTCGTGCAGGTTGAGACGGCGACCGTCGGGCTCCTCTGCCAGGCATCGGGGGTAGCCACGGCGGCGGCACGCGTCAAGAAGGCGGCGGGTGGCAGGAGCGTGCTTGCGTTCGGCATAAGGAGGATGCATCCCGCGCTGGCGCCCATGATCGACCGTGCGGCTTACATAGGCGGCTTCGACGGCGTCTCGGGGGTTGCCGGCGCAAAGCTGCTCGGGCTCGAGCCCTCCGGCACGATGCCGCACCCCATGATACTGGTGATGGGGGACCAGAAGGAGGCGTGGAAAGCGTTCGACGAGATCGTCCCGAAGGGGGTCCCGCGCATAGCGCTGGCTGACACCCTCTGCGACGAGAAGTTCGAGGCGGTCATGGCGGCGGAGGCGCTCGGGAAGAGGCTCAGCGGCATAAGGCTCGACACGCCGGGGTCCAGGAGGGGCGACTTCCTGGAGATCATAAGGGAGGTCCGCTGGGAGCTCGACTCGCGTGGCTTCGGCTGGGTCAAGATATACGTCTCGGGTGGGCTGGACGAGTGCAGTGTCGCAAAGCTGGCCGCCGGACCGGTCGACGGGTTCGGCGTC
The DNA here is from genome assembly GCA_964513415.1 of uncultured Nitrososphaerota archaeon. Lineage (GTDB taxonomy): Archaea > Thermoproteota > Methanomethylicia > Methanomethylicales > Methanomethylicaceae > Methanomethylicus. Next base: position 9,484 of record CAZEMX010000032.1, read on the forward strand.
GGCACCTCGGTCTCGAACGCCCCGACGGTGGACTTCTCCATGGATATCGTGGAGGTCGACGGCGTGCCCCGGAGCAAGAGGGGCAAATACAGCGGAAGGAAGCAGGCATGGCGCTGCCCCGAGTGCCACGGCTGGAGGGTGACGCTCTTCTCTGCCGGCGCCCCGGAGTGCAGGTGCGGGAGGAGGATGGAGCCAATGCTGAGGAAGGTCGTCGAGAATGGGAGGCCAATCGCCGCGGAGGCGCCATCCGCGATCAGGGAGAGGGCGCTCAGGGAGCTGGAGAGACGCACGCTGGAGTGAGCTACCGCCCGATAAGCCTGAAGGTAATACGGAGGCCAGAGGGTCGTTTCATCATAAAGTCGGTTACTGCAAGGGTTACCGCAATGGAGGCCCTCGAATCGAGGGGACCATGGTCGAGGGAGCGCACCTTCAGCGTGGCGCTTGGGAAGAGGCTGATGGAGAAGAGGCGACTAGAGTGTGAGAACGTGGTGCGGCCGCCGGGATTTGAACCCGGGTCATGGGCTATCTTCGGGCTTTAGGCGTGGCCCATGGAAGGCCGACGTCCTAGACCAGGCTAGACTATGGCCGCACTGACGGTATTCTGTGTAATGTAACGCCTTTTAAAAATTTGCTGGTCGGGATACCAGATACGCTTTTCTGGGTCACCTGACTACGGCAAGAGCATGCGCGAGTATCGATTCGTCACGGCGGCGACGACATTCAGATGCAGGAGGTGCGCCAGATGCTGCTCGCTCGACGTGATGCTTAGCGACAGCGAGATGGAGGCGCTTGGGGAGGCCGCAGACCGCAAGTGGAGGACCACGAGGAAGGAGGTCAGGGATTGCAAGCTCGTATGCGGGCTGCTCGAGGGCAATTTGTGCGGGATCTACGTGTCGCGCCCCAAGCTGTGCAGGGTATACCCGTTCATGGCAGCGCCGGTGGCGGAGTTCCAGGAGCTCGGGGTACAGATAGGAGTGGGGGCAAAGAGGGTCAAGGCAGGAGGCGATGCAGGTAGCAGCGGTAGCGGCGTAGGCGGGGGCGGGGGCGGGGGCGAGGCAGGGGAAGGAGGGCGAGGCGAGGAATACGTCGTCATGTACGACGAGCTCTGCCCCGGCGTGGGCGAGGGAGGGGACGGGGGCGAGGTAAAGATGGGGGAGGTCGTAGCACTTACACTGGCCCACATGCAGGAGATGCAGAAGCAGATGTGGATGCAGAAGTGAATGTAAAGGTAAAGGCAGATGCAGAGACTAGCAGCAGCATCAACGGCGAGGCATGCCGCAGCGGGGCCCGCCTGCAAATGTTCTACAGTATCCGCGGGGCGGCTGTGCAGGCCCTACGGGGGCGCCCAATAGGCTATTATCGTCGGCGGTGGTTAGTTGTGACTGGGGATGCGGATGGACCTTCGCGTCGATGAGTTCGTTGCAGCCATGGGCGCGTTCCTGGCGTGCCTTCTGGAGTTCACGAGCGTCCACCTGCTGAGCGCTTACGTTAGGCCCTTCGGAGACTACCTTGTGAGCTCCTTCCCTCAGTCATTCCCGCCGGGCTGGATGGATCCTACCCCGATATACGGGCTCATAAGCGACATAGTCGTGTTTGTCAGCGTCTTCGCGGTCTACTTCGCGATAATATTTGCGGTGGTTGTTGCGATACACAGGGCCGCGGACTAGAGCGGATTACAGGCATGAAGAATATGAAACTACAACAATTCACATCTAGGCCCATTACCAGCAGGTTGGGCGGCAATGGCCCCAACATTCTTACGTAGACCAAAATGGACTGTATCAATAATTTATCCAGCTTTTCTAGTTGTTTGCACTATTTCATTAACAATTTATGGCCAACCAGCCATTATTTCGCCAGGAATGCCTTGCCAGCGGCGGTTCCAAGACTGCATCGGCCGAGATGGCAGCGGTTCATAAAAAAGGGCGGATGACGGCGTTCTTGGTTCCTTGCGTCATCATCCATAAAGCAGATGTTTAGTTGGCAGGCTCCCTGTGCGGCCCGTAGCTCTCCCCGCCGCCGCGCCCGGACGAGCCGCGCCCCCCTCTGCCCCAGCTGCGAGGACCATAGTAACCATTGCGGTTGCCTCCGCCGTCGCCCCCGTCAGAGCGCCTGCGATGCCCGCCGCCGTACCGTCCGCGCCTTCCGCCCTCGCGGTCTTCGCGGCGGTCGCCGCCGTATCCCCTGTCCCGGTCTTGGCCCCTGTCCCAGCCCCGGCGTCGGCCTCCATCGCCGCCGCCCCTGCCGTATCCGCCCCTGTGCCCAAATGAGCCCCTCCTGCCTCCGCCATCGCGGCTGTAAGAGTCCCTGACGAACGGCAGCTGCTCCACCTCTTCGGCGTTGTATTCGATCTCCTCCACGCCGAAGTTGTAGATGTTCACTATCCGCCGGAACGGGATCATGTCCTCCTCGCTCAGCATGGCGATGGCCTTGCCCGACTCTCCAGCCCTCGCGGTCCGACCGATCCGGTTGACGTAGTCGTCGCAGTTCTTGGGTATGCCGTAGTTGAAGACATGGGTGACCTTCTTGAAGTCCAGCCCCCTCGCGGCGACATCTGTCGCAACAAGGACGTCGATCTCGCCGTTGTGGAAGTCCTCCATGACGTGCTCCCTGCGGCTCTGGGACATGTCGCCGTGGAGCGCCTCCGCGTTTATGCCGTTCTTCTTCAGGTTCTTCGCCACCAGGTCCACCTCCCGCTTCATGTTGCAGAAGACGATCGCCAGCCCCGGCTTCTCGTTCCTCATCAGGTGGACGAGGAGTGAGAACTTCATGCGCCTGTCGACCAGGCAGCAGTACTGCTTGAGCATGTCCTCGCTGACCTTGGTCTCGGTCTTCACCTTCTTGGCGCCCCTCGTGAAGCTGTCCCTTATGTCAGCCAGGTCGTCAGGCATGGTGGCGCTGAACATGAGAGTCTGCCTCTCGCGCGGTATCTCGCTCTCTATGCGCCTTATGTCGTCGATGAACCCCATGTCGATCATCTTGTCCGCCTCGTCGAGTATGAAAGTCTGTATCTTGCCAGTGCGCATCGTCCGGCGCTCTAGGTGGTCCATGACCCTGCCGGGCGTGCCGACGACTATCTCGGCGCTCCTGAGCCCGTCGATCTGCGGCGCTATGGACGCGCCGCCATAGACGCACTGTATCCGGAGGCGCTTGGCGCGGGAGAATTTCTCGATCTCCGCTGCAATCTGCTGCGCGAGCTCCCTGGTCGGCGCCAGTATGAGCGCCTGAAGGCCGCCGCCCTTGGTGACCTTCTCGACGAGGGGGATCCCGAACGCTGCGGTCTTCCCCGATCCGGTCTCAGACTGACCGACAACGTCGTAGCCCTCCTTTATGAGGGGGATCGCCTCACTCTGTATCTTGGTCGGCTCCTCGTAGCCGATCTCCTTAATGGAATCTAGTATATCCTTATCAATATCCAAATCCTCGAATCTCGTAAACCATCAACTCATTTTGCCTGTTTTTAGTAAAGCTACAAAAGCAATAGAATTAGCAAGCATGGCAGGCTAACGCTATTTGTCGAGGCCTTCGTACTTTAAACCGTTTTGAAGGGTCATGGCATTGCTTATAAGCTTTTCCCCCTCCGGAGGCGCTTGGAGGGGGCATTCCCGTGGGCGTATGTTGCATCCTTTTAAAACAGTGCCGGCATAGGTTAAGACAGGGGGGTTTTTTATTTCATGCTGTTGGAGGTCAGGCTCCGCGGCAGGGGAGGGCAGGGGATAGTGACGGCGTCGGAGATGCTCGTCGATGCGGCGGTTGAGGAGGGGCACTACGGGCAGGCGATCCCGGCCTTCGGCGCAGAGAGGAGGGGCGCGCCGGTCACCGCCTCAGCGAGGGTGTCAGACTCGCCGATCAGGAGGCACTCGCGGGTATACTCGCCGGACATCGTGGGGGTCTTCGAGCGGCAGCTGGCAGGCGATCCCGAGACGCTCGTTGGGATTAAGGGCGGGGGCATCCTGCTGGTCAACGGTAGGTCAGCGCCCGATGTTCCGGGGGTCCGGTGCGCGGCGGTCGATGCGACCGCGATAGCGGTCGAGAACGGGCTCGTCGTCGCAGGGTGGGCGGTCGTGAACACGGCCATGCTCGGGGCGATCTCCAAGGCTTCGGGCATGGTAGGCAGGGCGACGCTCGAGAAGGTCGTGAGGAAGAGGTGGCGGGGGGAGCTGGGCGAGAGGAACGTCAGGGCTGCGCTCGCCGCATACGAGGTGACCGTGCAGTGAGGGGTGGCGGGGCGGCATCGTCTGCCCCCACTAGGGGGGCCAGCGGCAGGACAGGGCAGTGGAGGCTCAGGAGGCCTGAGATAGACCAGGGAAGGTGCACAAAGTGCCTCATCTGCTGGCTTTACTGCCCTGATGCCTCGGTCGCGAGGGGCGAGGGGGGCAGCTTACGGATAGACTACGACTACTGCAAGGGGTGCGGGATCTGCGGGGCGGTCTGCCCGGTCAAGGCGATAAGGATGGTGGAGGAGGCGCCAGATTGATAGCGACCGGAAACCATGCGGTGGCGTACGGGGTGAGGTCTGCGAGGGCAGAGGTGGTCGCGGCATACCCGATAACCCCGCAGACGCAGATCGTGGAGAAGCTCTCGGAGTTCATGGCGAACGGCGAGATGAGGGGGAGGTACATAAGGGTCGAGTCAGAGCACAGCGCGCTCAGCGCCTGCTACGGGGCGGCAGCGTGCGGGGCGAGGGCATTCACGGCGACCTCCTCGCAGGGGCTCCTCTACATGAACGAGATGGTCTTCTGGACCGGCCTGGGCAGGATACCCATGGTGATGGCGGTCGTGAACAGGACGCTGGCGCCGCCATGGAGCATCTGGAACGAGCACACCGACCAGCTCGCGCAGCGCGACGCCGGATGGATCTCGATGATTTGTGAGAGCGTGCAGGAGGCGTACGACACATCGATCATGGCATTCAGGGTGGCGGAGGACGCCGGGGTGATGCAGCCGGTAATGTTCGGCCTCGATGCGTTCTCGCTATCGCATACGGCGGAGAGGCTGGACATCATGCCGCAAGAGGATGCGGATGCGTTCCTGCCGAGGCTGGACCCGTCGATGCTGCCCGTTCTGATGGACACACGGAGCCCGGCAACCTACGGCAACCTTACAGGCCCGGATGCGATGATGGAGGTGAGGAGCGCGATAAGGGACGCGTTCGAGCGCTCCAAGCGCGTCATAGAGGAGGCGGCGGGCGCGTTCGGCAGGGCCTCCGGGAGGAGGCAGGCGGGGCTGGTCGAGGATTACAGGTGCGGCGATGCGGAGGTAGTGATTGTGGTCGCAGGGGCGTCGAGTGGGGACGCCAAGGACGCGGCGGATGCGCTCAGGGACGGGGGGACGAGGGCAGGCGTCCTGCGGATGAAGACGGTTCGCCCCTTCCCGTCCGAGGCGATAATGAGGGCGGTCGGCGGCGCAAAGGCGGTCGCGGTCGTGGACAGGGACTACTCATTCGGGATGGGGGGCATCCTGGCGACTGAGGTCGCATCGGTGGCAGGGGGCAGGGCAGCGCGGTATGTCGCGGGGCTCGGCGGCAGGGACATCAGACCCGAGGACTTCATGGGGATTGCGGCGGATGCGCTCAGCGCCGCGGAGTCTGGGAACCTCGCCCAGGGGCGCGAGGTGTGGTGGGGCCTGAGGCGCGGCGCGCCCGGGGGTCAGGGGGGAGCATGAAGTGGTAACGCTGAAGGAGCTGCGCACGGAGGAGCTCTTCCTGCCGGGCAATGCGTCGTGTCCAGGGTGCATGCTCTCGCTTGCCATCAGGATGGCACTCAAGGTGCTGGGGCCGAATACGGTCATGACGGTGCCCGCCTGCTGCAGCGCGGTGATACAGGGCTACTACCCGAGGTCGTCATCAATGATCCCGACCCTGAACACAGCCTTCGCGGCGGCTGCGGCGACCGCCAGCGGGATATCTGCGGCGCTCGAACTCTCGGGGAGGGGGGAGACCAGCGTCGTGGCGTGGGCAGGCGACGGCGGGACCGCGGATATAGGAATACAGGGGCTCAGCGGGGCGGCCGAGAGGGGCGAGAACTTCATCTACATATGCTATGATAATGAGGCTTACATGAACACGGGTACGCAGAGCAGCAGCGCCACCCCGACAGGCGCGGCGACGACCACTGCCATAAGGGGAAAGGCGGAGCCCAAGAAGGACGTCCCGGCGATAATGGTGGCCCACGGCGTGCCTTACGTTGCGACGGCGTGCGCGGCATTCCCGCTGGATTTTGCGGACAAGATCAAGAAGGCTATGTCGATCAGGGGGCTGAAGTACATCCAAATACTCACGCCGTGCCCCCCCGGCTGGAGGTACCCGACGGAGAGGGGCGTGGATGTGGGGAGGATGGCAGTCATGACCGGGTCGTGGATCCTCTACGAGTGGCAGGGCGGCAGGTATAGCCTCACCGGGCCGTCGAAGGGTCTTCTGGACAGGCCGAGGAGGAGGCCGCTGGCGGACTACCTAAGGATGCAGGGCAGGTTCGGCCAGCTTGGGGAGGCGGAGGCAGCCAGGCAGCAGGACGAGCTGGATGCCAGGTGGGACGAGATGGCGCGGAGGCTCGAGGGGGGCTCGGGGCGAGGGGAGTCGGGCACGGGAGAGTAGCACTACTGCAGGACTCCGTCCCTCATGGCGACGATCTCCCTGCCGGAGGAGGCAGTGACCGTGACCGTGGGCTTCGAGACGAGGAAGTCCATGTGCGTGGCGGAGGCGTTCATGCCGCCCGGGAAGTCGGTATTGTGCCCGAAGGCGAAGTGGATCGTGTTGCCGACCTTCTCGGCCTCCAGGAAGCTCGCCGAGAGCCGTGCCTTCCTGTTCAGCCCGAATGCGAACTCGCCAACGTACCTGGCGGCATCGTCCACGCTGAGGGCGTCCTCCACGCGCCTCAGGACGGTGGCATCGGAGCACTCGAACCGCTCCGCGCGACCGCCCCTGGCGGTGATCGTCACGGGCGAGGAGATGCGACCTATGCCGCCTATTGACAGGTCACAGACGATCCTGCCCTCGAGCGAGTCCTCCACTGGGGCGCAGATCACCTCACCCGTCGGCAGGTTACCCCATTTGTAGGTCTTCCAGTCGAACCTTGTGTCGGTGAAGAAGTCCCTGCCGAGCGCCCGGAACGAGGCGTCGGTCCCGTTGGGGCTGGAGACCCTGACCCTTTCGGCGCCGGCAAGCCGCGACATAAGCCTCTGCGCGTCGGAGTAGATCGCCCTGTGCTCCTCGGCGGAGAGGGCCAGCGCGCCATCGGTTAGCATGTCCATCGTTATGCCGGGGCAGTGGCCGAGCCTGTACTTCCGGTGCTTGCTTATGAGGTCGATTATGCTGACGCGGAAGGGCGTCTCCCTCTCGCTCTCGCGGAAGATCGTTACGTATATGTCTGCCGAGCCGGACGCGACCGCCTCGCGCACCTCGGGCGGGATCGAGGACCTCGGCTCACCCCCGGTCTTGAGCACGAAGAGGCGCGACCAGAGCCCGAGGCCTACGGCCCCCTCGGCGAAGGCCCTGCCGACGTCGATGCTGACGTCGTCACATATCACGGCTGCCCTCTCGCCGGCAACGGCGTCCAAGACGTACAGGAGCGCGTTCTGCGCAGATTCCTTTGGGTCCATGGGAAGAGTCTCCTTTCAGTGATGATATTTGGGCGGGATGTGATAAAAGGGTTGGGTATGGGCTGGAGGCGGCCCGCCTGCCTGCACATGGTCGCCCATCCGCCCCTGCCGACGGCCCCGTGCGGCGGGGCTATGCCGGGAGGCCCAGGGCGGACCGCTTCTTCGATATGTGGGAGGCTATCGCCTCGGCGGCCTTTGCCATATCATCCTCGAGGAGGAGCCTGCCGCCGGTGAGCCCTTCGAGGTCCTGCGAGAGGAGCTTCATCAGCCTCGCCCCGCCCACGAGCGGCGGGATCGGCGAGACGTGGGTCAGGACGCCGAAAGCGAGCGCGAAGACGGCGTCGAGGGTGGCCTTCTGCTCCATATACTGCGGGGCGGTCACGGCCACAGGCAGCGCGGGCACGTCGACCCCGAGGGCGTTGGCGATTGCCGAGACGAGCACCGAGAGCCTCCCGGTGTCCGTGCATGTCCCGAACGATAGGACGGGGGGCACCTTCAGGGCGCCGCAGATGCCCCTGAGGCCCGGCCCCGCGATCCC
>CAZEMX010000033.1:0-17368 GCA_964513415.1 uncultured Nitrososphaerota archaeon
CGTCACCGAACCGCCCAAGACGCCGGAGGACTGGCTGTACTTCTGCGCTAGCATGGATCGAGATGTCCATCTGTCCGGAGAACCCGGTGCGGTCTACATAGCCCCGCCCGGATGGATGCCTGACGAAAATGGTACATTGTGGCGTGATAACACCACGTACTACGATCTTGGAAACAAAACAATTCGCGGAGCATGAATAGAATGCCAAGAGTACAGTGGAATCAGGATCAGATCATTGCCGCAGCCAAGAAAGCAGCCATGGACGGCGCAGAGGAGTGGGCGCGCGTAGACGTGCTGCCGGCGGCAGATGAGAGCTGCCCCACGGACTCCGGAACGATGAAGGGGACTCACGCTGTCCTGCGGGCAGATGATCAGGTCGAGATCGGATACGGTGGTGCAGCAGCTCCCTACACCCTCAGACAGCATGAGGACCTCACCCTAAACCACCCATCAGGAAAGGCGAAATGGCTGGAGGACGCATTTAACGATGCGCAGGGAGCCCTCCAGGATAAGGTGCAGCGGAAGGTGGCCGGAGCATTGAGATGACATCCCTCGTAGCCGATATGATCTCAGCGATCATCGCGGCTGGATATGCGACATCGTTGGGGACGGACATATTCGCATGGCAGATCAGGCCTTCTCCTCCGGCCCAGATCATGGTGATGCTCACCGGCGGGGAGCCGCCCCTGGAGTCGGTGGACAGCTCCACACCCCGACCCGGCATACAGGTCTACCTGGTGGACAGGAATCTTGCTGCAGCCGAGACGAAGGCAGAGTCTATCCGGAACTATTTCAGTCTGAAGAAAAGCACAATCCGGCAGGTAATCCGGGCTGCCAGGTCGACGCCTATCTACCTCGGTCAATTGGATGACGGCCGGCACAAGTTTGTAGTTGAGTTCAAGGTGTTCGGATAATGATACCAATAACCTCTCTAACAATCACCGAAGAATAAAATTTTATCAGATTATATTTTCAAATAATGGTTTTACATTTTTATCATAAAACAGTTTGGGGCAACCCCCATGCAGGAGATGAGTAAGAAATGACCAATGCAAATTCTGGAATGTCCGGGTCTCTCTGGGTATGTGCCACGTCCAACGGCACGTTTGTAAAGCTGGCAGAGGTGTCAGATGCAAAGATTAAGATCGATGGAAAGGAGATCGACACAAGCAACGTCGATGATTCCGGCTGGGGATCGTCCATCATGGGAGCGGGCAGTTGGGAGGTTACCGTCACAAACAACCTGATCCTGACAGACTCCGCCTATGGCATCATCAAGACCGCACTGCTGGGGAGAAGCGTCATGTACGTCAAGATCCTACAGAGCGGCACTCCACTCTCCAGCCCAAAGGGCTTTTCTGGTGCGTGCTATGTGATGTCGGGCAGCTATACGCTCGCGGGGACAAACACCCAGCAGAAGGTAGACTTCACCCTGAAGGGCTCCGGCGCTCTCTCTGAGCTGCCTTGAGGCCGGATCATGACATCTTCAGTGAGCGGCCTCTCAGCCGCTCTTTTTCGGGATGAATCTAGGCCCTATGTCGTGATCGAACAGACCGGAAACAAAGGCTGCTGTTTCGTGGCCCTGCAGACCAGCCCGATGCCAGCCATCAAGATAGTGGTCGCGGGGAACAACACACCACTGTCTGTATCTGTGGCGAGCAATGTGGTTACGGTCAACAGCGCCACAAACGCGAGTGGCATAGCCACAAGCACCACCCTGCAAATCATAAATGCTGTAAATGCAGATGCATCCGCAAAACTGCTGTTCCTCGGCAGGCTGTCTCCCGGGTCGGATGGGTCTGGCGTGCCTGGAGCCTTCACGCAAACCACTGCAGCATATGGTGTGGCATTCACAGGCATTACGCTAGTCGACTCCGGCGATCATCTGACCTATCAGGCAGCTGCAGGAAGCCGCTACTGGGATGAAACCAAACCTCTTACCATCTACAGTGACGGCTCACCAGTGACCTCCGGCTTCACAGTAAGCTACTTGAATGGCTCGGTGACGTTCAGCTCATCGATGTCAGGACACACGATCACCGCTACTGGAACCAGGCGGTCAGAGTATGCCTTGCAGAAGGTCATGGGCCTGTTCGATGGCAAGATCAAGATCGACGGCAAGGAGATCGACACCACAAGCTGCGACGACGCAGGATGGGCAAGCTCCATTATAGGCAATGCATCCTGGGAGCTGACTGCCTCGCACTACTACTACAATGGCGACGTGCCTCTCACCGAGTTCAAGCAGCCTTCTCTGTGGAAGTTCTACGCTGTAGGATGCACCACTCCATTCGCTATCGGGAAGGGAGTTCTACAGAGCATCGAGAATATCCTGGCAGCCGTGAACGATGCCCAGAAACAGAACCTGACCGTGAAGGGCCAGGGCGAGATCTACCTGGAGTAGGCCCAGCCTGCTCCAAATTATATTTTTCATAATAGGTGTAAAATCGATGACAGAAGCAATAATACTGGACATGGATGAGACACGAGAACTCAAATGGACATTCGGAGCTATCAAGACCTTTGAGAAGCGAGCCAGGGAGATCCTGAAGCGCCTGGATGTGCGGGATGAGAAGGGCCGGGCCGTGGCAAACATCCCGATGCATGCCGGATTTGTGCTTGCCAACTTCCTTCGAATCTCAGACATCATGGAGGCGGCCATCGGCGCGTCCACAGGATTATCTGCTCTGGATGGCAAGGATACGCCATCTGAGGCTGCCCATGCCATAGATGCCTACCTTGAGAGAGGTGGCTCTCTGGAGGAGCTCCAGAGGCAGATATACAGAGCCTATCTCGTCGCAAGCGACCCTTCTTCTCTCTCGGATTGGGAGGAGAACCTAGCCAGGGAGGAGGAGATCAGGAGGATCAACAGGGAGAAGCAGGAGGCGAAGGTAGAGATAGCCAGGATCGAGCTGGCGGAGGACCAGAAGAAGATAGCCAGCCTGAAGACGCCTTCTGGCAGTCAGCCTACAAGATCGCCTACGTCGAGCTAGGTCTGCTCCCTCAAGTCTTTTTTTCGCTCACAGTCAACGAGCTGAACGCCCTCTATGCCCATCACTTGAAGCAGCAGGCATGGGACAGAGAGATGGCTGCCTATTCCGGCTATGTGGCTGCGGTGGCTGTGGCAACATGGTACACTGAAGGACTGCCAATGTGGGAGGAGTTCTATCGGAAGCCAGAAGAGCAGTCGCAAGAGACCACATCGGAAGAATACATAGAAAGATACAATTCCTGGACATGAAACTATGACTGAAGTCGGCAGAGTCACAGCGGTAATAGATGGCGACATATCTGGCCTCACATCTGCTCTGAACCAGGCTCGGAGCCAGGCGACCACAGCGGTCTCCGGCATCGAGGGGCAGTTCAAGTCCGGCCTGACCAAAGCCACAACAGGCAACTGGAAGGACGTAGGCCGAACGGTAGGATCTGATCTTGTCTCCGGCATCACCGCACCACTGGGCAGCCTGGGAGGTGCTGCATCAACTATAGCTACTGCTCTCGGTCCGACTGGCATAGCGGCCACGGCAGCGGTCGCCGGTGCGGCCATGATTGGCTCCGCTGCATCTCGATCTGCGATGGAGTGGGAGGCTGGACTGAGCCGGATTAGCAAGACCACCGGCATCGAGAAAGGCACTGTGGCATATGCCGAGCTGGATTCTGGACTGAAGAATCTCTATACGACTCTGCCGACAACCGCCGAATCATTGCAGTCTGTTGCCGCGGCTGCAGGATCTCTGGGAATCGAACGGAGCAGCATCGCAGGATTCACAGAGGTCGCCATCGAGATGGGGTCCGCCTTTGAGATTCCTGCTGAAGAAGCTGCCACGGCGATGGGCAAGATCAAAGGCCAGCTCAAGAGCCTCCCAGAAGGTGCTACCGATTCCGCCGAGTTTGCCCGAAAGATGGGATCGGCAGTTGACTATGTGGGCAACAACTTCAATGCCACAGAGAAGGACGTCTTGGACTTCTCGACGCGCGTGGCTGGCTCGATGTCCACGTTAGGGGGCAGCGCCTACGAAGTTGCCGGTTGGGGCGGGATGCTCTCGTCGGTGTTTCCGAGTGCCGAGAGGGCAGCAGGTAGCTTTGATAGCCTGTTAACGCAGCTCACCACGAATACCGACAGCCAGGCTGCCGCCTCTGAGCTCCTCGGCATATCCACAGAAGAGTTTATGCGGGCGATGAGCACCGATCCATCCGATACACTCCTCCGAATCGGATCTGCTATGGAAGCTTTGCCAGCGGATAAAGTCCAGGAGACGGCCAAGGCTCTTGGCGGGTCCTATGGCATGGATACCCTTGTCAAGATGGTCGGCCACACAGAGGAATGGCGGCAGGCCATCGAGGATACCGTGGCCGCTGGAGAGCAGGGCACATCCATAGGTCAGTCGTTCGCTGCCGGGGCAAACACAGCGCAGGCCTCATTCCAGGTGCTGAAGAACTCCATTTCTGCGATCCTGAGCGACATAGGTGGACCGATCAATTCAACGCTGACACCAGTGTTGACGTCTCTGACGGGCACGTTCAATGGCATCCGTGCCATAGGCGAGAACTTATGGGAGCCGTTCACTACAGCAATCAGCCCAGCTACCGAAGCAGTCTCCATGCTCGCCTCCGGCGTCAGTACGCTGGGCGGCATGACATTATCCGGCCTGGTGAGTTCCACCTCCGCAGTTAATACCGCATTCCAGACAGGAAAGGCCTTCGTAACCGCATTCAAGGACGAGCTGACCAATGTAACCACCAGCTCGTCCACAATCCAGACACTGTCTGGATACGTGGAGAAGGTCGGAGACGCTTTCGACTCTCTAAAAGACAAGGCATCCGATACACTCAGCGGCATCGCCTCGTGGCTCTCTGGTGCTATTCCGTCGGCCATATCTGGCGTCACCGAGAAACTAGGATCGATGTTCTCAGGAGTGACCGAATCCCTGGGCCTGGGCGGGGCGGCCGAGTCTGTGGGTGGTGCTGTGTCGGGTGTCACCGGATTCTTCAGCAACGTCTATGATCGGGCAGCCAAAGAGCTGGGTTGGAAGACCGAAGAAGCAACCGCCGACGGCACCGAGAAAGGAATGGAGAAAGGTGCTGAGAAGGCAAAGGATGGATTAGAGAAAGCCACCGCATCCGCCGTGAGTGCTGGGGCAGAGAGTGGCCTGGATACTGCATATTGGTCCTGGGTAGAGCAGCTCCAGAGCCAGGGAATACAGACAGGGACGGCAACCGCCTTGGGCGAGGCAATGGCTGGAAGGACCACGCCGCTCATCACTGGCACGGGTAGAGAGTCTTGGAAGAGCGGCGGGTGGTCGACAACTGCTACTATAGCGGGTATAGAAGTCGGTATCCGCCACGATGTGGCCGCGCAGGGCAGCACATATACACTACGCGTCAATGGCAAAGATACCGGCATCAAGAGATCGGTGGATAACTTCGACACCACCCCGCGAGCAGATATCGTTCTCTCGATGCTCAATGAAGCCGGACTAAGCGCCGACAGGGGGACTGCACTGGATCTGGCTAACAAGCCACTTCAGGCGGCTCAGTGGAGGCTCAGTCAAGAAACTACAGTAACAACTGATGTGTATCTCGATTTTGCGAAGAACCTCAGGACTGAGATGGAAGGCGCCGGCGAAGATGTAGGTACTGCATTCGCCGAAGGGATTGTCCCAGATACCGCTACAATAGATTCTAGGCTGTCAGCCATCCGGCAGCTCAAACTCTATGATCCTGCCGAAGCTAAGAAACAAGGAGCAGACAATGCTATAGCCTACTTGGAGGCTCTGAAGGACACCATAGAGTCCGTTGAGGCTGCCAAGGCCAAAGTGCTGCTTGATCCCGATGATGAGAATGCCAGGGCAGAGCTTGAAAGATCTGTATCAAGACTAGATACCTACCTGGCGGAGAATCCACTAACCGTCAAGATCGAGGCCGACACTCAGCCCCTTTATCAGCAGGTGCTGGCGGCTGTGCGAGATTTATCCGGGACGGAATTAAAAATTAAGCTTAGTGAGCTGGGTATCTACGATCCAGAGAAATATACCAAATATGCTCAATCCGAATTCGCTTCATGGATTGGAAGCTATGCAGAAAAGGGTATGGCGCCGGCATGGGGCACAGAAGATTATCAGACATTATATAGTTGGTACACGTTTTTATTGGGGCAGTATGATACTCTCGATGCCAACAATAAAGAGTTAACATGGCAACTCAGCCGATTTTTAACTGGCCAGGTAGATGCTTTCGGTGAAATAAACAAGCTGGTAGGTAATACTGATGGGATTAAGAATAGCATAGACCAAAGCAATAACCTTCTCAGCAAGACCGCCGAGAATACCTCTGACATGTGCGAGGCCATGAGTGAATTCGGGATCGCCCAAGAGAAGGGATGGGGTGAGATGGGGCTGGGCCTCACCAGTTTCATAGGAAACACCGCGGATTACAAGGCCTTCCTTGAAACCGAATACGAGCGGGGGGCCTATCATCCCGCGCCTGTCGAGCTTGGTTCGATGTCGAAATGGAAGGCAGAGATGGAGGAGTACCTGGGGAAATCCGAGGAGACAATTACATTCCCTGCTGTTCTGGATACTTCTCAGGCCGATTCACAGCTAGACGAGTTCAAGGACAAGGCGACAGAAGAGCAGAAGATACCGATTCAGGTAGATGACAGCACGGCCATGTCGGCCATCGCCGCTATCGATGCCGCAGCCAGCCGGCCTGTGACGAAGCTGGTCTATGTCCAGGAAGTAGGGGGCGGAGGCGGTTACGGTGGCGGCTATAATCCGTACTCGGGGGCGTACTCTGGATATACAGGCAGCTTCACGCCGGAGACCGGCGGCATGTCGGGCGGTATATACTGGCTGCCAACATTCGCCTCGGGTGACGTGTATGTGCCGAGGCCCACGTTGGCGGTTGTGGGAGATCGGCCTGGTGGGGAGTGGATAGGTGGCATTGATCAGGCCATAGCCAGGTTTGGGAGCATTACTACATCTCAGCCGCAGATCAAGATTGATGCACCTCTGAATATCAATGCCCCGGTCTACGGTGTGGATGATCTGGAAGCAGTGCTTGAGGCGCACAAAGAGGGCATAATGAGGGCGATCTACAATGCCGTACAGGGGCTATGAGCTATGATGCAGATGGAAGTCCTCAATCCAGGGCAGAGCGCTCCGGTGATCGTTGATGTAAACGCCGAGGCTCCCAATCGACCCGTGGACGCCCATCGCTATTCTACGTTCAACTTCACAGGCCGCATAGAGGTTCCCGTCCGGCCGTACGCCCGCATATTCCTCTCGGAGGATGGCCAGTATTACTTCCGTGGCTATGTCTACTACATGAAGCGCCAGGGCGAGAAGATCACAATCCAGTGCCGGGGCGAGGAGGAGCTGGCCTGGCACAGGTACAGCCCCAGGCATGGCTGGACTGGATCGGGAAGCCAAACGCTGGGGGCCTCTGAAATTCGGATAACACATATCTTCGAGGATGGAGCTCCGTCGCAGACACCGGATTATTGGAGCGTAGTCCACAACTCTGGAGCTATATTTCTGATGAATTCCGCCATACCGCAGACCATCTGGCCTGTTTACAATGTCACATATCCAAACTGGTGTTTTAAACTGGTAGGAGGCGGGACGAATAGCCGCCTGGGGACGGCACCTATCTATGTTGAAGGCCTCTATTTTCCACGTAAAGGCTCGATCTCTGAGTGTCTGGCCAACCTAAACTCAGCCTATGCGGATGCCTTGGACCTGTATATTCAGTTTGATTGGACTACCTATATGGCATCATATTTTCTGCATATCTCGGCCCTGAATGCCTTTGATACAGGCATCCGAAGAGGAAACATAGATCATGATGCGGCCAGCATACCAATAGACGGGAATATTCAGATGAACGTGAACTGCTGGGGAGATTTTCTCGTGAATTTAGCAGAGACGCTGGGCTTGACCCCACACTGGCGGTATGAGGCTGACCATACCTATTTCGATGCAATCAATGAGGCACCATGACACAGCCCAATCCTATTGTTGATCTGTACGAGCCAGATCTGAATAGCCTGATCATAGAGACTGCAGGTGTCCCACACCCGCATTGCATCATCGGCCAGGGATACGGATCGAGGGACTGCCAGCAGAAGTATTCCGTCATGGATCTGAGCTGGAAAGGCCCCTGGTTCGAGGAAACCCTGAACGTAGAGAATGGATTCATGGATAATGGCGGTATTCTAAAGAAGATGGTAGCCTCTCAATATGCTGACAGGCAGGCAGATACCAGATATCAGGTTGTGGGAAGAATCTGGCCCAGGCCGCGGCCCGGCGACTATGCCCGTCTCTGGCTGGCAGATGAGAGCGTTGCCAGGGTCCTGCAGGTCCAGAGTGTCCAGCTCTATCCATCCGGGAAGGTCGGACTGGAGCTGGGCCGGAGAGTGCAGGACGAGATCGATGCTTTCAACGCCAAAAAGGATCTTGAGAACGTACTGCTTGATCAGTATTTTACTGAATGCGGCAATTCGATTTCAAGCAGCGGTAAGATCACCATAGGTGATCCTACGTCCGGGTGGGGTACTCCGTTCTCTGCGGGAAGCTTCACGATTCCATCAAAGGTGAATAATCCAGACAACAATTGCCGAGTGACAATGGACATATCAATCCGCCTGGCGACGGGCATCTGGCAGGAAGAGGCGGTACTCTTGGTAGATCTGGGTGGTACGCTCCAAAATGGGTACTTCAACCACTATGTCCTAGGGGATACTGTTTCAGGTATCGATATGACTCCGTATATTGATTTTGGGCATGCCCAAACAAATTTAAAAATTTATTGTAAAGTAAGGAGAAACTGGAGTTCAAATCCAGGTGCCCAGGATATCACAGTCACGCTTCATGCATGGAGGAGGGTGGTGTTTGCATGAGTTTACGAGTGAAAATGCCCGACGGAGTCCTGCCGATCTTACCAGATGAGCCTGCAGCGCCTCTCCTGAAGGCCCACGCCAGGATACTCGCCACCTATCCTACGGAAAAAAGCCTGGCTGACATCATTCTTGTATCTCCGGCCCCGAAGCTTAGATCTGTGGATGAGATCATGCAGGTGATCGCCTCCGGCCAGGAAATGCTCCGCATAGATCAGGTATTCGATATGACGGACGACCTGGAAATGTGGGAGGCTGAGAAAGAGGCCAACCAAAAGGCCAGAGCTGAAGCTCTTGCCGCTTTGGCTGCGGATATGCAGAAGATTGTGGAAAACGTCGAGGAGCGGCTGAAGAGATGACAAACTCGGAGATCTACACGGAGATATTCGGCCTGATCTGTACTGATGTAGTCCAGGCATCGGGCATGAATGAACCCAAAGGCGGTGACCTCAAGGTAGAGGAGATAGCCAGGCCGATGTACGATTACGGCGATGTCTATCATGGTGGCCGGAATCCGAGAACTTGGACCGTGGATTTCAGGTTTCTCTCCGAGGAAGACCTGGATACCTTCATGGACCTGGTGAACAATGCTCCTGAAGACGCCGAGTTCTACCCACGGAGGGCAGATCGATGCGTCTATCTAAAGTTTGCACACGCCGAGGTCCTAAAACCGGAAGAGGCATGGATCAATGGAGTCTGGACGACGTTCTACAAGGCCAGAGCCACAATCAAGGCCCGCGAGGCATGGGTATATGGCCCCGATCAATGGCTATTTCCATATCAGCAGAACGTGAGCCTTCCGCGAATCTCCACGACATTTACCAATAACGGCCACCGTGCATCAGGACTGGACTACCTCGGAGTCATGGGCGGAGGATACTCTGATTACATCCAGAACCTCAAGTTCAGGCTGACGCCGCCAGGATCGTCAGTGGAGACCGATAAGCAAATATCGATATGCAGCAAAATGATGAGAAATGATCTGCTAGAGGTGGACGGCTGGGGCAACGTCCGGCATATATATGGGAATACGTTTGGATGCACCTATGCCAGACTGCAGGGAGATGTCTGGGGGAGCACATACTGCTCTGGGGGATCGATCAATTCCAATCTACTCACCATCGGCAACTCAGGAAAGCTAATATTTCCGATGATGGGGCCTCTTCCGCTCCGTGGGAATCCTGTGATCGAGCCATATGTGACGGCCATAACAGGATCGCCAGCCATAAAATGGGGGCAGCTATCGAATCTATCTGATCTAGCGACAGTTACAAGCAGCCTGAAAGTTGGCCGGAACATCATCCATCTGCCCGACTGTCGGGGACTGACTGATATCTATTTTGGCATAGTCTGCGGATCATCCGATAGCATCACGCTATCATCGATATATGCTGAGGCATATCGGTATCTGGCTGAGTCACAGGTTCCGAAAGAAGACCCAGGAGATAGCTTTGTGGCCAGGCTGGAAGGCACCGGAACGGCGAGATCGATCCTCGCCTCATATCGCGATCTATTCTGGGTATGAATCATGCAGATTCTTGAAAAATACTATCGGCGGATTGAGGGCGTACTGATCCAGCTCCATGATCCGTTTGACTGGGCATTAGGACGGGATTTTGCTATCGGAGAGATCATCCGACATGGTGGAGATGCGTACTACTCCTGGAAGGTGCATACTGCGGCAGCCAACTATGAACCTGGTGTAGGTGCAGACTGGGGAGACGTATTCATTCCTTTTGCCACAGGGTAGAGTGGGCCGCCAGGGACTCCAACAGTAATCAGAGCAGTTTGCGCATATCTGTGAGGTAGATTTCGATGAGGAGTAAATATATTCTGCGAAATGAAGGCACGATAATCAATTGGAGAGGGAACTGGGCTACTGGAGTGGATTATGCTATTGGAGATACCATCAACCAGGGAGGCATTTCTTATATATGCACCGCTCCGCATGTATCGAGTAGTGATACAGAACCGGGGGTTGGTGGATTATGGGCATCTTATTGGTCATTATTTTGTCAAGGCAGCCCAGGCCCGCAGGGTATCCAGGGGGAGCAAGGTCCGCAGGGTATCCCCGGTGGGGTGATGAACTGGCGCGGGCTGTATAGTGAATCCACAGTATATGCCCTGAACGATGGCGTGCGGTCTGCTGAAGGATATGGTTACTATTCACTCCAGGACGATAACATAGGTCATACGCCACCAAGAGATGGCAGCGATGATGAGTATTGGTCGTGTTTTGCGTGGTCCGGTGGAGTATATACAAGACTGGACGAGTTAGCTGCACCGACTGATAATACTAACCTCAATGTGAACACGTCGGCACATGGTCTCTGCCCGAAGGCCCCTAATGATGCCGTTAAGGCTCTTCTCGGAGATGGATCATGGGGTTATCCTTTGCCAGACGGATGGATACCGGCTGGGGAGACTTGGACTTATCTCTCGGCCGATGCTCCGACATTCACGTTCACCATTGCAGGTGACAAAAGAACGAAATATTACCCTGGCATGCGCTTAAAGCTAACGCATTCATCGACCACAAAGTATTTTATCATTACTGCCGTTTCATATTTCAATCCAAATACCACCATAACTGTTTACGGCGGGACGGATTATACGCTATCTAGCGGCACCATATCTAACCCCTATTACAGCATGATGAAGGCCCCGGCCGGCTTCCCGCTAGACCCCAATAAGTGGACGGTGCAACTGGTAGATGCAACTTTGAAAGATCAACAGAATCCGACTGTTCAGGCATGGTATAACGTGGGCAGCTTATCCTTGACAATACCGATAGGGATATGGAGG
Source organism: uncultured Nitrososphaerota archaeon (assembly GCA_964513415.1). GTDB lineage: Archaea > Thermoproteota > Methanomethylicia > Methanomethylicales > Methanomethylicaceae > Methanomethylicus. Next base: position 11,702 of record CAZEMX010000033.1, read on the forward strand.
GTTTACTTCTTCTCTGATACTCAGTTATCGTTTAGTAGCGCACAGGAGTTTACACTTTCAACTACGTTATCAACGACTAACAACGGGTGCTCTGATATCGATTTTAAGATTATGTCATATATGACTTCGATGGAAGCCTACGTAGCACCGCATACTAAAGAAAAGGTTCTAAATCTTGCCGCAAAAACGGTTTATTATCTTAATTTAATGTATTGGGCGGCGGCAGGGGCGACCCACCTTTATGTAAACGGTGAATCCGCTCCGACGATAATAAAGGCAGTTTGCTCTTACCTCTGAAGGAGACTTAAATGTCCTTATAGGAAAGCAGGCAAAAGACCCCCTCACTTTCAAGAGAGATGTCTTAGAAGAACTGCATCGCTTGTCCAACCGTGATATTCGAAACTTGTGTTATGGTGCACGAGCTTTTCATTGTATTCGGACCAATCTCGCTTATCTTCATATTCGCTTCTAGTCATCGACCATCTTGTATTTAATATATTAATTCAGTGGTCATATATTTAAGCATTGGTCAACATAGCACTTCTTTCGAAATCCTTTAATATATAGTAGTTAGCACCTATAGCATGATTATATGGTAGAAAGTGCAATTAAACCGCTATATTTTACTGAGCACCCTAATGATCCGGTTCCATTGGTTGATGAATGTGATGTGGAACTGAGAACTTCGTCAGTGGGGCTTATTTTTGGAAAGGGCAACATCGTATATCGATGGGCGCCAATCGAGTCTATTCGGTTTGATCTAAGCCATATTGCAGGAACACCTCCGTCCCAGCTTGCAGCTTTCTTCGACCAATCTGCTATACTCGGCCAATCTGCTATACTTAATGTCCCTCTGAATCCGCCTATTAATTTGGAAGTACGGGTAAAGAAGCATCATTTTAGTATGCATAGTGGAGAGATGCCTACGGTTAATATAGGAGGTTTGGCATTTAGAACACGGTTAGATGAAGAGCTTCTTTGTGATGAATTAAAGTTTCATCTCGTAAATCTGCATGACTACTATGGAGCCAGGATCAAGTATCCTTCTGGCCGATCATCAAACAGGCGAATTGTCTTGAGCAACGATAAGTGGGAGATTACCATTGACGCGGTTGAAAATCTAAAGGAGTTGCTAGATGAATTAGAACAAGATGGCGGATTTGCGATTACTCATGTAGGTCTGCTGAGGAAGAGGGATAATAGCACCTTTAAAGTCAAGGAGGCATTAGAACAGCTGAAGTTGCTCGGATTCTTCCTATCGTTTGTAGAAGGAAGATGGTGTTTCCCGCGATTTATGATCGGCTTGCTGAATGGAAAAATTGTCTTCAGAGATCTTTGCGCAACTGGCAGAATTAGCCAATGGGATGAAATTTGGAGATGGAGTCCCTCAGAAGCTTACGATCTTGATTTAGCCTACAAAGGCTTCGTGCCTAAATGGAACGACCCAAAATGGAGAGAAACGATTGCACTTATCATAGAATTCTATGTCAGAGCCAATATATATCATGTGGTAAACTTATCAGTGCTTGACTCATTTATGGCATTGGATCGCCTCGCATCAGGATATTGCTTGGAAAATGTGAATCCTGCATCCGAAAGAATACGCCAAGCTTTAGGTAAAGCTAGACTAGCGACACGACTTCCAAGTAGCGATCTATGCAGATTTTATGGGGATTTCTATAGGATTAATTGCCCCGGAAAAATAGCAGATGGACCTAATATACTTACTGATTTTCGTCATGGCGTGGTGCATGGCAATCGACCTATTGTCGCAGGTGATAAACGGAACCGGCCAAACTTGGACGAAGACCCTGATTCGAGCAATCCAATCGTACCATTCAATCTCATGAGAGACGCGCAGAACTTCGGACTTTGGTGTGTTGAGATGTCCCTTTTATTCCTCATTGGATATAACGGGCATTACAACGATAGACTCACCAGAGCACAAGAAGTTCCGGTAAGTGGGTCCACAAATCCATTAGCTGCGAAAAGCCCATGACACCATTTGGTTGCACGTATATGCTTAGCGGGATAGGCATGAGTTGGAGTGCCCCTCCCCGCGTGGACAATGAGTTAAGCAACGGAGACTCATGGAGGGAAATGCCTGAGGAAGACGTGATGTCGCTACGACCGGGAATTCAAGATGCCCGCGGGCCTCAAAAAGAGGCTTGAAGCACTCCGGGAGCGGGGCCGAGAAGAAGGGCGGGCAGATCCCGGAGACTGATCTGGAGGGAGTCAATAAACCCATTTCTCATGCTTGAGGGGGAAACGATTCAACTCGTCTCGACTGATTCGCCAGGACGGCAAAAAAGCATCCATTAGTGACGTGAATCGCTCGTTATGATGCCGCTCCAGTATATGGACCATCTCATGAACAACAATATATTCCAGGCACGGAAGTGGTTTCTTCGCCAATTCTAAATTGAACCAGATGCGCCTCGCCTCAATATTGCATGAACCCCACTTGGTCTTCATGCGCTTGACGCCCCACTCCGCAATCTGGACGCCAATTATCTCCTCCCATTTCTCTATAAGTGGGGGAATTCTTGCCTTAAGTTCCCTGCGATACCATTCGTTGAGCACTTTCTCGCGCTGTTCGGTATCCATTCCTTGCCGCACGAATAGATCCATCTTCCTTGCGCTGCGAATCTCTACTTTTGCAGGGCCATCATGTTCTATTACGTTGAGGAGATAGCGGCGTCCAAGAAAATAATGACTCTCCCGCTGGACGAATTCTCTTTTGGATTGGCGAGGTTGCTCCTTGAAATTCCTTTTCTGCTTCTTGATCCAACTCAATTTCGAGATGACCGCCAGGCGCACAGCATCGTCATCCAATAGTAGAGGAGCGGCAACACGTACTCTACCCTCCGGTGGATAGACCCCAATATGAAGGTTCTTTATATCTTTGCGGACTAATTCGATATCAATTCCGCTGACGCTGATGCTATGTTTCATTGGTATTCTTTCTGCAGTTTCACGACCTCGAAAATCTCATTTGTTAATGGTTCATCATCAAGAACTTTGCGTATAGCATTTCGAACTTTCTTCTCTTTGATAAGATGGCCTATCCATCCGTGTTCCTTGTTGAGCAGAACCTCTCTATCTACCTGCAACGCCAGATCTTCATTCTTGTCGAGGTTGTCATAGAGAGCACGCTTTCCCATCGTGCTTATGGAATCAGGATATCCTGAATAGATACTTGGCGTCTTGATTTTCTTAGTCAACTCGACGATCTCTTTCAAGTACTCGGCATATTCAATCGCTTCAATCCGCCGTTTTTTTATCAATGCGTCCAATAGTGCCGACATCATATCATAGTACTTGGGGTTGACAGGTCTTTCGTTGATAATGAGTCTGCGGACATTGTTCTCGACAACTTCCGCCACTGCTTCCTGGTTCTTGCCTATCCCCTTAGGCAGTGAGTCAAATGCCTTTTCGCCACGCTCGACTATCAGTTGGACCAGCGTCATATCATCGAGCGTCGAAACCTGCTTGCTATCCTCTGCTTGGATATAAGCATCAATGAGATGGCGCATGGCAGGTTCATAGGATTTCAGGTCGATATAGTCGCCGCTTCCCGCCTTGATCTCGTTGCGGACGTTTTCAAAGTGTTGGACCTCCTTCTTTATTGCCTCTGCCTCTGCTTTTGTATATCCCGCCTCGTTCATCTCGTTGGCGATGGCGGCATAGGCACGGATCAATGAAGCCACTGACTTGTAAAGTGCCAGGCGTTTTGGTTCATTGGATTTCAGTTGCTCGACATTTCCTGATTCCCTGGCACAGAAGTAATGCTGGTACTCAAGGGTGCCCTTTGGCGGTTCGACTGGTTCGCAAAGTGCCCGGACTTTTTCAAGTGCCTCTTCCAGGTCCTCCTTTGCCTTGTCCAAGCGGTTTGTCAGCAATCCCTTAACATCCTTGCTGTCATAGCCATCAAATGCCCCTGATGTGTAATCCTTCACCGCCTTTTCCAAGCTCCTGAATAGATCCTTGTAGTCTATGATATATCCGTACTGCTTGTCTTCGCCATCCAGGCGGTTTACCCGGCAGATTGCCTGGAACAGACCGTGGTCGCGCATCTGCTTGTCGATGTATAGGTATGTAGCTGATGGGGCATCAAAACCGGTGAGAAGTTTATCAACCACAATCAGCAGTTTCATTTGACCGGGTTCTTTGATGAACTTTTCTTTGACCTGCTCTTCGAAGTCCTCCACCCGGTGCATTGCTTTGTCTGGCGGTTCCTTAAACCAGTCTGCCAGCATCTGGCGGTAGATCTCGTACTGGCGGAGTTTCTCAGTCATGCCCTCGCCGCTTTCTTCACCTTTGATATCTGCAGGAGATGGTTTGTAAGAGGTCACAATGGCGCACTTGCCCTTCAAATCTGTCTTGCTGAACAATTCATAGCATTTGCAGGCCTCGTAAATGCTATTGGTCACCAGCATGGCGTTACCATGCCCATCCATCAGTCTGGGGCGGGTTTCCATATCGAGCAGTATATCAGCGACAATCTTTTCCAGGCGTGACTGGCTGGAGAGCACCTTCTGCATAGTGCCCCAACGCTCTTTCAACTGCGCCTTGGCGAGATCGGTGAGTCCCCTGGTCTTTGCTTCGAACCACTGGTCGATCTTGGGCTGGGAAGTTATGCGCTGATCGATATCCCGCGCTTCGTATCGCAAATCCACTACCACGCCGTCCGCCACTGCCTCATCGAATTTGTAGGTATGAATATAACGACCAAAGACCTCCAGACTTGTTTCTTTGTCTTTCTTGAGCAGTGGCGTGCCGGTGAACCCAATGAAGAGCGCATCTGGGAGGTGGCGTTTCATTGCATCATGCAGTTTTGCCGACTGGGTGCGGTGGCATTCGTCCACGAACACGAAGATATTTCCCTTAGCCCGGAAACCGGGTGGCAATGCTCTCTTCATCTCGTCAGCAAATCCATCCACATCTGCCTCTTCGCTTTCTCCCGCTTTTCCACCGAACTTGTGGATGAGAGAGCACATCAGAATGGGAAGAGCGTTATTCAAGCAGGAGATGAGGTCAGCACCGCTTTTGGTGCGGTAGATGTCTTCGTCCACGCCGTGGAAGACCGTTTCGATCTGCTTATCCAACTCGGTGCGGTCGGTGATGATCAACACGCGGGCATCGCTATAGTTCTCCCGTATCCATTTGGCGAGCCATACCATTGTCAGGGTCTTACCGCTGCCCTGTGTATGCCAGATGATTCCGCCCTCACGACGGCGGATGAAGTCCTGTGCCGCCTTCACTCCGAAGTACTGATTGTGACGGCAGAGTTTTTTATTCCCTGCATCGAAGATGACGAAGTCATGGATCAGTTCCAGGAGGCGAGGTTTGGAGCAGAGCTGGATCAGATGTCGGTCCAGCAGGTCTTCAATTGTGCTGCTCTCTTTCCAGGTAAGGTAGTACTTCTCCGGTGTCTCGATAGTGCCATATCGTACTCCCTGCGTGCTATTGCCTGCCATTATCAATTGAATGGTGGTGAAGAACGGCTCGATAAATTCCGGTTTTTGGTTGTCCAGGTTCTGGCGGATGCCTTCGGAAACCGATACAGTAGAACGCTTCAACTCCAGAACTGCAAGGGCAATGCCGTTCACATAAAGCACGATGTCCGGTCGTTTGGTGTATGCCTTAGCGTTTGCCGCCGGGACG
>CAZEMX010000034.1:0-17296 GCA_964513415.1 uncultured Nitrososphaerota archaeon
GGTTTGGCGGCAAGGACGGCGCGATCTTCATCGAGTGGTGATCTATGCCAAGTCTGCGAGGTCTATCGGCCCGTCTGCTCGCCGCGGCCGCTGTCGGCATGGCGATCTTCACCGGCGCTCGCAAGCCGTGGCGCACCGTCTGGCCGGCGGGCTTCCGTCCGCCTGGCTGGACTCGGTTCAAGGTCCGGCGTCGCGTCTCTCGGTGATCGTCTCAGATCCCGATCCCGATCTGGGATCCGAACCCGCGGGCTCCTCCCCCTCCGCCGGCGACACCGTACTGGTAGGCGCCATAGGTGCCGTCGTTCGGAAGCCCGTTGATGCCAACGGGAACCTTGAGGTTCAGCTGCTTCTTGATGGCCTTGAGGTCCGCGGCCGGTTGCATATCGCTACCGTCGGCCGCGGCGAACGGGTTAGTTCCGCGGATGATGCCGTTGGGGTCGATGACCGGCGTCCACTCCGCGGGCGCGTCGAACGATGGGTTTTGCGAGTAGCGGTTGCCGTTCACCTGCCAGTAGACGTTGTCTCTGAAGACGTGGTTGGCCGCGGCGATTGATCCGTCATTGATATTCAGCCAGTTGAAGCCCGATCCGTTCCTGAATCCGAAGATGGTCCCCTTGGCGTCGACGTTCGATCCGCCGTGGGATCCCTGCCAGAACAAGAGAATCTGATTGTTCCCGCCGGATGCCGAGGAGTAGTCGTAGACCGAGCAGTTGTGCAGGATGAACTTTGACGTGCTTGAGGAGTCCTCGACCAGGAGCAGAGAAACCGTGTCCGCTCCGGACGCCGAGCTCATGTCCGCCTTGATGACGCATCCGAAGCACCCGTAGTACACGGGCGTGTTCGCGGCTGTCGACGTTCCGTTAGCGCCGAAGATCTGCTGGGCTCCCACCTTGGCCGCGCGGGTGAAGTCGAAGTAGCAGTTAACGAACGCGATCGAGGAAAAGCCCTGCATGTTGGCGTCGCCCGTCGACGTGCAACGGATGCACCTAACGGCGTAGGTGTTTGGGTCGGTGGGGTCGCTCGGTTGCCCGGTGTCGTTGGTTGCGAAGCCAGCACCGAGGTTGCCCGATCCGTCCGACGCTTTGCCCATGCCGATCTCGATCACGTCGATCCATGTCACTCCGGTGACATTGGCCTTGGTGGCAGAGTGGCTAAAGGCCCCGCCGAAGGTTTCCGATGGATTGAGCAGATCTCCGTCGCGGCCGAGCTTTGTCTGGCGCAGGAGCGTGAGGCGGGCTCCGGTGCATCCGGAGACGGCGCTGGGGTCAGAATAGAAGACGATGCACGTCCCTCCGTTGGTGCCGCCTGAGCAGACGCAGTCATGCACATAGTTGTTCTGGTCGATTCCGACGAACCCGATGGGGTGATATCCGCAGTCATGAACGTCGACCGAAACGTCCGAGCCCGTGCTCCCTTGGCCGGCAACGCCATAGCCGTTGCCAGCTCCGCTTGCGCAGAAGAGATCGACTTCGAAGCCGGCGAGCGTGTACCCGACGCAGTTGGTGAGCGTCACCCCGTTCTGCGTGTTGGCGCAGTATGTGATGATGTGCCCGGTCGGGCTCTCGGCCGCTCCGATCCCGATCGTGAGGACTCCGGTTCCGCTGTTGTACGAGTATGTGTTTGAGTTGGCCGTTGCGGCGCCGGCTTTCAGGTGCCCGAAGTGGCGTCCCTTGGCGTCGATGCTGGTGTACCAGTCGAAGGTGACGGAGTAAAGGGTCTTCCCGGTTCCGATGTTGATCGTGTAGACCCCGCCCGATCCGGACCAGGAGCCCGTGATCGGTGTGTCTCCGCAGATCCTTGCCTTGGTGAATCCTGCCCGCTGCTTGATGTAGCCGGCGGCCGTGTCGCCGGTGACGTTCACGTTCTCTCTAAAGAGCGTGGTCGTGACGTCGGAGCCCGACCAGATTTCGAGCTTGTCCCCGTTCACTCGGTTTGTGGTGAACTTGCCGATTGTTTTCCATGGCGTGGCCGGGTCCAGAGCTTGCCCGCGCGAGTAGCCGTCCGATCCGATCGCCGGGTCCGAGCAGGCGTAGTACGGCATCGTGATCGGAACCGAGAACACCGAAACCTCGATGGAGTCCACTTCGATCGTGCCCGTTCCGGTGGCGCCGAACGTTGCGTCGGCGACGACGTTGACGCGGAAGTTCCCAGAGACGGTCGTGGGGTCCGCGGCCTGGGCGGCCGAGAGTCCCATGTCCTGGACGTTGCTCCCGAACACGTAGAGGTCGTACGCGCCGGATCCGGCTGGGGGAATGGTCTGTACAAACGACGCGGATCCGGATCCGATCGTGCTCCCGCCTTTGGTGAGCGTCACCAGCAGGATCCAGCTCGAGAGGTCCGCGATGTCTGCGCTTCGAATGCGGGCTTTGACCTTAACGCGGATGCCCGTAAGCCGCTTGCCGGCTGGCACCGAGAACCCAAGGCCGGCCGCGTCTGATGAGAGCAGCGAGCTGCCCTGGCCGTCTTGGATGCGAACGGAGGCCAGCGGGCTGGGCGGAACCCCACCGACGGAGTCGAAGATGAGCCATGAAATGCCCGAGGCGTCCTGCGAGAAGTTGGCGGCCGTGATGGGTCCGTGCTCGGTGTACGTTGTCGCCATGGCTAGTGGTCCTTCTCGTTCGCGTGCTCGTGGTGACCGACTTTGGTGTACGAGCCGCACGCGCCTCGAAAGGCCGCGGTGAGCTCTCTGGTGGCGAGGGTATTGCGTTCAATCGTGCCGGCGATCTGCTCTCGGTCCTTCTGTCGCTCCTCAATGAACATCTTTCGATCTTCGATGCGGGCGGCGTCGTGCGCTGCCCGCTCCGCGGCAATGCCGGCGTTGAATTGCTCGGTCATCTTCTGGATCGCGGCGATGTGGGCGGGGTGAATCTTCACCACGAACCAGACCACCAAAAACGATACGAGGCCGAATGAGCTGAGCTCGCTCGCTCGCGAGAGCAGTCCGGCCTCTGGGTTCTCAACGGCAAGAAACAGCGTCCATGCGTCCATGCGTCCCCCTCGGGGGAGATGGTATCTAGTCGGGTGGGTTGATGCTGATCGCCGGCGTCTCGGTGCCGGCGGGCTTGACCCGACGGAGCCTCGAGGCGTCCACTCGCATTTCCCCAAGGCCGCCGGTGTCCATCACGCGATAGACCAGGCAGTACTTCGTTTCCGTGACCGCCAGAACGATCGCGTTCGAGATGATCTTGTCCGGGGCTCTCAGCTTGGCCGCGTGCGTGAGGCCGAGGGTGACGAGGACGTGCTCGCCGATCTCAAACCGGGCGAAGCTGTCCGCTCTCTCTTGGGCTGATCTGTTGATGTTCTTTTCGGATTCCGCGTCGAAGGACGAGCATTCCCCGTTGCGGGTCGTGAACTTCTGAACAGGCGTCCGGTATCGGTTCGCTGGGATCATCGGCTGTCTCCGTTCCAATTCCCGGGTCCGGATCTCTCCGAACCCGGGCTGAGTCGCTGGCTCAAGGTGCCAATGTCACCGCCTGGCTAGGTAGCGCTTGTGACTCGGTCTGTCCGTTGGACCTTGGCAACGAAGAAGCAGGCTGTTTGTCCGTGCGGATCGATGTATATAAATATCGAATACTCTCCGTCTTCGCGCTTCTCTGAGACCAGGCTGTTGATGATTAGGAGTGGCGAGAGCACAACATTTCCCGGTTCTAGATGGCCCCATATCTCCGGATCGGCGACCAGCATCGGCCGTGAGTCTGGCGTGCATGGCACCATGGTACTAAACAGCTTTTGAGCTGCGTCGTTGTCCAAGTCCAACAAACGATTCAGTACCTCGCACATCTCTTCGAGGGTTTTCATCGCGAGAATCCTTGCGCAATCCACTCCCGGGCGGCGTCGGCCGTGAGTGCTCGGTTCCAGAATCCGCGGCGGTTCTCCCGGGATTTGTCGACCAGCTCCTGCGTGTCTCGAAGCCCGATCGATCTGGCGTAGGCGTCGAGGTTCCTGCTCGGGTCCGGCCAGGAAGAGATCGGGGCGGCCGTGCCGGCGTATTGGTGACCGTCGACCGAGATCGGGTCGGCGTCCCCCTTGGGCGGCGACTTGGGGTCCACGTCGATCCCGCCCAGCACGTCGGGTTCGTTGGGCCAGGCGGCTCCGATGTTGTTGGTGAGGTAGACCGGGCAGCGGATTCCGTCGGCGTTGCTGTTCACGATGAACGCGGATCCCTTTCCGGCTGTTCCTGGACGCTTGTTGGCGACGATGTTCCCCTCGATGCGTGCCGGACCGACGGGCCCGTCATAGGTTCCGTCCTCGGCCTGGTGAATGCTCAGGAGTTGCATGCCCATCCCGCGCGGGTGCGCGGCGTCGATGTCTCCCGAGCCGACCACGACGTTGTTGATGACCGAGCAGCCTGGCCGGAAGAACATCCCGACCGGGCAGTCGGCGACGAGGTTCCCCTCGATGACGCATTCGTACGGCGCGGCAAGCCCGGTAGCTGAGGCTGCGATCGATAGGTTGGATCTGAGCACGACGCGTCGCGTGCCCGTGCCGGCGTAGAGGTTATGGTTGTAGATCGTCCGGTCCGCGGGGTCTTTCCATCCGTTGTGATACAGCGTGTTCTCGGTGATCTCGGCCGACTCGAGGTCCTGCACGTAGATCCCTTGCGAGTGCGATCCGTTCCGGCTGTAGGCGCCGGCGATGAACGATCGGTGGAGTCGGAGCTTGGCCGGCGATGAGACCGGCCCGCGGACGTTGAGGTTGTCGGAAAAACCTTCGATCTGGCAGTCCTCGACGTCGAGTCGTCCCGCCCGAATGAACACCACTCCGCCGGCGGGCTGATCGCCGGCCCGGTCCGTTGTGAAATGGATTCCGACGATCGCCAGGTAGTACGCGGGCGGCGCTCCTCCTCCGCCGGTACACTCGATCCCCGGTTCAGTGCCGTGGCACAGCACGATCGGGTTGGGCCCGTCCCCGTATCTCCCGATGAGCATCGGCCGGCTGATCGTCCCGCCGAACGGGATCTTCCCGAGGCTCCCGAACGTCCCGCCGGCGTGAAGCAGAATGTGATCGCCCCGCTCCGGGTCGGCTTTGGACCATGCCGCTTTCCATTCCGCGTCTGAGTTGCAGAGGAATTCGACGGCGCCGGGTGCGAGCTGGTAGGTGCTCCAGCCGTCGGTCATCGAGAATTCTTTGGTGTACTGGTCATGATCTTCTCCGGTCACAAAGCCGTCTCCGTCGTAGTCCGCGCGGGCGTCGCCGGCTTCGAACCATGACGTAAAGAGTGCCAGGTCGGCTTCGTCGATCTTTCCGTCTCCGTTGGAGTCAAGATCTCGCGGCGCCGGCGGCGTTGGTGTGATGTCTCCCCTAGCGCGGCGGGTGGAGAAAAGTGTGATGATGAGCAGGAGCGTCGCAATCACAAGGACGACGTAGTACGCGGACCAGGACGCCGGGAGCGGCGCGCTCGTTGGCGTTTCTTTGAGCTTCCGTCCTTCCATCGGGGGCGTGGGCTCGTATCTGCTTTCGCTGTCCGTCGGGTTCCTGGGATCGTTGAAGTCTCTTGACGTTTCGTGGTGAATCATCGACGTTCCTTTCTGGTGTGGCGGGCGGCGTGGCCGTCCGCGGTGTCCTATGGCCGTAGCCACTTCGCCGGTTCCATGCTTTCTTTGTCGGGGTAGCCGGCAAGCCCGAGAGAGACTAGCGAGCTCATCAGTGTTCGGAAGGTTCCGGAGGTGTGGGATTCTCTGCCCATGCGGTCTGCGAGGCTCTTGCGCGACGTCGGCCCGTGCTCGCAGAGAACTTTGAGCATCTCGCGTTGCGGCCCGTTGAGGATCGGGAGAACGACTTGCTCGAGGAGTGCTTTGCGGCTGGGAGTAAATCTGTTGTGCTTCTCCGCGGCCGCCTTGCCGGCGTCGGTCAGCTCGAGCTGCTCGTCCGCGACGTACTCGATGAGTCCGGCTTGTCGGCACGAGCTCAGCAGGGTTCGGAATGTTCCGGATGAATAGGAGGAGTATCCAGCCTTGAAGGCGGCTTGGCATCGGCTGGGTTGTTTGATCCCCGCGGCGTTCCACCAGGCGATGGAGTCAAGAAGTCGCTGTTGAGTGCCGGTAGGCTTTCCAGCGTCCCCCAAACTTCCGGCTTCTTTTTCGCGCACTCGTGGCACACCAGTCCCTTCCCGGGCCAGTGCTTCCATTGCTCGGTGAACGTGAAGATTCGTTCCCGGCTTTGCGGGACGTATGCTCTCCACGTCTGGGTCCACTTGTCTTTGCACACTACGCAGACCAGCGTGATCGTTAGAGTCTGCGTTCCGTCGTTCTCGTTCGAGAGCATTGATTGATACTCCGTTGAAGTCCTCGAGGATGTGCGGCTCCGGGTCAACGAGCCCGAAGTGCTCGGATCCTTCTTCCATATGGGCACGCGCGATCTCAAATCTCTCGCGCATCGCCGCGGCGCGTTCGGCGTAATACCGGCGATCTTTCCAGACGATCTCTAGCGCAGCGGTGCGAGATTCGAGCTCGGCTTCCATAGCCTTGATCGCAGAGTTGCGTGACTGAAGCTCCGCGTTCAGGCCATCAATTCTCGCGTACGCATCTTCGAGGTCATCGTGATCCGATGCTCCCTCGTGCGAGGATGCCTGGTGTTCGGCGAGTTGGGATTCCAGCTCTTCGACGCGCTTCCGGAGGAAGTCAGGGTCCTCTTTGTTGGCTTCCTGAATGGACTCCCGCAGCGTTTCTTGAAGAGCGGCGATATCGAGCACGGTTGCCGGAAGCTTCTTTGATGTCTCTCCGGCCGCCGGCGTCCTCGAGTTGTCGAAAGTCTCGCATTGCTTGATCAGCTGCAGCTGCACGGTCTGGTGCTGCGCGTCGCAGACCCAGGCAACGCCGGTGGGAAGCGTCGAGAGCGTGGCGTCGACGTGCCTCTCTAGTTCCTTCGATCCGTTGAAGGCGGCGATCCATTCTCGCACGGGCTTTCGGTCCGCGGGGTAGATCGTCCGGTGCGCGACCACGAGGTTCGCCGAGCTCAGCAGGTCGTTATGGAGCTGCTGGGTCCGCTGGCTCATGAAGATGAACCGAACCCCTTTGCTCCGGCCGGCCGTCGCGAGCCGCTTTGACCAATAAATCGACTCGTTCTCTTCTCCTCCCTGGCGTTCCTTCGGTGCGAATTCGCGGGCTTCTTCGAGCACGATGTGGACGGCGCCGTTTCCGTGCGCGTGCTTCCAGAGTGCCTTGCAGAAGTCGACGTACCAGGAGGAGAAGGATCCGCGTTCCAGCTCGCTCATATCGATGATCGAGTGGGGAAGAATGCCGCTTGCCACCATGCGGCCGATGGCGGCTCCGGATCCGGGCGGGAGCTTGATCGCCCCGCGTGGTCCCCCGATGATCGCAAACGGAAGCCCGGGGCCGGTGCCGGCCCGGTTGGCCGTGATTCCGTGCCAGTCGCTCTTGAGCGGGTCAAGGATGCAGACGCGGCGGCCGAGGGCGTACAGCCGTTCCACCATGTGCTTGCCGGTGTTGGTTTTCCCGCTGCCGGTTTGCCCGACGATCGCGGAGTGGTGGGTATCGAAGGCCTCGATGGGGATCTCGGTTGGCTTGCTGGGGTATTCGGGTTTCATGCTGGCTCCTGGGAGACCCATCGAACGGTGATCTTGACGCCGGGCCGTCCGTCGTAAATCTTGATGCCGCTGGGAAAAACGATGGCGTCGTCTCCCCAGATCACGCCCGTGAGCGCGTCCTCGGTCGATCGGATGAGCTTGGTGGTGTCCGGCTTGACCAGGTGGAAGCACGGCGCGTTGGGCCTGAGAACGTTCGCCCGTGCCCCTCTGAAGAAATGGGACTTGTTCCGCGGCATCGTGAAGACGAAGTGTGCCCACACGGCCGTGCCGCGGATGGGCTCTCCGGTGTACTGGCGGCTTGCCTCAAACTTGCAGAGGTTTTTCCAGTCCAGGTTTCCCTTGCCGGCGTCAACGATGCGCGCGTGGATCTTGTCCAGCTTGTCCTTGAAGCCGAACGCGGTCTTTGATCCTCCTGGAGCCGGCTTCCCCTCGATCTCCAGCTCGAGGCGGTTCCAGACTTTCACGGTCTGTCCTTCGCACCGCTTGGGTTGGCCTGGCGTTGATTCAGAGTGCATGGCTCTCCGTCCCGCGCTGGCGATATGTTCTGGGCGTTCCGGTGGGGATCGCTGCGCGTTGTTCTCTCTCGGTGTTGGCGGGCTGAATGTTGCCGTAAATCTGCGTGCATTCGTGGCACATCATGTCGGTTTTCCAGCGGAGGAATTCCGCGGCGACTTCGATCCGCATCCCGCACGGAATGCAGAAGTTGCGCCAGCGTCCCGGCCGTGTCTCTCGTCCGCGGTACTCCCGCTGGATCTTGAGCCGCTCTTCGTCGGTCAGTGGGTTGTGGTCTGGGGCGGGCGGTTGCTTATTCACTGCTGGCTCCTCGAGGTTGTGAGTCGGTCCATGAATGCGTCGCGGTCGTGGGGCTCGACGCGCGGCAGGCCGGCGATCCGGAAGCAGTCGTCCTCGGTTTCAACTCTGACGCGGCGCTTGGCGGCGTCGACGAGGTATCCGTCGATGGAGGCTTTCTCTCCGGGCGGGATGCTGAAGCGTTTCTTCCAGCACCCCAGGAACCACATCCCAAACTCCCGCGGCCCGGTGCGCATGAGCTCCGTCCATCCCCGGTTGCCGTCCGGGCCCGAGTCGTACCGAAAAATCTCGACGCAGATATGAACGTCCGGATTGGTCGGGCTTTCGATCGCCAGCGAGCACTCTCTGAATCCCGGCTTGAACCCGGTAAGCGAGTACCCGATCGGGTCAACAACCGTCGATTGAAAAATGGAGTCTGATCTGAGGGTTTTGGCGATCGCGTGGTAAAGGCCGTCCCGGTTGGGCGTGCAGTGTGGGGCGATCAGCTCGATGTCCCCCACCGTCTCTCGGCGCCGGCGGACGCTCCCAACGGCCGCGACCCCAACGGCCGCGGCGAGGCCCCATCGTTTCAGGAGGGCTCTCACGATGTGGTCCGCGGTCTGGAGCGGGACTCTCGTTCCGGTGCTCATTGGGCTTCCTCAACTTTATGAAATGTGACTTTGACGTCCGGCCGAGCGGCAAGATTTCCTGGAATTTCTTTCGCCATGCGCACCATCCGATCCAGCTGCGCTTCAGTCTCTTCGATGGACTTTCCGAAGGACTTTGCAATGGTCAAAACGGTGATCTCGCGGAGCTCTTGGACTGCTTCCAGAAAGAGGGCCATTTCTCCGAGGGCGTTGATGTAGGTGTTGGTTATGATGTCTGCCCTTGCGCATGCTCGATCGCGGTCTGTTGCAATCACGCTGATAGTCTGTTTCGGGCCGTAAAACTCCAGCGGGATCTTGATCGGATCAATCGTCGCCATCTTCGTCCTCCTCGGCCGTGTCCTTTGCCGGCGTCGCGAGCTGGGGCCGCGGCTCCGTCGGTTTGAATCCTGAGGCTTTGGCGATGCGATCCAGGAGGTCCGCCGCTGCGATGGTCCGGTAGTTGATCACGCCTTGGTGGTGTTCGATCGCGGCGGCTGCGATCTGATCTAGGGCTTTGATCGATGGGCTGGCAATGCACTTAATCGAAGATGCCAGTTGCGGGCTGTTCAGTTGCTTCTTCATCGATTCGTTCGAATTGAAGTAGTCTTGAATCGAGCTCATCGGCTTTGTCAACGACGCGGCGACGAACGCCGCGAGGGCTCCGGGAGTTTTCCGTAGGTGCGCGATCAGGAGCGGCTCTTGCTTGTTGCCCCACTCCTCGGTTTTCTGCCTCAGCTCGTGCTTGGCTTGTTCGGCCGCGCGGCGTCGCTCCTCTTGCTTCCGTTTCTTCTCCTGGGCCTTGGAGTCCTTCTGCTTCGTCGGGTGGGACTTGGCGCGTTCGGTGCGGATCTTGACGCGGTTCTCGATCTGGGCCGGCTGGAGGAAGGGCGGGATGATCACCGGCGGCGCGGGCTTCTCTCCGGCTTTGGGCTTGGCCGGCTTGGCGGCCCGACGTGCGACGATCTTGCCGACCGTGGCCGACGCGGCCGCGCTGGCGGCCCGCGTCTTATGGCGAAAGCAGGGGGCGTGTGTGCAGACCCCGCTCTTGGGTTCGTCGTGCTCGGCGTGCCGCGGTCCGGATCTGAGGTCCTCGCAGCTCCTGCCGCGCTCAAACAATCCCGGCTGCGAGAGCGTGTTGTGCGGGCATCCGTTGCATGCCGGCTTGCCGGCGAATTCCGCGTCAAGCTTCCATGGCACCTGCGTCAGGCGGAAGAGGTTCTTTCCGCAGAGGTGTTTCACCCCGCTGATCGACATCGGGTTCTCGCCGGGATCGTGGATCTTGGCGGCCGCGGCGATCTCGTTCTGCGCGGCGTGGTCGTACACCTTCGAGATCTCGCGGGCGTGGGGGATCGGCAGAATCCCGTCCTGGACCAGCTTCATGACCTTGGGGCTGAGCCGCATGAGGTATGCCATATCCCGAACCCATCCGACGGTTTTTCCGATCCTGGCGGCCGTGGCTTCGATCACCTTGGCGCGGTTCTCCGGGCTGATCCGATCCCATGCCGGCTTCAGCTTGAATTCTTGGGCTCCGGGAAGTCGCTGGAGTTCGGTCTCCATGATCTTGCTGACGGCCGTTGCCGTCTCGGCCGGCGTCGGGTCCAGGCGGTGGACGTTCTCGCTGAGTCTCAGCTCGGCGGCTTGTTCCGGCGTCATCGGGCTGTAGACGAACGCAAGAATCGAGTCGGACTTGTTCGCGGTGACTGCGGCAAGCCGGCGGGCTCCGAAGATGAGCTGGTAGCCTTTGGGCGTCTGGTATACACCGATGGGTTGCTCGAGTCCGTTGATCTCGATCGACCGTTGCAACTCTTCGATTCCCGCCTGGCTCACCTCGCGCATGTTCTGCGTGGTATCGATCTTTGCGATCTCGATCACTTGCAGCGCTCGCTGTCGCTGGTTCGTCGGCATGCTCATCCCGATCGGTGTTCGTGGCATGAGCATCGTTGTGAAAGGAGATTCCGCGGGTGGGGTTGCTGTCTTTGTCGTCATGGCTGTCCTCCGTGGTGCGTTGTCGCGTCTCAGGCTTTGCGGGCTTCCTCGAGGTTCTGGCTGGCGTTGGCCTTGCGGTGCTTCTTGCGCCATGCGTCGATGGCCAGGAAGATCGCGTGGGCTTCCTCGGCCGTGCATCTCAGCTCTTCGGCGCAATCGGGGATGATGTTGGACTTGGCGTGAATCAACCGAACGACGTCGACGATCTTCTCGCAGCCGGCGGCGAGGCAGAAGCCCTTGAGGTTCTTGCGCATATCGAGCTCGTTCACCGAGGCTTGCAGGTGTTGGTCCGTCTCCGCGGTTTCCGGCTCGTGCGTGGTGAGCCTCAGCGGCTGTGTCCGCTTGGATTTCTTGGCCGGCTTCTCGGCGTGCTTTTCGATGGGCTTCGCTGCGTTCGTCTCCGCCGGCTTCTCTGAGCCCGCGGCCGCGGCTGGTTTCTTCTCGTCGAACGGGAGCTTTGGCGCCTCGGGGTCGGGTTGCTCATAGTCCGGCTCGAGGTCGTCATTGTCCTCAAAGATCTTTCCTTGCCTGGCCTCGATGATCGTTTCTTCCATTTTGTCGGCCAGCATGTCGATTCTGGCGCGGCATCTCTCAATTCCGCAGATCGAATTCCAGTGGTCAAGCGCCAGCTCTCGGTGTTGCGGTGTGTCTCCAATGCCGAGCCGCTGCAGCTCTTTCTTGATCGAGTCGCGCGACCGCGTCAGGTCCTTCTCGCGGCCTTTGCAAATGCCGCGGGCTTCGACGATCGCGTCGATGCGCCGGCAAACGGAAATATCCCAAGCCTCGCGTGGTGTTGTGGTCATGTGTGCTCCGGGCTGATTCGGTCCATGATGAGGTCCGCGAGGTCCTCGACGTCGAGGGTCGCGGCCTGTTCCTTCGTAAAAACGTTGTCTCTGATTGGTTTCCAAGGCTGCGCCGGCTCGAGCACGCCAAGCGCCCAGACGCGTGCTCGCGAGTCGGGCCATCGCTCCACCGTGCTCCGGCATCTGAGAATCGCGGCCGTGACCTTCTGCATCGCCGATTGGATTCTGGCACGTTCGGCGTCGCGGGCTTGCCTGGCTCCGATCTCTGCAAACAGGCAGTCGTCTCCGCGCGTGAGCGCCGCGGCGATCCATCCTTGCCGGCTGGACCGGAATCCCCCGTGCGCGGCTTGGAAGTCCGCGTTGGTGATCACCATCCGGACGTAGTCGGCCGATCGGCTCTGGGCCCAGCGTTCCGCGGCCTGTCTCCCGAATCCCTCGGATTGCAAGACGACGACGACGTCGTATTCCTCTTCGAACGATCGGATGCACTCTTCAGCGCGCGCGCTGTTGTCGTCGTCGTTTTGACTCTGTGACTTGGAAGAAGAGAAGACCTCCGGAGCGCGCAGAGACACCCCGGGGTTTTCGAGTCCGCCGGGGCGGACTAGTCCGCCTGGGCGGACTGGCTGGGTCCGCGGCGGCGGACTTCTCCCGGGTGGTTGCTGGGGTGGGTCCCCGCTGAGGCGGAGGCGTTGTGCCGCGCTCTCGGGCGGCTTGCCGGCGTGCCCCGTGGGCACGACAAGCTCAACGGTCGTCGTCGTCGTCGCCCGCGCGGGGTTGCCGGGGGCATCGGAGAGTTTGCCGGAGGCTCGAATCCGGCGGAGGAGCCCGTGGTGCGCAAGGTGAAGTAGGGAGTCAAAGTAGGCGGTCCGGCCCATCCCGGTGTCCGCCTGGAATTCGTCGCAGGTGATCTGCCCGCGGCCGCTGGGCCCGCACTTGATCGCGAGCCAAGCCACCATGCGCAGCGGACCTTCCCCCTGGAGTTCGGCGAGCCATCGGCCCGCGACGATCGCCTTGAGCCAGCGGCCGGCCTGGGATCCTTCGGGGCGGTGTTGTGGGTCAGGCGGCAAGTCGGGCTTCCTGGCGGGGCTCGTGGGCGTCTGGGCGTTGAATCCGCGGCGTCCGGCTTACCGGAGCGCCGCGAGTGAGGAGGGAGCTCAGAACGGGATGTCGTCCCGCGGTTCGGTCAGCATGACTTCCCCGGTTTTGGGGTCGATGTGCTCTTTGGGCTTGGCTGGCGTCGTGCTCGAGGCCGTGCCCGCTGGCGCCGGCGGTGGTTCCCAGCCGGCGATCGTCTTTCGAACGAAGTCGTCCTTATTCCCGAGGTCTTTCACCTTGGGGAAGCTGGTGCAGAATTGCCGCGCCCAAGGCAGCATCGCTCCCGGGCACTCGAAGGGGAGTACTCCGTGGCAGCCGTTGTCGGCGCCGCACCGCTTTAGGTAGGCGAGGAGGTCCGTCCACGTCTTTCCCCGAACCCCAAGCGTGTAGAGCACGAGGGCCGCGTTCTCTTTGCCGATCGGGCCTGGCGGGGGCTCTTCCGGCTGCTTGGGCTCCGGGGGCTGCTCGGCCGTCTCCGGCTGGGCCGGCTCCGGTCCGTCGTCCTCGGGGATCTCGTGGGGTTCCTCGCCGGCGGGCGATGGGTCGCGCTCCGTAGAGTGCGGCACGGTCTGGTCCACCGGCCGGGCGTAGACGAAGATATCGATCCCCTTCTTGCCGAAGTACTTGGATGGTCCAACGAACACGCCGATTTTCTTTCCGATCCACTTCATCGGGTCCCGCTCTTTGAGGACGGCCGCGATGGCCTCGAGGCGGGTGTTCGTGAGCTTCAGCGGGAGGCGGTATCCGTCGCAATAGGCGACGCGGCAGTCGCGGTCGACGGCGTCGCGTCCGGTTCCTTCTCGGAATTGCATCACACCGAACCGTGCGATCTTGAGGATGTTGACTCCCCGCTGGGACGGCAGGTTGGTGTACTTCAGATCTTTGTGCGACTTCCACTCGCTGATGTCTGTCATAGCGGCTGCTCGGTTCGGGCAAAGCCTACCCGACCGCGGGAACGGTCGGGCAGGCGGAACAAGAAGCGTGCTCACGCGTAAAGGTCGAGGACGCCAAGGTCGCGCACGCAGTCCGGGATTCTCTCGTCCGTAAAGAAGCCCGGGTTCACCCTGCGAACGCGGTACGTCCCATCTTCCGATCTCTCGGCCGTTCCGAATATCGGGGTTCCGCACCCCATCTTGAGATGGATCTGCGCTGGGCCGTCCGATTGTCGCGCCGCGGGGCGTCCGTCCGAGGCCATGACTATCCCGATCGTCAGATCCTTTCCGTCTTTCCACTCGAATTGGCGCCCGCAGCCGCCGGCATACACGTTGACCTTTCTCGTCTCAACCGGCGCGGTTACTGGGGCCGGCGCCGTGCCGGGGACCGGCGGTGTCTGGGGTTGGTCGGCCTGGTGAAGTTCTCGCGTGAACGACGAGGCCGAAGCAACCAACGTGTAGAGATCTCGAAGCCGCTTTTCTTGCTGCTCCGCGGCCCGGTGCAGGTCCTGCCATGGCCGGCACATCGGCGACATCTCCACCGGCGTTCCGCAGAAGACCTTGTCGGCCGACATGGGGATCTCAAGGCGTGAGTTGTTCGTTGTCTTCATCGCGATCTTGATCGCCATCAGCATCAGGGCTTTGTCGTCTGGAAGCAGCTCCTCGGTGAGCGTCGATCTTCCGCGAGTGGATCTCGGAATCTCGTTGGCGTTGGCGTTGGCGTCGTGTCCCGGCTCGAGGTCTGGCATCGGTCGTTCTCCTGGGTTAGTGGTGTGACTACAGGCCGTCCCGGGCCTCGCGCGGCGAGCTCCGGAATTGCTGAGAGACGCGGTGTGCCGCTTCGAATCTGCGCGGCCCGGGACGGGTTGTAGTCGGTGGTTCGGGTTGCTCATGGCGTCGTCTCAGCGGGGAAAGAATGCCCCTCGGCTTTCGGGCCGTCAAGGCGGCTTCTTCAGGAATTCTCGAATGAAGCGGATTTCATGCGGGAAACACGGTAAAAAATAATTCGGTCGGCGGTCTATGCTCCGCCATGAGCAAGCGAAAGCCCGTCGAGTCCGCTCCCGGCCCGGTTCCCGCCTCAACCCAAACGCCCGTTCGGCACGACCACAAGATCGCTCCGGGTCTGCTCGGCCTGGCTTGCCCGATCGGGGATCTGAGAACCGATCCCAAGAACGCCCGTGCTCACCCCAGGAAGAGCATCGAGGCGATCTGCGCTTCGCTCCGGCGGTTCGGGCAGCAGAAGCCCGTGGTGTCCGTCGGCGGCGTCGTGATCGCCGGCAACGGGACGCTCGTGGCCGCGCGTGAGCTCGGATGGACTCACATCGCGGTGGTGCAAAGCGAGCTGGAGTCGGCCGAGGCCGTGGCGTACGCGATCGCGGACAATCGCACCGGCGAGCTGTCTGATTGGGACAACGACGTGCTCGGGGCCGCTCTCTCGGGCCTCGAGCCCGAAGCGGTGCTCGCAGCCGGCTTCACCCAGGACGACATGGTCAAGTTCGGGTTCGCCAAGCCCGAATCGATGGAGGACGACGATCCGCAGGCGGTCGCTCAGGTTGCCGTCTCTCAAACCGGCGATCTGTGGCTGCTGGACGGCCATCGGCTGCTCAACGGCGACTCAACCGATCCCGAGTGCGTGTCCCGCTTGATGGACGGCGCCAAGGCGGCGCTCGTGTCAACGGATCCGCCTTATCTGGTGGACTACACCGGCTCGAGGCCGTCCAAGGAGCCCGGGAAGGAAGGCGGCAAGGATTGGACGTCGATCTACGATGAGCTCTCGTTCGGCGATGCTGAGCGCTTCTACACGGCGCTCTTCACGAACGTTCTCCGCGTGATCGGCGAGAAGGCTCCTATCTATTGTTGGCATAGCCACAAGCGCGTCGGCCTCATTCAGTCGGTTTGGGCGCGGCTTGGGATCCTGGACCATCAGCAGATCGTCTGGGTAAAGCCCGGCGCCGTGATGGGGCGGAGCTTCTGGCACTTTCAGCACGAACCGTGCATGATGGGCTGGGTTCAAGGTTCAATGCCCGAGCATGATGGGCGCCGCGTTGCATCGAGCGTCTGGCGTCTGCCCGTGCCCGCTCTCCCGGCGGATGACCCCGAGGCGTCCGACGTCTGGTTCGCGGACTGGGAGGGAAAGGCGCGAATCGTCGGCAACGAGCACCCGACGCAGAAGCCCCTGGAGATCTTCGCTCGGCCGATGCGGAAGCACACCAAGGCCGGCGACGTGGTGTTCGAGCCGTTCTCCGGATCCGGGTCGCAGCTCGTGGCCGCGGAGCGTCTGGGGCGCCGCTGCTACGCAATTGAGATGCAACCCGTATTTGTCGACGTGGCGATCCGGCGCTGGCAGGCCGAGACCGGCCGGGAAGCGGTTCTCGCGTGCGCCGATGGGGATCGCACGTGGGCCCAGGTTGCAGCTGCTCGTAGCGTCTCTCTCGACTCGAAAGGGAAGCCGTGCCCATCCAAGCCCCTCACCCGTGCGCTCGAGCCGGATGTCCCGGGCTCACCAACGGAAGGTACTGCGATCGCCACTCACCCAAAAAATCTAACCAAGAAGCGAAGCCGGCGGACGTAGTCCCATCCGGCCGGCCAGCGTGGGTCACTACCGAAGGAAGTGCCCACTCCCGCGGTTACGGCGCCGCGTGGCGCAAGCTCCGCGCGTTGATCCTTGCCCGCGATCCGGTCTGCGTTGTTTGTGGTCGTGAGCCCAGCGAAGAGGTCGACCACATTCGGCCGCGGAGCGCGGGCGGCGATGACTCGGAGGGGAATCTCCGGGGCGTTTGTACCACCTGCCACAGGCGGAAGACCGCGGCGGAGGGAAACGCGGCGAAGCGTCTCCTCAAACCGAAGCGCTTCCGCGTTCTGTAGCTCGAAGAGCATCCGTGGGATGTCGTTAGGGTTGAGCCCAACCATCTCAGTTGCTGTTGTGTTCCCAGGCCGAGATCGTGACGCCGGTGCTGGCGCTGTAGGTGAGCGCGACGGCGCCGGTGCTCGGGTCGGTGTAGCACGGTTTGATCGGGCCGAAGATGCGGGATTGCCCGTTGGGGATCGCGACCGCGTTGTTGCCCACCGTCTCGGCTGGGTAGTTGGAGTCAGCCGGCCTGGATGCGAATGCGGCCGCGATGGCGAACGTCACCGTTACGGATGATCCGTTGGCGTTGGTGATCTGGATATGGGTGTTGCCGCGCGTGTTGAGCACCGTGTCTCCGCCGGCCGAAACGCTCACGGGTGACGGGTTGACGCCGGCCATAGTGGGAATGACGGGAGTGATCTGGGCCATCGGTCGTTCTCCTCAGGGGGGAGGCGGCTGGTTGCCCCCTGTGGCGGATGGTAGTCACGCGGGCAGACGGGCCGTCGCGTCCGGCGGCGTGGCACTGGCGGGCACGGCGGCCGCGGACGTCGAAGCGGCGGGGCGCCGGCTCCCGGAGCGCGGCGGGGCGCCGGGGCGCGGCCGACCCCCCGAGGGGGGCGGTCCGATCTCTGGGGCGCTTCGCCGGGGAC
>CAZEMX010000035.1:0-16589 GCA_964513415.1 uncultured Nitrososphaerota archaeon
AGCTCTCGGAGATCTACTCGCGGAGGGGGCACGTCGTCTACGCCGGATTCACGTCCGTCCCGCCTGCCATCGGAAAGCCGGTCCAGATGGACGTCACCGACAAGGTCACGGTAAGGGAGGGCTTCGAGAACTGCAGCCCAGACATAGTCTACCACTGCGCAGCCGTCACGAACGTGGACGCCTGCGAGGCGGACCCGAACCTCGCCAACGAGGTCAACGTCGAGGGGACCCGCTACATCGTCCACGAGGCCAAGCGCGTAGGCTGCCAGGTCATCTACATCTCCACCGACTACGTCTTCGACGGGCAGCAGGGGTGCTACCGTGAGGAGGACGCGCCGAACCCGATCAACGTCTACGGGAAGACCAAGCTCGAGGCTGAGCGCGTCGTGCTGGCCTCAGGCCGGCCCTCCGTGATAGCGAGGACGAGTGTCATCTTCGGGGCGTCCCCGTCCAGCGGCAAGCAGAACTTCGCCCTCTGGGTGATGGACAGCCTCCGCAGGGGCGAGCGCGTGCAGGCACTGACCGACATGTACGCCTGCCCCACCTACAACCAGAACCTCGCCGAGATGCTGATCGAGACCGCCGAGAGGGGGTTTGCCGGCATCTGCCACCTCTGCGGGGCCACTCGCGTCTCCCGCTACGACTTCGCCGTTGCGATAGCCGAGACCTTCGGGCTCGACAGGTCGATGGTCCAGCCCGCGGTATCCGCCGACATCGGGCCCAAGATGAAGGCCAAGCGCCCGCCGGACTCCTCGCTCGACAACTCCAAGTCCCTCCGCATGCTGAGGACGCGGCCCATGGAGCTGAAGGATGCCCTCGCTGCCATGAAGGCCGAGATGGACGCCAACCCGCTGATACGGCCGAGGGAGACCCCGGAGTAGCGCGCCGTCCTGGGCAGCGGCATCCGAAAACCCTTTTAAGCCCCATTTCGACATAGCAGATGGCGTTGGGGCAAGACATAATGAATTTCCGCATTGGCAGCAAGCACATCGAACTCCACCCGAGCCGCTCGCCCGCAAAGAAGCGCAGGGCATAACACGCGACCGTCGCGCCAAGTGCCTTCAGAACCCTCAGTGGCTATGAGAGAGCGCCAGCGTCTGCCCTCCATCCGTTCCCATTCTTCTCCGTCAAACATAAATCGCACATAAGGCAATCCTATTTAACATCGGTTCGGCAGTCCGGCGGTGCGGGCGCGCAACACCCGCAGGCGCGGGGCCGGGCCGCACGCAGGGTGCAACCAAATGTCACTATTCAAGAAGGTCAGCCAGGACGTCAACCTGCCTGAGCTGGAGGAGCGTATGCTCAGGCTCTGGGAGGAGACGGATGCGTTCAACGTGCGCAGGAGGATGAACAGGGGCAGGGAGAAGTGGTCGTTCCTGGACGGGCCGATAACCGCCAACAACCCGATGGGCGTGCACCACGCATGGGGCAGGACATACAAGGACCTCTTCCAGAGGTTCCACGCCATGATGGGCTGCGACATCAGGTACCAGAACGGCTTCGACTGCCAAGGGCTCTGGGTCGAGGTCGAGGTGGAGAAGGCCCTCGGGTTCAAGTCGAAGCAGGACATCGAGAAGTACGGCGTATCGGAGTTCATAAAGAACTGCAAGCAGAGGGTGCTGAGGTACGCCGCCAAGCAGACCGAGCAGTCCATCCGGCTCGGCTACTGGATGGAGTGGAACGACCCGGCCAAGCTGAGGGCGCTGGCCGATGCGCTCGACAGGCCCGAGGCGGCGGTGGAATACGCCGGCGAGGCGGGAGGCAAGGTCACCGGCACGCCGGAGCAGGTCATAGGCCAGCTCGGCTCCCTCAAGCTCGGCGGCTCATACTTCACAATGGCCGACACCAACAACTACGGGATATGGGCGGTCATCAAGAAGTGCCACGAGAGGGGCCTCGTCTACAAGGGCATCGACGTCATGCCTTGGTGCCCGCGCTGCTCCACCGCCCTCTCGGAGCACGAGATCGCGACGGAGGGTTACAGGGAGGTTGCCCACACCTCCATGACGGTCAGGATGCCGATCCGCGAGCGCCCCGGCGAGAGCCTCCTGGTGTGGACGACCACCCCGTGGACGCTGACATCCAACGTGGCGGTGGCGGTCAACCCCAACATGACGTACGTGAAGGTCAGGCAGGGCGGCAGCGTCTACTATGCCGCCAAGGCGGCCGCGCAGAGGCTCTTCGGGAAGGATTACGAGGTCCTGGGCGAGGTCCTGGGGGGCGAGCTCGAGGGGCTCACATACGACGGCCCGTTCGACGAGCTCCCCGCCGTCGCCGCATCCGGGGCGCCGAAGCGTCACAGGGTCATACCCTGGGCGGAGGTCAGCGAGGAGGAGGGCACCGGGATGGTCCACATCGCGCCCGGCTGCGGCAAGGAGGACCACGAGCTCGGCAAGGAGTTCTCGCTTCCCGCCCTCTCGCCCATCAACGAGTTCGGCGAGTTCATCGGGGGCTTCGGCCCGTTCACCGGCACCCACGTCTACAGCTCCGTCGAGCCCGTCAAGGCCGCCCTCAAGGTTAAGGGCATCCTCTTCAAGGCGGAGAAGTACCGGCACAGGTACCCCTTCTGCTGGCGGTGCTCCAACGAGCTCGTCTTCAGGCTCGTCGACGAGTGGTTCATATCCATGGGGGAGCGGCGCCTCACCGGCGGCGACCCTTCTGAGGAGCCGGAGGACGCGGGCGCCATGGGCGCGCAGGAGGCGCCGAGCCTCAGGGAGCAGATCAGCGGGGTCACGCGCCAGGTCACTTGGGTCCCTGCCTTCGGCCTCTCCCAGGAGCTTGACTGGCTCCAGAACATGAGCGACTGGATGATATCGAAGAAGAGGTACTGGGGCCTCGCGCTCCCCATATGGGCATGCCGGTCCTGCGGCTCCTTCGACGTCATCGGCAGCAGGGAGGAGCTCAAGTCCAGGGCGAGCAGCGGGTGGGACGCCTTCGAGGGCCACTCGCCCCACAAGCCTTGGATAGACATGGTCAAGATCAGGTGCCCCAAGTGCGGCGCCGAGATGTCCAGGGTCCCTGACGTCGGCAACCCGTGGCTCGACGCGGGCATAGTCGCCTACTCCACGGCCGGCTACTTCGAGGACAGGAAGTACTGGTCCGAGTGGATACCTGCGGACCTCATCTGCGAGTCCCTGCCGGGCCAGTTCCGCAACTGGTTCTACTCGCTCCTCACGATGAGCACGATCCTGGAGAACAGGCCGCCGACGAGGGCGGTCTTCGGCTTCGGGACGGTCCTGGCGGAGGACGGGCGCGAGATGCACAAGTCGTGGGGCAACGCCATCTGGTTCGACGACGCCGCCAAGAGCATGGGCGCCGACGTGATGCGTTGGATGTACTGCACGGGCCGCCCCGAGGCGGACATGCTCTTCGGGTACAAGCGCGCAGAGGAGGTCAAGAAGGAGTTCATCATACCGCTGTGGAACATATACTCCTTCTTCGTCACGTACGCTGAGCTCGACCGCTGGGCCCCGTCCGGCAGGCAGGCATCCTACACCCAGCTCGACCGCTGGATACTTTCCAAGCTCCAGGTCCTCATCCGCGACGTGACCTCGTGCCTCGAGGCCTTCGATCCGGCCGGCGCCTCCACGCGCATCGGAAAGTTCGTCGACCTCCTCTCCCAGTGGTACATAAGGCGCTCGAGGAGGCGCTTCTGGAAGAGCGAGTCGGACGGGGACAAGGAGGCGGCATACTCCACGCTCTACTCCTGCATCACCACCCTGCTGCGCCTGCTCGCGCCGTTCGTCCCGTTCGTCACCGAGGAGATATACCAGAACGTCGTGCGGTCGATCGACAGCGGCGCCCCCGCCAGCGTCCACCACTGCAGCTGGCCCAAGCCGGACGACTCCCGCATCGACGCGCCGCTCATGGCATCCATGGACGCGGCGATCCGGGCATGCAGCCTGGGCCACTCCGTCAGGAGCGCATCCGGCGTCAAGGTCCGCCAGCCGTTGGAGAAGGCCATGATCTTCTCGGACGCGAAGCTCGCCGGGCAGATGGCCCCGCTTGAGGAGCTGATCAAGGAGGAGCTGAACGTCAAGAGGATCGAGTTCGGCATGGACAAGGAGTCGCTAGTCGACTTCAAGATCAGGCCCCTGCCGCGCCTGCTTGGCGTGAAGCACGGCAGGGCCCTCCCCAAGATACTGGCGGCGGTCGAATCCATGAGCCAATCCGACCTCGCCGCCCTCTTCAGGGCAGGCAGGAGCGTGCAGCTGAACATCGACGGCAAGCGGGTGGAGCTGCTGCCGACCGAGGTCGAGGTCCAGTCCAGGCCGAAGCAGGGGTTCAGCATGGCGGAGGAGTCCGGGCTCGCCGTGGCGGTCGACGTCAACGTCACGGAGGCGCTGAAGGAGGAGGGCTTCGCCAGGGACATCGTCAGGAGGATACAGAACCAGCGCAAGGAGTCCGGCTTCGAGATCTCCGACAGGATCGAGGTCTACTACTCCGCATCGCCGAAGCTCGCGTCGGTCTTCTCCAGGCAGGCTGGCTACATCGCCGCGGAGACCCTCGCCGCGAAGCTCGACCCGGGTCCGCCCCCGCCAGGCGTCCAGGTGTGCGAGTACGAGATCGAGGGGGAGAAGTTCTCCGCAGGGCTGGTCCGGCTAACCAAGGCATAGCCGGGTCCCCTGCGCCTGCGCCCCCCCTTTCCTCTTTTCTCTCCCGCGCTTTCCCTTGCTGACCTTCGACCGTGCCCATCCCCAATGCCCCAAAAGGCATACATCTAACCTGCGCAAGAGAGATAACGAGAACTTATGGGTGCCTGGCCCCTGAAGCTCATCAACGCCCTGATCGCCATCTCCATCTTGGCTGCCGTAGCCGTGGTCGCCGCGATGGCGGTCAGCCTGGTCCTCCTCGCCCCCTCTGTATCGGTCGGCGAGCCGCAGATCTCCGCCTCCCCGTCGAACGCCTCCATCTCGGTCTCCGTGCCGTTCGTCGCCGCAAACCCCGGCGTCTTCGCGATCAACGGGCCGGCTGTGTGCGTCACCCTCGAATCGTCGGAGGCGGTCCTCCTCTCGTTCTCATCGGAGCCGATCACGATCCCGCCCGGCTCGCCCAGCCGCAATTACAGCTTCGCGATCAGCGTCAACCTCTCTGACCTCCCTGCCGACGAGCTGAGGCGCCTCGTCACGTCGGAAGACACGCTGGTCCTGAAGGCCTCCGCCAGCATCGAGATGTTCCCGCTGGCGGGCGTAGGCGCATCGGTCGACGCCTCGGCCGAGTGGTCCCCGATAGTCGCCAACCTCACCTTCCTCGCCCCTGAGGTCGAGCCACTCAACCTAACACACGCCAGGGTGACCCTACCCTTCACCTTCATCAACCCGTCCGATCTAGATGTGCCCGCTGTCATCGAGGGCAACCTGACGAGCACATACGGCGCCTCCGCGCACTTCTCTGAGGCGCTGACAATCCAGTCCAACTCGCCGAACTACGGCACGGTCTTGGCTGACATCCCGCTGCCGGCGAACATGACCCCCTACCTCCTCTCCAACGCGACCCTCGGCTTCAGCGCATCGGCCTCGGTCGCGCTCCTCGGTATCGTCCAGATCCCCTTCAACGCGACCTGTGACCTCGCCTGGGGCGCGCCGCTGGCAAACCTTACCTTCGGCGACCCTGCTGCCGGCCCGATCAACTCTACCCACTCCCTCATCGCGGTGCCCTTCTCGTTCTTCAACGCCAACGGCATCCTGACCGCCGAGGGCTCATTCGACGCGGTCCTCCTCCTGCCCAACGGCACCGTCGCGGGCGCCTCAGGCCAGGTGGACTTCCTGGCGCCGCCCCACACAGCCTTCGAGTCGAACGTGGCATTCGAGATCCCGAACGCCGCCGCCTCGCCGTCCTACACGCTGGTCGCCATCTTCGGGACGCCATACGGCAGCTTCCAGATGGAGGTGGTAATAGATGGGTAGGCACACGATCCTCGGGCTGGAGATATCGACCGGCAGGCTCGCGCTGCGCATCGCCGCCGGGGTCATGCTCGCGGCGGTGCTGTTCGCCTTCCTCTCCCTCCTGCCCATGGCTGCGCAGGGCATCCTCTCGGAGTTCCTCCCCGAGGAGTTCGGCGCCTTCTACGACGTGATTGCCCCCCTCATCCACCCCGCCCTCCCATTCACGGGCGCGGCGATCGCCTTCCTCTCCCTCCTGATCGTCGTGCTGAGGGGCTCCGCTGCATACGGGCCAGTGACCGCCGCCTTCGGGCTGGCGTTCATTGCCCACATCCTGCTGGCATTCAGCTTCGGCACCCCCTCGCTGGCCTTCCCGCCGGAGATGATCACCCAGGCGCTGCAGGAGGCTCTCAACATGCCGGTCGCCATCGATATCGAGCTGGCCGCCTACGCCGACCTGACGGGCCTCATGCTCGTCTTCATGCTGCCGTTCATCCTGACCGTGATAAAGGGCGTCATCCTGACCGTCAGTCGCCGTTCCTGAAGATGATCTGCTGGCCGCCCCTGCCGCCTGCGAGCCTCACCATGACGTACCTGCCCCGCATCCTCGCGCCACGGGCGATGATGACGATCTTCCCCTCCTCCCACTCCAGCGCCTCGTAATCGCCCCTGTCCCAGATCCTGACCGTGCCCGCCCCGTAGCTCCCCTCGGGTATCGTCCCCTCGAACCCGGCGTAGCCCAGGTCGTGGTCGTCTACCATTATCGCCAGCCTCCTCCGGGTGTCCCCCCTTTCAGGGATGCCCTTCGGCACCGCCCAGCTCTTCAGTACGCCGCCCCTCTCGAGGCGTAGGTCGTAGTGCAGCTGCCTCGCGTGGTGCTCGTGGACCACCATGATCCCGCCCCCCTGCTGCAGGCCGCCCCCGCTGCTGCCCCCTCCCCTGCGGGCGCCGCCTGTCCGTGGATCAGGCACTTGAAAATGTCACTCCCCTGAGAATTACTCGCGCCCAGGCTTATCAGCTGACTGCTGGCTGCTGGACTGATGCTGCGATTGCCCCCTCCCCTGAATGCCTGAGGGGGTCTGAATTATGCGGCAAATGGTTGCCCGTGTGCATACGAGCTGCAGAATTTAGGCGCCCTGGCCGGGATTCGAACCCGGGTCACAGACTCTCTACGGACCTGCCTGATGGCAATGCCGTCCTCGACAGGCCTGTATACTGGGCCGAACTATACTACCAGGGCTTCCTCGGATTCTTCTTTAAGGTGAGCTATTAAAATCTATCTATGCCCCCTCCCGGGCGCCCTCTGCCCCGACGGATGCCGCCCTGAGTCATCAAGCTTAATATCAGGTTCATGACTCTCATATCCTAGGAACCTTTTGGTGGTCCATCCGATGTCCAGCGAATTCAGGAGCGCCGCCCCCCTCATCATACTCATCCTCGTCGCCGGCCTCTACGCAGGCTATGCGGTCGCGGTATTAGCGAGCCCCCTTGCGGGCAGCAACCAGTACCTCGCGCAGAGGGTGGGCGCCCTCGAGGGGATAGTCGCCGCCCTGCAGTCGCAGATCAACGACCTGGAGCACGGGAACTCCACAGCGTCGGACTGCGCCTCCCTCAACGACATCTACACCGCCTCCAAGGGTTCGATAGTAACGATCACCGGGCTCGCTGCATCGAGCCCGCTCCTGGGCGGCTACTCCGAGGTCCTCGGCTCAGGCTTCGTCGTCAACCTCACCGGGGAGTGCCTCGTCGTAACGAACTTCCATGTCGTGGACGGCCTAGTGAACGCCTCGATGACATTCGTCGACGGCGAGTCCTACACCTTCGACGTGCTGGGCGCCGACAAGTACAGCGACCTGGCGGTCCTCAGGCCGCACGCCCCGGCCTCGAAGCTCAAGCCGCTCGCCGTCGTCTCGTCCTCGACCCTCCTGGTCGGCGACAGCGTGGTTGCGATCGGCAACCCCTACGGCCTGCAGAGCACCCTCACCTCGGGCATAGTCAGCCAGCTCAACAGGGCCATAAGGACCGAGACCGCGGGGAGCTACACAATCGCGGGTGTCATACAGATCAGCGCGCCGATCAACCCCGGCAACTCGGGCGGCCCGCTCTTCGACTCGCAGGGCAGGGTCGTCGGCATCACGACCGCCATCATCTCCGGCTCGCAGAACGTCGGCTTCGCGGTCCCGTCGGACACCATCGTGAGGGAGATCGTGGCGCTCTCGACCGCCGGGCACTACCAGCACCCGTACCTCGGCATAACCGGCGTCTCGAACAGCTACCTGATCTCGCAGGCGCTGGGCCTCCAGCTGACATACGGCGTCCTCATCCAGACGGTCACCGCCGGCAGCCCTGCCGCCTCAGCGGGGCTCCAGGGCGGTACCTACACCGCCACCGTCGGCGGGAGCAACGTCAGCGGGGGCGGGGACCTGATTGTCTCCATCGACGGCAGGCCCACGATAATCATAGACGATATGACCTCCCTCCTCGACGCCTACCTGCCGGGGCAGAACGTCAGCATCACCGTCCTGAGGGGCGGGGAATACCTCGTGCTGCCTGCGGTTCTCGGCGCCAGGCCTTAGTTTTCTGCCGCGCGCCTCCAAGAAAAACTATAAATGTGGATACCATTTCAGATAGCTGTAGCCCGCCCTAGCTCAGTGGTAGAGCGCCCGGCTGTAGACCGATGGTCGCGCAAGGGAATTCGCCATGGGCGGTACATGTCCTTGCGCCAGCCTGGGCAATTACCGGGTGGTCGCTGGTTCAAGTCCGGCGGGCGGGACCACCATCTTAGCACCAACTCCATGCAGGCGCGCTGAGCCTGTCCGCCTTCTTTTGGCGAATTGAGTACTGTGCTTTATCAAAAACTTTATTAGGGCTTGTATTTTGGAGAATGGATAGCTCGATTCTGGGCATTTTGTGTTTGTTCAAAATATTTTTGGGTGGTAAAATCTTGGGCAAATTTGATATCCTCGAACACGACCTTGTACCGGAGTTCCGAATCCTCAACCGGGAGGAGTACCAGCAGCTCAGGAAGTCCCTCGGGATAAGGAAGGAGGACCTTCCGTGGATAAGGAACAGCGACCCCGTCTGCTTAAGGATCAAGGAGGCGCAGAAGAGCGCGCACTGCCCCAAATGCGACGGCAAGCTGGTCGAGTCGGTGGAGGAGCGGGAGTTCAAGGGGGTTACCACCCAGAAGAAGGTAATGAAATGCGAGAAGTGCGACTACTACGAGCCGGTCCTGGGGCCAGGGCAGATCCTTGAGATAACCAGGAGGAGCCAGGTCGCAGGGCACGCGGTCGCATTCAGATACGTTGTTCCAGGGTGATTCCGATGAGCGATATTGCAATGGACGACCGGTGGGTGCTCATCGAGTCCTTCTTCAGGGAGAAGAACTTGGTGAGGCCGCACTTGGACTCATTTGACGACTTCATAAAGAACAAGCTTCAGGAGATCGTGGACGAGCAGGGCGTCATAGAGACCGACGTCCCCGGGCTAAAGATCAAGCTCGGCACGCTCACCATAGGGAAGCCGACGATCCACGAGGCGGACGGCTCCGAGAAGGAGATCCTGCCAATGGAGGCCAGGCAGAGGAACCTGACCTACGCGGCGACCATGCGCCTCTCCGTCATACCCATCGTTGACGGCTACGAGGAGGACGCCATATCGGTCTACATCGGCAAGCTCCCCATAATGGTGCGGTCTTCCTACTGCGCGCTCGCCAACGCCACGAGGGAGGACCTGATAAAGGCCGGAGAGGACCCCGCAGACCCCGGAGGATACTTCATAGTCAACGGATCGGAGAGGGTCGTGGTCATCCAGGAGGACCTCGCCGTGAACAGGATCCTCGTCGACAGGATGGAGGGCGCATCCCCCGTCACGCACGTCGCCAAGGTCTTCTCAGCGACGTCGGGCTTCAGGGTGCCGGTCACCCTCGAGCGGATGAAGGACGGCAGCCTCTCGGTCACGTTCCCATCTATACCCGGCAGGGTATCCCTAGCGATACTGATGAAGGCGCTGGGCGTCCCGTCCGACAAGGACCTCGTGGAGTACGTCTCCAGCGACGCCGGCATCCAGAAGGCGCTCATCCCGACCCTAGAGAGCGGGATAGAGATCAACGCCACCAAGGATGCCCTGGACTACATCGGCAACAGGGTTGCGATAGGCCAGACACAGGACTTCCGCATCCAGAGGGCGCTGCAGATACTGGACAAGTACCTCCTGCCGCACCTCGGCATTGAGGAGGCGGACCGGAAGAAGAAGTCGCTCTTCCTTGGTCAGATGGCCGAGAAGCTCATTGAGCTCTCGATAGGGAGGAGGGCGCCGGACGACAAGGACCACTACGCTAACAAGCGGCTCAAGCTCGCAGGCGACCTGCTCGCGAGCCTCTTCAGGGTCGCATTCAAGAGCTTCTGCAGGGACATGAAGTACCAGCTCGAGAGGGCAAGGAGCAGGAGCAGGCGCGTCTCGATAGAGACCCTGGTCAGGGCGGACGTCATAACCGAGCGCCTGAGGCACGCACTCGCCACCGGCAACTGGGTCGGGGGCAAGGCGGGCGTGAGCCAGCTCCTCGACAGGACGAACTACCTCTCGACGATAGGCCACCTGCGGAGGATCATCTCGCCGCTCAGCAGGTCGCAGCCGCACTTCGAGGCAAGGGACCTCCACTCCACACAGTGGGGCCGGCTCTGCCCGAGCGAGACCCCCGAGGGGCCCAACTGCGGCTTGGTCAAGAACCTCGCGCTGATGTCCTTCATATCGGTCGGCATGGACGAGCCAAAGCTCGTCGAGGACCTCCTCTACGAGCTCAACACCGAGCCCATCGACTCGGCCAGGAAGAAGAACATGTCCGGCGCGAAGGTCATACTCAACGGCAGGCTCATAGGCCTCAACGACAAGCCCGAGCTGCTCGTCACAGAGGTCAAGAAGCACCGCCTGCGGAAGAGGTGGCACGAGGTCAACGTCGCCCACTACAGGCAGGGCGAGATCAACGAGGTCTACATCAACTCCGACGCAGGCAGGGTCAGGCGCCCGCTCATAATGGTTGATGGTGGCTACCCGCTCCTCAACAAGGAGCAGATAGAGCGCCTCGTCGCGAACGAGTGGACGTGGAACGAGCTGATCAACCAGGGCGTGATCGAGTACCTCGACGCAGAGGAGGAGGAGAACGCCTACATCGCCCTCGACTACAAGAACCTGGACAAGTCGAGGACGCACCTCGAGATCGTGGCCTCCACGATCCTGGGGATAAGCGCCTCCATGATCCCGTTCCTCGAGGCGAACCAGTCGCCCAGGAACACCTACGGGTCCGCGATGATCAAGCAGTCGCTGGGCTTCTACACCGCAAACTTCTCCAAGCGCCTGGACACCAGGGGCCACCTGCTCCACTACCCGCAGAGGCCAATGGTCAACACCAGGTCGGCCAAGACGCTCGAGCTGGACAGGCGCCCCGCCGGGCAGAACTTCGTCGTCGCGATACTCTCGTACTCGGGCTACAACATCGAAGATGCCCTGATCATGAACAAATCCTCGGTCGAGCGCGGCCTCGCCAGGTCGTCCTTCTTCAGGTGCTACGAGACTGAGGAGCGCAGGTACCCCGGAGGTCAGGAGGACAAGATCGAGGTCCCCTCGCCCACAGTCAGGGGATACCGGACGCCCGAGTCCTACCAGTACCTGGGCGACGACGGGATAATCGAGCCCGAGTCGAGCATGAAGGGCGGTGATGTCCTCGTCGGAAAGACAAGCCCGCCCCGCTTCCTCGAGGAGTACAAGGAGTTCGAGCAGGCAGGCCCCCAGAGGAGGGAGACCTCCGTCTCGATGAGGGCCGGGGAGGACGGCGTTGTCGACCTCGTCATAGTCACTGAGACATCGGACGGCAACAAGCTCGTCAAGATACGCGTAAGGAATGAGAGGATACCTGAGCTGGGGGACAAGTTCGCCTCCAGGCACGGGCAGAAGGGCGTCGTCGGGATGCTGGTCCCGCAGTACGACATGCCGTGCACCGAGGACGGCGTCGTCCCGGACCTGATAATCAACCCGCACGCCATCCCCTCAAGGATGACCCTCGGACAGCTGCTTGAGCTGCTGGGCGGCAAGGCGCACGCCGCATCGGGCAAGCCGATGGACGGGACCGCCTTCTGCGGCGACAGCGAGAAGACCATGCGAGACCTGCTTAAGGCGCGCGGCCTCAAGCCGACCGGCAAGGAGGTCCTCTACGACGGCAGGACAGGGCGGGTCCTCGAGGCCGATGTCTACATAGGCATAGCCTACTACCTCAAGCTCCACCACATGGTTGCAGACAAGATGCATGCGCGCGCACGCGGCCCGGTCCAGATCCTCACGAGGCAGCCCACGGAGGGGCGCGCCAGGGAGGGAGGGCTGAGGTTCGGTGAGATGGAGCGCGACTGCCTCATAGGCCACGGCGCTGCGATGCTGCTCAAGGAGAGGCTCCTGGAAGAGTCCGACCGCACAGTCGTCAACATCTGCGAGGACTGCGGCCTGATCTCCTACTACGACCGGACGAAGGACAAGAACATCTGCCCGATATGCGGCGAGAAGGCGAAGACGACTGCCGTCGTCATGTCCTATGCCTTCAAGCTGCTGCTGCAGGAGCTCATGAGCCTTGGTATAGCCCCGAGGCTGAAACTACAGGAGAGGGTTTGAAGACATGTCGCTATCAGAACTCGCAAAGTCAATACACGCCATCAAGTTCGGCCTGCTCTCACCCGAGAGCATAAGGAAGATGTCCGTGGTGAACATCAAGGCCGCGGACACATACGACGAGGACGGCGTCCCGATCGACACCGGGCTGATGGACCGGAAGCTCGGAACCATAGAGCCAGGCCAGAAGTGCCAGACGTGCGGAAACCGCGTGGGCCAGTGCCCGGGGCACTTCGGCCACATCGAGCTCGCACGGCCTGTCGTCCACCCCGGCTTCGCCAAGCTCGTCTACCTCATGCTCAGGGCGACCTGCTGGAACTGCGGCAGGCTGCTCCTCTCTGAGGAGGACTACAGGAAGTACTCGATCCGGATGGAGAAGTACAAGAAGAAGTGGCCGCAGTTCAGGTTCAAGCTCTCGGACCAGATCGTCAAGAAGGCGGTCAAGATCAACGAGTGCCCGTACTGCCACGAGGGCCAGTTCAAGATAAAGTTCGAGAAGCCGACCGGATACTCCGAGGAGCGCAAGGAGGGCCCAAAGAGGATCTATTCCAACGAGATCAGGGGCCGCCTGGAGAGGGTCACCGAGGCCGACGCCGCCCTCATGGGGCTGGACCCGTCGCTCGCAAGGCCTGAGTGGATGCTCCTGACCGTGCTGCCGGTGCCGCCATCAACGGTCCGGCCGTCGATCACCCTCGAGTCCGGCGTCAGGTCGGAGGACGACCTCACGCACAAGCTCGTGGACATAATCAGGATCAACGAGAGGCTCAGCGAGAACATCGACGCTGGAGCGCCCCAGCTGATCATAGAGGACCTCTGGGAGCTGCTGCAGTACCACGTGACGACCTACTTCGACAACGAGACCTCAGGCATACCGCCGGCAAGGCACAGGTCCGGCAGGCCGCTGAGGACGATCGCCCAGCGCCTCAAGGGAAAGGAGGGCCGCTTCAGGTCCAACCTCTCAGGGAAGCGCGTCGACTTCTCGGCGAGGACCGTGATCTCGCCCGACCCCATAATCAGCATGAACGAGGTCGGCGTCCCTGTCGACATCGCCAAGCAGCTGACCATCCCTGAGCGGATCAACAAGTACAACCTCGAGGAGCTCAAGACGATAATCACCAACGGGCCGGATGCCCACCCGGGCGCGAACTACATCATCCGGCCGGACGGCAGGAGGATCGACCTCCGGTTCCCCAAGGACCGCAAGATCATCGCCGACGCGGTGGAGGTTGGGTACGTCATCGAGCGGCACCTAAAGGACGGGGACGTCGTGCTCTTCAACAGGCAGCCCTCGCTCCACAGGATGTCGATAATGGCCCACAAGGTAAGGGTCCTGCCGTACAAGACCTTCAGGCTCAACCTCTGCGTCTGTCCCCCCTACAACGCGGACTTCGACGGAGACGAGATGAACCTGCACGTGCCGCAGAGCGAGGAGGCAAGGGCAGAGGCACTTGTGCTGATGCTGGTGCAGGAGCAGATACTCTCGCCCAGGTACGGCGGCCCCATCATGGGAGGGATTCAGGACTACATCTCAGGGGCCTACATGCTCACGCGGAAGAGCACCATGCTCACGAGGGCCGACGCGAGCCAGCTCCTGGCCAGCGCAGGCTACAGGGGCGAGCTGCCTGCGCCCGCGGTGAAGTCCCCCGAGGAGCTCTGGACGGGCAAGCAGCTGGCAAGCCTCTTCTTCCCGAAGGGCTTCAACTACACGCTCAAGTCCAACATCTGCCAGAAGTGCGACGTCTGCAAGCAGGAGGACTGCGAGAACGACGCCTTCGTCGTGATAAAGGACGGCAAGCTGGTCTCCGGGGTCATCGACAAGAAGTCTATCGGCGCGCAGCAGCCCGAGTCCGTCCTGCACAGGCTGGTGAAGGACTACGGGACAGACATGGGCAGGTACTACATCGACAAGGCATTCAAGCTCTTTCTCGCCTTCATCGATAGCCGCGGCCTCACGATAGGGCTCGACGACGAGGAGCTCCCAGAGAACGGGCGGCTCAAGGTCAAGGCGGACATACACCACGCAGAGGAGGAGGTCTCGAAGAACATCAATGCCTACAACGAGGGGCTTCTCGAGAGGCTCCCCGGCAGGACGCTTGAGGAGACGCTTGAGACGCAGATCATGCAGATCCTTGAGAAGGCCAGGGAGGACTCGGGCAAGACCGCCAAGAAGTACCTCAAGGAGGGCAACACCGCGCTGCTGATGGCGAACACCGGCGCAAGGGGCAGCCTCATGAACCTCGCGCACATGGTCGCGTGCGTCGGGCAGCAGGCAGTCCGAGGCGAGAGGATCTCGAGGGGATACCAGAACCGCACGCTCCCCCACTTCAAACCGGGAGACCTAGGCGCCGAGGCGCACGGCTTCGTGTACAGCAGCTACAAGGACAAGCTCAACCCCATCGAGTTCTTCTTCCACGCCATGGGCGGGAGGGAAGGCCTCGTCGATACTGCGGTCAGGACGAGCCAGAGCGGCTACATGCAGCGCAGGCTCATCAATGCCCTGCAGGACGTCAGGGTGGAGTACGACTGGACGGTGAGGGCCACCGACGGCTCAATCATCCAGTACATATATGGCGACGACGGCATCGACCCTGCGAAGAGCGATCACGGGGAGGCTGTCAACATCGACAAGATCATCGAGAGGGTGAAGGCAGGAGGCAAGTGAAATGGCCAAGAAGAAACAACCAACCCCCGCGGAAGCAGAGGTCGAGGAGACCGTTGCAGCCAAGGTGGGCGCTAAGACCGGCGAGAAGGCCGCAAAGGCACCAAAGACCGCAGCCAAGGCAAAGGGCAAGCCCAAGGGGGCTGCCGCCAAGCCGAAGGCTGCCGCAGCGACCGCCCCAAAGGCGAAGAAGCCGAAGGCAGCGGCCGCAGAGGTGGACGAGGAGGACGCCGCCGCAGAAGAACCGATGCGGGCGAAGAAGCGAGAACCCGAGGCGCCCCTGCCGGAGCTGCCGCTCGTTGACCAGGTCCTGGCGAAGCATGACCGGCGCCTGCCGGAGAAGCTGGTGAGCCGGCTCAAGACCAAGCTGGTGCCGCTCAAGTCGAAGCTTAGCGAGGAGCAGATGGCGAAGGTGGTCGAGGAGACCTACCGCTCCTACATCAAGGCACTCATCGAGCCTGGCGAGGCCGCCGGCACGGTCGCAGCACAGTCTGTCGGCGAGCCTGGCACCCAGATGACGCTGAGGACCTTCCACTACGCAGGTGTGAGGGAGCTGAACGTCACGCTCGGCCTCCCGAGGCTGATCGAGATCGTGGACGCCAGGAGGGTCCCGTCGACCCCAACCATGACCATCTTCCTTGACGACGAGCACAAGCACGACCTCAGCAAGGCCAAGGGCATCGCGGCAAACATCGAGACCGTCACGGTCGAGAACGTAGCGAAGAGCATAGGCTACGAGATGCTCAACAACTTCACCATAGAGGTCGACGCCGAGATGTGCGAGGACAAGATGATAGACCTCAACTACATCGCGAAGTCGATCGAGAAGCTCAAGATACCCGGCAGGGTCTCCGTAGAGGGGAACAACATCACCGTGGAGCCGGAGACGACCGACCGGGACAAGATAAAGCGCATCCGGGAGCGGATCATGGACCTCCGCCTGAAGGGCATAAAGAGCATCAAGAGGGTCGTGATCGAGAAGAAGGGCGACGAATATCTGCTCAGGACCGACGGCTCCAACCTGGCCCAGGTGATCGAGAACGTCAAGGGCATCGACAAGACGAAGGTCTACACCAATAACGTGTCCGAGATCGCAGAGGTCTTGGGGATAGAGGCCGCGAGGAGTGCGATAATCCGCGAGGCGTTTGAGGTCCTCGACCAGCAGGGGCTAGATGTGGACGTCAGGCACGTGATCCTGGTGGCAGACCTCATGACGTCGACCGGGAAGATCCGGCAGATCGGCAGGCACGGCGTGAGCGGCGAGAAGTCGAGCGTCCTCGCCAGGGCCGCATTCGAGGTGACCGTAAAGCATTTATTGGATGCGGCTGCACATGGAGAGGAAGACTGCTTGGAGGGAGTTACGGAGAACGTAATTGTGGGTCAGCCAATCCCGCTGG
>CAZEMX010000036.1:0-16290 GCA_964513415.1 uncultured Nitrososphaerota archaeon
TCCTCAGCCTCTGCATCGGCAGGGTGTCCATGACCTTCTTCTCGACCTCCGAGACGTGGACGTAGCCGTGGATAGGGTCCTTGATCATTCCCCAGGGTCTGGCCATGATCCTTCCCGATTAACATCTGGCTTCCATCAACTTATAGTTGATGGTTGACGACGACCGTAACGGTGCCTGCCCTGCCGTCCACCGCGACCCTGTCGCCGGTCCCGATGACCTTGAGCGGGTCCGCTCCCATCCTGTCCACGAGCGGGACCTCCGCCAGTATGCAACCTGCCGCTATTATCGCTTCGGTCTCCACGTTGATGATCGCCGCAGGCGCCCTCCCGTTCTTCCTCAGCTGGTATATGATATACGATCCGACGGTGCTGCCCTTCCCCTTGGGGAATACGAGCACCCTGCCCGCCACGCTCTCACCGAAGAGCTCGTGCCCCTTCTCCCTCACCTCCCCTGTCTTCGGGTCCACGCCGCCGAAGAACGAGATCCCCTGCGCCGTGACGAGGGCATACCCCTCGCCGCGGAACTTGGCTATACCCCGGCATCTGTAGGTCCGGGCCTCAGCCCCTCCCCCGCCCTCCGCTGCCACCGCCGCTCACCCCTCCATGACGCTGCCCACCGCAGCGTGCAGGTCTGCCACCGTTGCCTTAAGCTTGGTCGTTGACGGCACGTAGTGGGCCGCCTTGCACGAGTTCGTTATCATGTGCCTGTAGCCCGCCTCCTCGAGCGGGCAGACGACCATGCACGTCTCCGTGAAGACCCTGCCGCCGGCCGCCTCTATCGCGCCCACGTAGCCCCTCCTCTTCGCACGGGCGTAGACCCCCCGTGACGTCCAGACCCAGAGCCCCTTGCCCTCCGCCACCCTGCGCCCCCTCACGAGCCTCGCTATGTCTCCCAGCTCGCCGATGCTGCAGTGGGGGCACCCTATGCATGCAAGGTCCGGCCTCCCATCTGCCGTGAGGCGCAGCCTCGCCTCCTCCATCTCCCTCCTGCCGATGCCGATCCTCTCCAGCCCGGCAAGCGACTGCCACCTCGCCTCGGGGGTCACCCCCCTGATGTGGAACATCGCTATGCCGCCGGAGGCCGCCAGCGCCGCCGACATTATCTTGAGCCTGTCCGGGTCCGCCCTCCTGACTCCCTCGAAGAAGGGTATCCCAGACCCGAGCGCCCTGCCGACCGCGTAACCCAGGACGCTGAAGTCGAATGCCGTCAGGAGCTCCACCCACTTCTCCGCCCCCCTCCCCATCCCCGTGTCAACCTCGACCACCGCCGTCGCCCTCCTGTTCTCCTTGATGTGGAGGCCGTAGAGCGGTGTCCTACCCGCCACCGCCGCCGCCAGCGCCGAAGGCCCCCCCTCCCTGTTGGTCATGGCGCCCAGCACCGAGTTGGCGTAGCCGATCGCGGACGACTCCGACCATGCTATGTGGTCCCCCCTCTTCGGCAGGTTCCCCACGAGGTATGGCGTGCACGTGCATGTGGCCCTGACGCCCATCCTGGAGAACGCCTTGATTATCCTGAGCTGCCTGTCGTGGTAGCCCTTCTTGACCCCCATCTCGCGCCAGCGGCTGAGGTCCATGCCGGCCGGGTTGAGCGTGGCCGCGACCCTTGCCTTGGCGCCGGACCTCGCCCAGTCCTCGAGGAGCTCCATCCCCGCGTCTCCGATGTTGCCGTAGGAGACCCCCGCTATCTGTGCGCTCGTTATCTGCACGAGCCTCTCCGCCCCGAAGACCTCGCCGAGGGCGGTCAGCAGCTGCATCGCCTTCTGCACGCCGCGCCCCTC
Organism: uncultured Nitrososphaerota archaeon; assembly: GCA_964513415.1. Classification (GTDB taxonomy): domain Archaea; phylum Thermoproteota; class Methanomethylicia; order Methanomethylicales; family Methanomethylicaceae; genus Methanomethylicus. The sequence goes on from CAZEMX010000036.1 coordinate 1,779, forward strand.
GGCGCCGGCGAGCATCCTCTCCTCCTCCCGTGTGAGCTGCATCCAATGCCCCCTCCTTCCCCTTCTGTCGCGCGCCGCCTCAGCGCGCCGCCTCGGGTATCATCGCCTTCTCGAACTTCTCCCTCGGCTTGCCCCACGGCACCGTGGCGTCGAAGCCCAGCTTCGCCGTCAGGATCCTCTCTTGGTCTGATGAGGGGTCCAGCGACGATCCCCTCGCCCTCTTGATCTTTATTATGCCCGTGTCCCCTTGGAACCGGGTGGCGACCGCCCACTCAACCTCTGCCATGTCGTCGATGTTTATGTCCTCGTCGACCACGACCACATGCTTGACGCTCGGGTTCGCGCCCAGCGCCGCAAGGATCGCGTTCTTCCCATCGCCTTCCGCCTGCTTCCTTATCGAGACCACCGCGTGGAACCAGCACGCCCCGCCGAGGGTCAGCCTGACCCCCCTAACGTCGGGGACCGCCCTGGAGACCGCGTCGTACATACGGGCCTCCTTCGGCATCCCCATCAGCAGCTTGTGCTCCGCGCCGCCCGGCAGTATCGCCTGGTAGATGGCGTCCCTCCTCCTCATCATGCCATTCAGCTGGATGACCGGCTGCTTCCTGACGATGTCGTAGGTGCCCGTCAGGTCAACGAACGGCCCCTCGTCCACGACCTCGTCCGCCTTTATGACGCCCTCGAGGACGATCTCGGCCTCCGCCGGCACCGTGACGTCCGACCGCCTGCACCTCACCACCTTGAGCCCCCCACCCATGAGCGCGTTGCCGACGCACAGCTCATCCACCCCGAACTTCGGCCCAACGTTGGCGCCCACCGCGATCGCGGGGTGCACGCCTATAACGATCGCTACCTGTATGTCCTCGCCCCTCGACTTCCCCTCCTGGTACATGGCGAAGAGGTGCCTCGGGACGAGCCTTATCGCGAGCCTGTCCTTGCCGAGCACAAGCAGCCTGTGGATCGAGGCGTTCTGGAACTTCCCGTCCGGGCTCCTCGCCACCACGATGCCGGACGTTATGTACCTTCCCGCATCCCTCTCGTAGTGCCTGAAGATCGGGAGCTCCCCGAGGTCCGCCCCGCCCGATACCTCCATCACGGGCCCGCTGGAGACCACCTCGGGCCCGACCGGGTTTGCAGCGGCGGCGATGAGCTTCGAGTAGTAGTCCCTCGGGCCCGCGCCTATCGCCCTGTATATCCTCTCCCTCGTCCCGCAGAGCCCGGCGACTACCTTTGCCCTGTGCCCCCTGATCCTTCCGAATACCACGACCGGTCCGCCGTCGTTCGCCTTCATCACCGCAGGGGCCTCGTACTCCGCCGAGAGCTCATCCGCAACCTCGGTCACCTGCCCCGCTATCCTCCTCTCGCACTCAAGAAACTGCCTGAAGCTCATAGCCTTGGACCCCTAAGGGAATCATCAATGCCTACACTGGTACTATACCATGGGCAGAGGGCTTAAACCTTTTTGGGCTCACCCCCAAGGCGCCCCGCCGCCTGGACCGGGATGGGTAAACTTAAATCGTATCACTTTTTTGATAGGAAGCGGTGGATTTTTTGGCCTCCTGTTCCTGGAAGTACTTTCCATACCCCTCCTTCAAGCCAAACCAGGAGGCCCTCCTCGCCGCCGTCTCGGCGGCGATCGAAAAGAACTCCCACGTCGCCATAGACGGCGCCAGCGGCCTCGGAAAGACCGTCGGGGCACTCGCCGGCGCCCTGCAGGCCTGCAAGCCGCGGGGCCTGCGCATACTCTACGCTGCCAGGACCTACAAGGAGCTGGATCGCGTGGTCGAGGAGCTCACCGAGATAAACAAGAGGGAGAAGGTCTCGGGCATCTCCATAAGGGGGCGGTCGGAGACCTGCGTCAACGACGCCGTCCTCCGCCTCTCGAGGGACCCCAAGACCGTCGCCGAGCTATGCTCGGACCTGACCAAGGACCACAAGTGCCCCTTCTACGAGAATATGGACGAACGGGGTAGGCTGGTCAAGTCCCTGAGGGACGAGTTCCTGGCAGCGCCGACCTCCGCCTACCGGCTCATCTGCTCCATGAGGGAGAACGAGCTCTGCCCATACGAGATGATCAAGCTCCTCCTCCCCCACGTTGACGTCGTCGCGCTAAGCTACGCCTATCTCTTCGACAGGAAGATCCGCGAGCCGTTCCTCAAGAGGCTCGGCGGAGGGGAGGAGCGGTCGCTATCCCAGTACGTCGTCATACTCGACGAGGCGCACAACCTCCCCGACACTGCCAACGAGTACGAGAGCGACTCGCTGGTCTCGATAAGCGTCGGCATGGCTGCTCAGGAGGCCGACACCTACGGCAAGCCCGACGTTGAGCGGTTCGCGGACGGCATGCTCAAGCTGATAAAGGGGAAGGGCCCTGGGGAGCACGCAGTCGACTTCAGGGCGCTTGGGGAGGCCGCCCTCAAGGATGCCCGCATATCCGATGACCCGGGGGTCTTCCTGGAGGAGACTCACGAGTTCGGAGACAAGATAAAGCTCGACCTGCTCGAGAGCGGGCGCCTCCCGCGCTCCTACATACACCGGCTGGGCGAGTTCTTCCTCAAGGGGCGCGAGACCAGCGGGAGCCCGCGCTACGCGCACCTCATCTACACCGACGAGAAGGAGCGCGGCAGGGCAGGGGGGGAGAAGGTGTACGTCTCCGAGATAGTATCGCTCGACCCCCGGTCAGCCACCGCCGAAGTCCTCTCCTCGGCCGCCTCCTCGGTGAGCATGTCGGGGACCCTGGAGGACCTGGACTCCTACTGCAAAGTGATAGGGCTGCCGGACGGATGCTCGAAGGTTACCCTCCCGTCGCCCTTCGGTGAGCACCAGACCCTCGTCCTAGTCTGCAGGGGCGTCTCGACCCTGTACGGCATGCGGGGCGCCGAGTCGTACTCCAAGATGGTCTCGAAGATATCGGAGGTCGTCCGCAACACCCCTGCGAACACCGGCATATTCTGCTCATCCTACGGGGTCCTCGACGGCCTCATCTCTGCCGGGCTCGAGAAGGCTGCCGCCAAGCCCATCTACCTCGAGCGGCAGAGGATCAAGTCAACCGAGCAGGACCAGCTCCTGGAGGAGTACAAGGCGATGTCCAAGAGGGGCGGCGCCGTCCTCGCGGGAGTCATGGGCGGCAGGTTTAGCGAGGGCGAGGACTACCCCGGCGACGAGATGAACTCCGTCGTGATAGTGGGCGTCCCATACCCCAAGCCGACCGCGAAGGTCAACGCGCAGATAAGCTACTACGAGTCTATCTTCCCAGGGAAGGGGCGCGAGTACGGCTACATAATCCCTGCCATGAGGAAGGCGTCTCAGGCTGCCGGGCGGCCATTCAGGAACCTGGACGACCGGGGGGTCGTGGTCTTCATGGACTACCGCTTCTCTACAGACTACGTCAAGCGGTTCCTTCCAGCATGGATCAAGGAGAGGATACACGAGGTCGACGACGCGCCCGGCGCGCTGGAGCGGGTGTCAGGGACTTCTACCAGTGACGCGCCCGCCTGCACCCGCCGCTCGTGGAATGGGGATCGCCGAGCGCTATCCACACCGCAGACTTGGCGTCCTTCCTGAGCCCCCTCCTCCAGAATGCCTTCGGCAGCCTCCTGCCCGTCGACCATTCCTCGACATACTCGACAGTGACGCCCCGCCCCTCTGGCATCCCGCCCGCGCCGAAGTCGAGACCCCTGCCGGCGCCGACCCTGAACAGGATCCTCTCCCACGGGTACGCGCCTGCGATCCTGCCCGCCTCGCCGCCCGCCCCCGCCGCGGGCAGCGTATAGGCCTCTATCAGCTCGCCGTCCGCAATGGTCGCGAACCCCACGCACTCGCCGGGGTCTATCCCGACGACTACCTCCCTGAACGCCCGCCGGCCGGAGGCCAGGCTGAGCGCCTCGAGGGTCGCTCGCCTCGCGTCCCCGCCGTACTTAACGATGCGCTCAAAACCCACGCCGCGCCACTCCCCGCATGATATCGCCGCCCTGACCTGCGCCGGCATGGGCCCTTCGGGCTCGACCATCGTGAACGGGACGCCGAGCCTCTTCAATTCCCTTATAACGCTGTAGGCATCCTTAATATTACCAGCAACGATGCCAATGTGTTTCAAGCGGATCACTGTGGGGCATACTCACTATTGGAGGGCTGGGTATTAATACTAAAAGCCTGAGCACCGGTTGCCGCGCCATCGACCAAATCATGGGCGGCGGCATGAGCGCGGGGGAGGTCGCCCTCCTCTTTGGCGAGCGCGGATCGGGAAAGACCTCGCTTGCCTTCCAGGCCATGGTCAGCGCCGCGCAGCGTGGCCTCGGGGCGACGATGCTCTACACTGAGGGCCGCGCGCCGGTCGAGCGGCTGACCGAGATCGCGGGGGCATCGTGGCCCTCCGTCGGCGACCTCTGCTACCTGCTCGAGGCGAAGACGTTCGAGGAGCAGGACTCGATCATCGAGTCGCTCCAGTCCCAGATCCCGCCGGGCACCGCCCTCATGGTCATCGACTCGATAAACTCCCTCTACAGGGCGCGGCTCGGGGAGCACGACGAGAACATCTCTATCAACAAGTCCCTCAGCAGGCAGCTGGCGCTCCTCAAGGCCGCCGCTCGTGGAATGGGGATCGCCGTCCTCATCACCAGCGAGGTGCGCGCGCAGCTCGACAGCAACGCCGTCCAGCCGGTCGCCTACCGGATACTGGGGTACTGGGTCGACCGCGCGGTGCGGCTCGAGAAGCTGCAGGGCAGCGTGCGCAAGGCGACGTCGACGAAGCCGCCGCCTGAGCGGGACGCATTAATAAAAGTTACACCCCTAGGTCTAGAAGGGATGGGGGCCTCCACCGTATGAACGACCTTCTGATGATGGCCTTCTGGTCATTCGTGCTCATCTTCCCCGCATTCGTAGCCAACTCCGTGCCGGTCCTTGCAAGGGGGAAGCGCCCTCTCGACTTCGGCAGGAACCTCTGGGACGGAAACCGCATACTGGGCGACGGGAAGACCTTCGAGGGCCTCGCCGTGGGGCTGATGGCCGGCACCGCGGTTGGGGCGGTCGCGGGATACCCACTCCAGTCTTTCCTTCTTGCCCTCGGCGCGCTCGTGGGCGACATGGCCGGCGCATTCATAAAGAGGCGCCTCGGCATCGCCAGGGGGAAACCAGCCCCGGTGCTGGACCAGATCGACTTCGTGATAGGCGCCCTGGTCTTCGTCTACCCGTCCTTCCCATTCGCACTGGAGCAGGCGGTCTTCCTCGTGGTCGTCACCCCCCCAATACACCTTGTCGCGAACATCGGGGCCTACCTCCTCAAGCTCAAGCCGCACCCGTGGTGAGCCGCCCCGTTCTGCGCCAAAACGTTTAAAGATTCGCAGGGGGGTTAAGATGGATATTGGGACCCGGTGATGCAGGTGTACAGGAGCATCTTCTCGAAGAGGTTCATCTCATATCTGGCCGCGATCTTGGCGATATTCCTCACAAGCGGGGGGCTATACGTCGTCATAATGCGGCCGTCAGCCGCCATCACGATCAGCAACTCGATCGAGTTCCTCATAAGGGCGAGCGTGTCCTCGATGAGCATGACCACGACCGAGTTCATAGCCGCCTTCTTCCTGACGCTGGCCGGGGCTGCAGGGTTCATACTCCTCGACAGGGCGCTCCGGAGGAGCTTCGACATCAACAGCTCTAAGATGCAGTACCTCATTGCCATCTCGCTCGTCGTGCTCTCGGTGCTGGTCTTCGAGGTCCTCATCAACGCAAAGATGACCTGATCCGCGGGCCCCGCGGGCTGGGAACCTCACTTTTGAATGTTTTCTACGTTCTTTATCTAAAAAATACACATTATGGGTTATACATACATAAATTACATAAGCTCCCTCGTCCCTCTCTGTTAGGAGGTGTTGGATATTCACCCGTCAAAGGACATACTCTGCGCCTCGAGCAGGCTGATTGAAGGCAAAAGGATAGCCCTCGGCCTCTGCGGCAGCGTCGCGGCGATGCGGTCGCCGGACCTGGCTAGGGCGCTGATGAGGCACGGCGCCGAGGTATTCGCATTTATGTCTAGGGCCTCCCAGTCAATAATCTCCCCTGACCTCATGGAGTGGGCGACAGGGAATCCCGTCGTGACTGCGCTGACGGGCAAGATCGAGCACGTCGCCCTTGGCGGCGGAGAAGAAGGCTCGGCCGACCTCGTGGTGATCGCGCCTGCCACCGCCAACACCGTAAGCAAGATCGCATCCGGCATAGACGACACGCCGGTCACGTCGCTTGCGACCACGGCGATAGGTGCAGGCATTCCTATCGTAGTCGCCCCCGCGATGCACGTTAGCATGATGCGCCACCCCGCCGTCGTGGAGAACCTGAAGCGGCTCGAGGGGATGGGCATAACCGTGCTCGCGCCCGAGATCGCGGAGGGGAAGGCCAAGATTGCCAGCAACGAGCGGATCTTGGAGGCATCGATCTCCGCCCTCTCCAAGAAGGACCTGAAGGGCAGGCGGGTGCTGATCACAGCGGGCTCGACCCGCTCCTATATGGACGCGATAAGGTATCTCACCAACTCCAGCTCGGGGAGGATGGGCTTCGCCCTGGCCCTGGAGGCCGCCGCCAGAGGGGCATGCGTGACTATCGTTGCCGGGCCAGTCCCACTGCCAGAGCTTCCAGGTGTCAGCGTCATAAGGGTCTCGACGACGGAGGAGATGCTCTCCGCCGTCCTCAACGAGCTCAGGTCGGGCAGGTACGACGCCCCCATGCTGGCGGCAGCCCCCCTCGACTTCTCCTTCAGCAGCAGGGCAGAGGGGAAGGTCTCGAGCAGTGCGCCGATCAGTGTGGACCTCCTCCCCCTGCCGAAGATCTCCAGCGAGGCTAGGAAGCTCGCGCCGGGGCTCTTCATAGTCGGGTTCAAGGCAGAGTACGCCGTTGCCGAGGACGAGCTCATAAGGCGCGCCAGCTCGCGGCTCGCCGACACCGGCATGGACCTGATAGCTGCTAACGACCTGTCGAAGGCGGGCGTGGGTTTCCAGACCGAGACCAACGAGATCTGCCTCATCGACAAGAACGGGCCGTTCCTGCGCATCCCCCTCTCCCACAAGCGCGAGGTCGCAAGGCAGATCCTCGACGCCTACTCGAGCAGGTGTGGCAGAAGTGATTAGCGCGCAGCGGATCCGCCGATCTGAACCGCCGGCGGTCGAAGTCGAAGGCACGGGCGAGGGCTACTCGCCGGGGCACATCACCGCCTTCTTCAGCATCCACATGACGAATGACCCGATGCTCACCGGCTCGACTGGGGCCGGCATATGCCTCGAGGAGGGCGTCCGCACGAGGGTCACCCTCCGGCCCGACCGCTCCGGACCCTCGCTCTCCATGAAATTCAACGGCAAGGCGGTAAGCGACGTGCCTACATGCGACTACCTTGTGCGGGCAATGTCCGCGCGCATCGGTGGGCCCATCTGCGTCTCGGCCGAGCAGGAGTCGGCGTTACCGCCGAACTACGGCTATGGGCTGAGCGGCGCCTCCGCTCTCAGCCTGGCGCTGGCGATCAACAAGGCCGCGGACCTCCGCCTCTCGATGAACGAGGTCGGCCAATTCGCGCATGAGGCAGAGGTCGCCAACCTGACCGGTCTGGGCGACGTCCCCGCGCAGCTCGCCGGCGGGGTGGAGGTCAGGGTGAGGCCGGGCGCCCCGGGCCTCGGGGAGGTGCGGCGGCTCCCCCACCCCGATGGGCTCGCGGTGGTGACCGCGCCGGTGGCCATGTTCCCCACCCGGACGATGATCACCGCCAGAGAGTACGTCGCCCGCATAAACCTGCTTGGCGCCCGCGCCATGTCCTCATTCATGGACTCCCCTGCTATCGGCAACCTCATGCGGCAGTCACGCCTATTCTGGCAGGGCGTCGGCATAGCGGAGGCGCGCATGCTTGCCACAATCAGACTCTTTGAGGGGGCCGGAATAGCCTGCCCGTCGGCAAAGAAGGGCATAGTCTTCGGCATCGTACACAGGGACGAGCTTCCCGCGGTCGCCGCGAGGCTGGGCTACCCTTCCCCTGCCCCGGATGAGCCGATGCCCCTCGTGCTCGGCGGCAAGGGGATCAATCTTATCGTAACTGCGATAGCAAAGAGGGGTGCATTATGATGGAAACCGGCTTCAACATACCCGATAGTCATCCAAGGGCCGCCTCGATGAGGATCCGAGAGCGGCTGATAGAGTGCGAGGAGCGGTCGGTCGTGACCAAGGCGGGACTATTCGCGCACGGCAGGGGCGAGGCATTCGACTACCTGATCGGGGAGGCCTCGATGCCGGCCGCCATCTCCGCTGCCAGGGCCGCGGCCGCCTCGCTCCTCTTGGCCTCGCACCCGGTCATATCCGTAAACGGCAACGTGGCCGCACTCGTCCCAGAGGCGGCGGTCGAACTCTCGCAGGTCTCGGGCGCCCCGCTAGAGGTGAACCTCTTCTACAGAACCCGGAAGAGGGAGCTTGCAGTGAGGGATGCACTCCTCGCAGCAGGCGCTACCGCCGTGCTGGGTCTGGGCCCCAAGACCGCGACTATCCCTGAGCTCTTCAGCGAACGGCGGATTGTGGACCCCGATGGCATCTACAAGGCAGACGTCGTCGTCGTGCCGCTGGAGGACGGCGACAGGACCGAGGCGCTCAAGCGCATCGGCAAGTTCGTGATCACCATAGACCTCAACCCGCTCTCGAGGACCGCCCAGACTGCCGACATAACCATCGTCGACAACATAACCCGTGCCATCCCTAACATCGTGAGCGCGATCCGAGAGCTCAGACCGTGCGGCGCCTGCGCGCAGCGGTCCGTCGCCCGCGGCTTCGACAACCGGCGGAACCTCTCGGAGGCGCTAATCTTCATAAGAGACCGGTTGACTGCCCTGGCCGGAGGGCGAGTCTGAGCGCGCCAAACGCCGGTCCAGCAGGGTGCGTGCACAGGTGATGTCAGGAGACATGTAAAAATGACCTTCAAGAAAGTCTTCATATTGGGCGCCGGAGCGGTGGGCAGTTGCTACGGGGCGTTACTGTCTAGCAAGAACGACGTAACGCTGATCGGGCGCCAGCCCCACGTAGATGCGGTAAACTTGGGTGGGCTGAACGTCGACGGCGATCTCAAGGGCAGATTTCATCTGAAGGCCGCAACATCCGTATCCGACATCCCTGCGAACTCGCTGGTACTCCTGACCATGAAGGCGCAGGATGCCGCTAAGGCATGCGAGGCGCTACGACCGGCATTGAGGGGCGGCACCGTCCTGCTGGCCCTGCAGAACGGACTGGGCATAAAGGCGCTTATCGAGGGCGCGGTCGCTGGCAAGGCAAGGGTCGCCCGGGGCCTGGTCCTGATGGCCGCGGAGTTCCTCGAGCCGGGGAAGGTCACGTATTGGAAGGGCCCCACGATAATAGAAGAGACTGAGACCGGCGAGCGCATCCGGGCGCTGTTCGCGGAGAGTGGGCTGGAGGCCGAGGTCGCCACGGACATCCTGAAGAGGGAATGGGACAAGATGGTGATCAACTGCGTCGTGAACCCGCTGTCCGCAATCCTGAGGGTCAGAGACCGCGAGGTGGCAGCGCCAGAACTGAGGGCGATTCGGCGCGCAATAATCGATGAATGCGCATCGGTGGCGGACGCCGAGGGGGTTCATCTCGACGGCGGTCTGGCGGCCAGCATTGACCGCCGGATAAGGCACTATGAGAACTACTCCTCGATGTACCAAGACGTGATGAAGGGCAACGATACCGAGATCGGCTTTCTCAACGCAAAGATCGTCGAGCTCGGCAAGAGGCACGGCATCCGGGCGCCCGTCAACGAGTCGCTGGTAGGGCTGATCAGATTCATGGAGGCTAAAAAATGAAACTTGACGACTTCAGAGACCGGAAGGGGAAAGAGAAGATAGTCATGCTGACTGCCTACGACAGCCAGATCGCAAAGATTTTGGATCAGGTCGATATCGACATCATCCTGATCGGTGACAGCTTAGGGATGGTCTTTCAGGGCAATGCCAATACCAGGGGCGTGACGATGCGCGACATGGTCTACCACACGCAGGCGGTCGCCAGGGGCGCCAATAGGACACCAATAGTCGCGGACATGCCATTCAGGAGCGACTCAACGGTGCCCGTCGCCCTCAGAAACGCACGGCGGCTCCTCGAGGCGGGCGCGCAGGGTGTCAAGATCGAGGGGCGAAAGGCCGAGGTGATAAATGCACTCATAGAGGAGGGCATCCCCGTGATGGCGCACATCGGCCTCCTGCCGCAGACCGCAACCGCCTACCGGCTGATTGGAAAGACGCCCGAGGACGCGGAAAGGATCATGCAGGACGCCATACGCCTAGACGGGCTGGGGGTCTTCTCCATGGTCCTGGAGTCCATCCCTGAGGGCTTGGCCAAAGAGATCACGGCTGCCGTCCGGACGCCGACGATAGGGATAGGCGCCGGGAAGCACTGCGACGGGCAGGTCCTGGTGATAAACGACATGCTCGGCCTCGACCCGACCTTCACGCCCAAGTACCTCAAGAGGTACGCCGACCTCAGCCAGATAATCACTAATGCCGTTGTTGCGTTCAAGCGGGACGTTAGGGGCGGTGAATATCCTGGTCCAGAGCAGACCTACCATTGAATACCATTGACCGCGCTGGTGTCGAGGGAGGGGGCTGAGGAACAGGCTCCATATCGCCCCGGCGCGCCCCCTATACATTGTTGAATATCCCGCTAGAATAACTGGGCTTTGCATTAATCATACCTGATCAAACATAATATTTTATGCCAAAAAACTAATGTTTTTTAAAGAAAATACTTATAAGTAAACATTTAGCTTCCTTTTTTTGCGAATCGTTAAAGAATACTGAATGGGTGATAAAGGTGACTGAGATCAAGAGAATAGCCCTCGCTTATTCTGGTGGTTTGGATACTTCCGTTGCCATAAAGTGGCTCGCAGAGAAGTATTGCGCCAAGGTAATCACCGTTACAGTGGACCTCGGACAGGATGAGGACTTCAAGGCCATCGGCGACAAGGCCCTGAAGGTCGGCGCCGAGAACCACTACACTGTAGACGCAAAGCGCGAGTTCGCCACCGGCTACATCTTCCCGTCGATCAAGGCCAATGGTATATACCAATTCAAGTACCCGATCTCGACCTCGCTCGGCAGGCCGCTCATAGCCGAGAAGCTCGTGGAGATCGCGCACAAGGAGGGGTGCGACGCGGTCGCTCACGGCTGCACCGGCAAGGGCAACGACCAGATCCGGATCGAGGTCTCATGCATGGCGCGGGACCCGTCCCTCAAGATCCTCGCCCCTACGCGCAACTGGGGCATGAGCCGGGACCAGGAGATCGAGTACGCCAAGAAGCACGACATCCCGATCTCCAAGGCTGCAAAGAAGTACAGCATAGACGAGTGCCTGTGGGGCAGGTCGATCGAGAGCGGGCCGCTCGAGAACCCGTGGAACGCTCCGCAGGACGACGGCTGGCTGTGGACGGTGTCGCCCGAATCAGCTCCGGACAAGCCGACGATCATAGAGGTCGAGTTCAAGCGGGGCGTCCCAGTGGCGCTTGACGGCGCAGCAATGGAGCCCGTGGACCTGATCAGGAAGGTCAACCGGATCGCCGGGGAGAACGGTGTCGGCAGGGTCGACCACATGGAGGACCGGATCGTCGGGATCAAGTCGCGCGAGACATACGAATGCCCTGCAGCGACCGTGCTGCTCGAGGCGCACCGGGACCTGGAGAAGCTCATACTCAACAGGCACGAGCACGAGTTCAAGAAGCTCGTGGACGACAAGTGGGCGTTCCTCGTCTACGCGGGGCTGTGGGACGACCCGCTCCGCGAAGAGCTCGAGGCCTTCATAAACAAGTCAAACGAGCGCGTCGACGGCAAGGTTCGGGTCAAGCTCTACAAGGGCTCGGCGATGGTCTGCGGCAGGTCGTCCCCGAACTCTGTGTATGACTTCAAGACCGCCACCTACGACTCCTCGTCGACATTCGATCAGACCCTCTCGAACGGCTTCATCCCGCTCTGGGGGCTGCAGACAGTGGTCTCGAGGAAGGTAATCTCCAATAGGAGAGAATGAGCATAACCTGTATGGGGGGCCTCGATTGAAGATAACTCGCGGCGGACGCCTGACTGGCGACCTGACGGATGACGTGGCTAGGCTCACCTCGTCCTCCGAACACGACCACTACATCGCGGACGACGTTATCGAGATAAACATCGCCCACTCTCTGATGCTGGTCAAGGTGGGGTGCCTCACCCCTGCGGAGGGCAGGGCGATAGTCGCCGCGCTGAAGCCCCTCAGAGGTAAGATCAAATCTGTCCCACCAGACATGGAGGACGTCCACATGGTGATCGAGGAGGAGGTCACCAAGGCAGTGGGCGCCGAGATCGGCGGCAAGATGCATACCGGGAAGAGCCGCAACGACCAGGTCGCGACCGCCCTCAGGATGCGCCTCCGCTCCTATCTCATCGCTATATGCAAGGCGGTCTCCGAACTGCAGGCCGCCCTGAACGGGAAGGCGGCGGAGTCGGTCGGCACGGTCATGCCCGGCTTCACGCACCTCCAGCACGCGCAGCCGGTGAGCGCGGCACTCCACATGCTCGCATACAGCGACATGCTGGGGAGGAGCCTCGGGAGGCTGATGGACTGCTACCGGCGTGTCAACCTATCGCCCATGGGTGCGGCCGCATTGGCCGGCACGGGATTCCCGATCGACCGCGCCCTCGTCGCAAGGTATCTCGGCTTCGACGGGCTTCTGGAGAACACTATGGACGCAGTCGCCTCAAGGGACTTTGCCCTCGAGGCAGTATCCGCGCTCTCGATAATGATGGTCGACATGAGCCGCCTGGCGGAGGAGCTCGTGATCTGGAGCACGCTGGAGTTCGGCTACGTCGAGATGCCTGACGACCACTCCTCAACGAGCAGCATAATGCCCCAGAAGAAGAACCCGGTCACCTCCGAGATCATGAGAGCCAAGGTTGGGGACATCTTCGGCGAGCTCGCCGCCATGACCGTCATAATGAAGTCGCTCCCGCTGGCGTACAACCTCGACATGCAGGAGGTCAACCCGCACATCTGGCGCGCTTGCGAGGCATCGCTGCTGTCGCTGAGGGTGATGGCCGATCTCGTCCGCAAGATGCGCCTCCGCGATAGCCGCCTCAAGGACGTGGTTACGAGGGACTTCTCGGTCGCTACCGAGCTCGCCGATGTGCTCGTCAGGGAGGGCGGTCTGCCCTTCAGGAAGGCCCATCAGGCTGTAGGCGCCGTAGTGAAAGACCTCTCCGAGTCTTCGAGATCGCTCTCCGAGGAGCCCGCCTCGAGGGTGGCCGACATGCTGTTCAAGAAGTCCGGCGTCCGGATAAGCGAGTCATCAGTCGCATCCGCCATAGACCCTGTCAAGAACGCCGACGTGAGGGCGACGCCCGGCGGTCCGGCCCGCAAGGAGATCAAGCGGATGCTGGACGAGAGGGGCGCATCGGCAAAGAAGACCGCGGCAGCGATAGCCGCCCTCTCGGAGCCGATCGACCGCGGCAGGCGCTCGATGGACGCGGCGCTATAGGCCGCCGTCGCCGTCGGCATTATCGCCGTCGCCGTCGGCCTCCATCGCCGCCGCACCCCATTTTGGCATCGCAGCTCCGCTCCCCTGGACTGCCTTTATCCGTTTCTTGATCCCCAAGCAGGTGGGTCGCAACCTCCTTGACCGCCGAGCCCGCCGCCGGGTTCCCCTGCACCATCTTGAGGTAGTCCTGCCAGCCCACGCCCATGCGCTCCCTCCATACTCCGAAGTGCCTCTCGAGCCTCCTCTTCGCCTCGAGGTGTAGGGCGCAGAGCCTGCCACCCGCCGTCCCGCCGCACACCTCACACTCATCTGCCGCCACGCTCACCCCTCCTGCTCTTTGTTGGACATTCGACATTTATGCATAGCCTCCAGACATGCCTCCCGAGCCCCCTCACCTCCACTACAGGGTAGCCGCACTCCTTGCAGACCCTCTTGCTGGTCGATACCCTCCCCCTCTGCGGCAGCGGAGCCGTGAACCTGCAGCCACTACTATAGCCGGAGCAGCCGATGAACCTCTTCCCGCTCTTCTTGGACCTTATTATCGTGAGCCTCCCGGTCTTGCAGGAGGGGCACAGGCCGACGGTCCTCCTCTCCTCCCGCTTGGCCTTGACGAGGTCCGCGAGCCCCTCCCCCAGCCCGCCCCTCCCGGATATCATCCTCTCGAACGTCCCCCTCACCTCATCGATCGAGGCCGCCAGCACCTCCTCCCTGCTCCTCTTGCCGCCCTCTATCTCTTCCATCCCTGCCTCCATGCCCCTTGTCAGGTCGATGGACACCAGCTTAGGGAAGTGCCTCTTCAGCGCCGCGACGACCCCTGCCCCGAGGGCAGTCACCTCTATCGTGCTCCCCTCGATGTAGCCCCGCCTGTAGAGCGTGTCCACGATATCTGCCCTCGTCGACTTCGTCCCCAGCCCATTCCTCTCCATGAACTTTATTATGCTGCTCTGGTTGAACCTCGGCGGCGGCTCGGTGTACCTCCCCTCATGCGAGACCGCCACC
>CAZEMX010000037.1:0-15458 GCA_964513415.1 uncultured Nitrososphaerota archaeon
AAGGTCGATGATGTGCAGCGCCTCTGCGCCCATGCCCTCCCACAGCCGAGCAGCTTCGAGGGGATCCTCGTAGTATACCTTGGTCTCCTCGATCTTCCCCCTCGTGAGCCTTACGCATCTGCCTCGGGAGACATCGACCGCGGGCAATATCACAGTCATCTCTTAGCCTCCTCGAGGAAGTTCCTGATCACCGCCACGCCCGCAGGCCCGCTCTTCTCCGGGTGGAACTGCGTTCCGAAGACGTTCCCCTCCTCTACGATCGCTGGCATCCTCACGCCGTAATCGACATCTGCGGCAATCACGCTGCGCTCCTTGGGGACGCAGTAGTACGAGTGCACGAAGTAAAAATACTCCCCCTCCTTGATTCCACGCGTCAGCCTGTGGCTGCCGGCCGTTATCTCGATCGAGTTCCAGCCCATGTGGGGCACCTTAACTGTCGCCGGCAGTCTGACCACCTCCCCCCTTATCAGCCCCAGCCCCTCGCACTCGCCCCCCTCCTGGCTCCTGGAGAAGAGCATCTGCATGCCGAGGCAGATGCCGAGCAGCGTTGTCCTGCCCTCCCTTACCCCGTTCAAAGTTGCAGCGAACTTGGATGCCGCCTTCATGCCGTCCCGGAAGGCGCCTACCCCCGGCAGCACGACCGCGTCAACGCATCCGCCGATGCAGCAGGGGCCGTTAGGGGCCCCCTCCACCCCTTCATCGCTGTTTACGAGCGAAACGTCCGCGCCGGCCCTCTCGAGCCCCCTCTTTATGCTCATGAGGTTCCCGAGGCCGAGGTCCAGTACCGCAACCTTCATCATATCTCACCTTTGGCGCTCGGAATGTCGTCGATCCCGCTCCGGGAGACTGCTGCCTTCAGGGCCAGCGCGAGGGCCTTCACCGCCGCCTCGGCCCTGTGGTGGTCGTTTGAGCCGTACAGCACCTTGATGTGGAGGTTGCAGTCCAGCGCCTGCGCCAGCGACTCGAGGAAGTGGTTCAGGTCCTCAACCTTCGTGTCCTCTATCGCCGCCCCCTTTATGCCGAGCCGGATCCTGCTGAAAGGCCTGCCCCCCACGTCTATGACCGCCCTCGCAACTGAATCGTCCATCGGGGCATATGCGTATCCAAACCTGCAGATGCCTGCCCTGTTTCCGAGGGACGTGCCTATGGCCTTGCCTAGCGTGAGTGCCAGGTCCTCTATGATGTGGTGCTTCAGGTCGCCTTCGGCGACCGCTACGATGTCGATCCTGCTGTGCTTCGCGAGCGTCTTCAGCATGTGGTCCACGAACTTGGACCCCGACCTGCCCTCGAAGCCGCCTCTCCCGTCGAGGTTGACCCTTACCGATATTTCAACTTCTTGCGTCTTGCGTTTAGCCTCTCCTATCCTTGCCACCGCCCTCATCCCCTCAGCGCCTTCACCAGTTCTCCTGCGAACCGCATATTGTTCTGCCTCGTCGATACCGTGACCCTGATGCAGTTCTCCAGCATGGGGAGCGCCCCCCTGTCCCTCACCTCGAACCCCGCCCCCCTGAGGCGGGCGACAACGTCTGCAGACCTTAGGTCCTTGCTGAGGACCCTGAAGAGGATGAAGTTGGCGTCGGACTCGAATGCCTCGATGCCATTCACATCATCCAGCTCCGCCTTCAGGTAGGTCCTCTCCTCAATCGTCTTCTTCACATACTCCTCGTATATCTTGTTGTTCTCGAGCACAAGCCTTGCCATCTCCTGCGCCACCGCATTCACATTGAAAGGGCTCTGGGCGGCCCTGAGCCAGCCCGTCGTCTCATTCGTGCTTATCGCATACCCCAGCCTCAGTCCGGCCAATCCGAATGCCTTGGAGAACGTCCTCAAGACCAGCATATTCTGGTACCTCGTCGACTCCCTGCAGAGGCTATACGGCGCGAAGTCGGAGTATGCCTCGTCAACCACGACTAGGCGGTCGCTCTCCTCCACTACCTTCAGAACGTCATCCCTTGAGAACTGCTTCCCAGTTGGATTGTTGGGAGAGCAGATGAAGATTGCCTTCGTCTCATCAGTTATTGATGCAAGAAGGCCCTCAACGTCCAGCCCGAAGTCCTTGGTCAGCATGCTAGGCCTGACCGAACCGCGCCCGAGACCGATGTAGAACCTGTACATCTCGAATGTAGGCTCGGCGACTATCGCCTCGCCGCTACCAACATAAACCTTGCATATCAGGTCCAGTATCTCGTCTGCGCCGTTCCCGACGACCACCTCATCCTCCCAGACGCCTATCCCCTCAGATATCGCCTTTATTGCGCTGCCGCCCTTGGGGGCAGGGTACCTTCTCGGGTCCGTCCTCTTGGCTGCCTCCTCGAGGAGCATGCTGGCAAAGCCGCTATCCACCACCATGTTCTCGTTCAGGCCCATCCGTACAACGTTGGCATAGCCCGCCGTATCATCGTAGAACTCCTTGCCCAGCTTTGGCCTTAGGACCTCCTTGACCTTGGGGTCTATCAGCTCGCTCGGGTCCATGTCAGCACTGCCCCCCATCGAGCCTTGCCGATACAGATCTGGCGTGGTTCAGGAGCCCTTCGGCCGTGGCTATTATTACGGCGTCATTGGCAATACTGCCCAACCCCTCCTTGGTGCATCTGATGTACTCCCTGGTCCTCAGAAAGTCCCTCACGGAGAGCGGCGATGCCCGCTTTGCCCAGCCCATTGTGGGCAGGACGTGGTTCGTACCGACGGAATAGTCGCCCAGCGCCACGGGCGTAGTCTCGCCTATGAAGACTGCCCCTGCGTTCCTGACCTGCGCAACCATCTCCTCGAGGTCATCGCCTACGATCTGCAGGTGTTCGGGCGCCATCATGTTGATCGCCTTGATCGCCTCCTGCCTGTCTGCGACGACCAGTATCGCCGCATTCTGGAGGCTCCTCTCAAGTATCTCGCGGCGCGGCGAGCCGACAGCCATGCGCTCCACCTCTGCCTTCAAAGCCTCCGCGAAGACCCTGTTTGCCGTAACCACTATGGCCCTCGCTCTCGGGTCGTGCTCCGCCTGGGCCAGCACGTCGAGGGCGACCCAGTCCGCCCTCTGCACCCCCTCCGCGTATATCATGACCTCGCTTGGGCCTGCGGGCATGTCGATCGAGACGTCCCAGCTGACGAGCATCTTCGCCGCGGTGACGTAGATGTTGCCGGGGCCAACGATCTTCTCGACCCTCCTTATGGTGCCTGTGCCATAAGCCATGGCGGCGATCGCCTGCGCCCCTCCCGCCTTGAACACCTCGTCCACCTCCGCAAGATAGGCGGCCGCAAGGATCGAATCGGGTATCCTGCCATCCCTGCCCGGGGGCGTAAAGAGTGCCACCCTGCCGACCTTCGCTACCTTCGCCGGCATCGCGGTCATAAGAACCGTTGATGGGTATGCCGCGCTTCCCCCGGGGACGTAGATCCCCACCGATGAAATCGGGTCGTGCTTGACCCCCGCAGAAACACCAGGCGCTGTCTCGATCGCCCTGTCCTCCGGCAGCTGCATCTCTTGGAACGCCCTTATCCGATCCGATGCAGCCTTAAGCGCTGACCTGAGGCTCTCCGGCGTTGCGCCGTATGCCCTCCTCATCTCCTGCCAGCCGACCTTGAGCTCCGACTTGTCGATGCGGACGCGGTCGAACTTCTCCGTGTACTCCAATACGGCATCGTCGCCCCTCTCCTTGACATCGGAGACTATGCCCTTCACTACCGCAATCACTTCGTCTGGGATGCCCTGCTGCTTCGATGACAGGTAATTTATGTCAGTGATTATCATACGTTGGCCTCCTTCAGCCTTCTGACGAGGCTTTCCACCGCCTCGTACTTCGTCTTGTATGACACTTTGTTGCATATTAGCCTCGCTGACGACCTCAGTATCTCGCCGACCTGCTTGAGGCCGTTCTTCTCGAGCGTCGCGCCAGTGCTTGCAAGGTCGACTATCGCCTCTGCAAGGCCCAGGCGCGGGGCTATCTCCATGGCTCCCCTGAGCGCTATTATCTCCACCTGAACGCCTATGCCGTTGAAGAACTTCTTTGTTATGTTCGGAAACTCCGTGGCTATCTTCGAGCCCGGCCTTATCTCCGCCGCATCGGAGTACTGCTTTCCCTTCTCCACGGCGACAACCAGGCTGCACGCGCCGAATCCAAGGTCTGCCAGCTCATAGAGGTCTAGGCTCGTCTCGGCTATTATGTCCCTTCCGGTTATTCCGACGTCGGCTATCCCGTGGTAAACGTAGACGGGTATGTCTGCCGCCCTTACTGAGAGCAACTTTATGGATGCATCGTTAGTGGTGCTGAGGTAAACCCTGTCGTCACCGGCCCTTCTGATCCCTGCCGCCTCCAGCAGCTTCACTATGGGCTCCTTCAGTCTGCCCTTGTTGGGGATCGCTATGGTGATCTCCTCGGTCACCAGTCAGCCCTCCCTTCCCTTGCGACGCTGGCGCCCCTGTCCCCCTCGCCTTCCGCCCCCTCCCCGGATCCCGGCTGCGCAGCATCGACAATGCAATTCTTGCCCCCTGCCCTCATCGACATTGCCAGCCTGATCGCCTCTTCGATCTTTCCTCCGCGATAGCTAACCTTCAGTGGCGCCTTCCGGCTGCCGAACTCGAACCCCCTCGACTCTAGCGCCTTCACGCAGAGATCAACGCTGAGCGCAAACCCCGTTGCCGACATACCCTCAAGCCCGAACTCGCTCATCATGGCGTCATACCTCCCCCCTCCCCCTACAGGCATGCCAAAGCCGCTCAGGTATGCCTCAAAGACTATCCCGTTGTAATACTTCATCTCTCTTATGGTGCCTAGGTCAACGCATACCCTGTCTGCGCAGCCGTAAGCCTCCAGAAGCCTGAAGAGCGTCCTGAAGTAATCTCTCTGTGCTTGCATGCAGCCCCCGGTAAGATCCATGAGCCCGTCAAGGATCTCCGGCCCGCCCCTCTTCAGCATTATGTATGCGAACGCCTCCTGGGCTTCCATGTCGTCGGTTGCATATCTGAGGTCATCCGCTGATTTGGCGATCACTGACCGGGTTACGCGCTCGCAGTCCTCGATTTGGTACCTCGCCATCAGTGCCCTGAATGCCTCGACGCTGCCTATATCGACGCGGGCGCCCCTGAGGCCGAGCGCATCGAGTGCGTTCACAAGGAGCGCTATGGACTCTGCATCCGCCGCGACCGTATCGCCGCCTATGAGCTCCGCCCCGGCCTGCCACGACTCCCGTCCGATGAGCGTCCTGTCCTCTGTATACTTGAGGCAATTGGATATGTAGAACAGCCTCCTCTCCTTGAGGCTTGTCGCCAGCATCCTGGCTATCTGTGTGGTGACCTCGCCCCTGAGCGACATCAGCTTGCCGTCAGTGTCCTGGAACTTGAATAGGGCGTCTGCGAACCCCTCGCCCGTGCCGCCGCGTATGATGTCATAGTAATCCATCATTGAGGTTCTGACCTCGCTGTAGCCCCATTTGGCGTAGATGTCCCGGAGCCGTCCCTCGACAAAAGTATACTTCCGAACCTCATCTGGAGTAATGTCCCTGAACCCTCTCGGGGTCTGGAACCTAGTGAAGTAAATTCCTTCTTTCCATTTTTGCGTCCCCAAATCCGCATAGCAGCATAGGCATATAAATTTTTCCCACTTTTATCCCACTTTAAGCTTTTTTGAGCTTCCTCATGATTTTTCTTCATGGAGCCCTTTTAAATGCTGTTAACATGTTTGTTATCAAGGTGCGATAATGAAGGACGCGTGCAGAGCGCTGGTCGCCTCATGCAAAGACGGCGCCAAGGCTTATGAGGAATTGGACACTGGCCTTCGGTCACTCAAAGGCGTAGTGGGTAGCTCGGGTCAGAGGAGATCTTACAAGAACCTCAAGCGACTAGGCGTTGCCATGCTGTTGGCACCCTCACCTGAACCTTTCACGGACCTGGTCGGTCTTGCGCTGATAGGTGCAGGCGAGGTGGGGGAAAGGTTTCGTTCTCCTCTGACTCTGAGCGACATGCTCGAGGAGAGCTATTCGCTATTCAAATCCCTTGAGCACGCCCGCCCCTTCAGCGGGAAGCGCTCAATATGGGATGGCATATGACCCGCCCTCAGGCGCATTGAAGAGCGGCAGGAATTGGCACTATCGTTAAGAAATCCCCCTTTTTGTGGCCGGGCCGCTGATATCTTTCTCATTATTTGAGAATAGGATTTATATTAATCTTATACCGTCATTTTCCAGCAGCGCAGGCCCCTTTTTTTATATGGCTTTATAAATATCCACCAACGTTTCCCCTCCATGCTTATCGATTATTTTAAATTATTCACTCAAAAAATTTTAAAAGCCGAAACGCATAAAAATAGTTTACACATACCACTCGGGGGCCAAAATATGACCGAAGTAGTTCTGAATGGCAAGCTGCCTCCTCCGGTGCGGAGGAGCGACGGCGTAATTGTTCCATTTACTAAGGATCTGATCGTCAAGAGCCTGGTCAAGGAGACTCAGCTCGTGAAGGTGCTGTACGGCGAGGATCCGATGACCGAGCAGGATGCAATGACGATTGCAGCCGAGGTCGAGGAGGAGATCACCCACATGAAGCTGAAGATGCTCAGCGGCCCCCTGATTAGGGAGATCGTCAACGTGAAGCTCCTCGAGCACGGCTTCGCCAAGCATCGCAACGTCTATACGAGGGTGGGCATGCCCCTTTACGACGTCTACCAGATAGACAACTCCGAGGGGTACGAATCCAAAGAGAACGCAAACCTTCAGGCAAACCCCGAGACTTTTCACAAGAAGAAGGCCGACTTTCTCAGCAAGGAATCTTACCTTCTCATGATCCCGTCCCACATCGCAGACGCACATCTGCGTGGTGACATCCACCTCCACGACCTAGAATATTGGGGCACGCGACCGTTCTGTCAGGACTGGGACCTGAGGTACTTCTTCAATTACGGGCTCATGCCTGACGGCACGGGCACTCATACGTCTGTTGCGGGGCCGGCAAAGCATGCTGAGGTTGCAATACTCCACGCCGCGAAGGTCTTGGGCGCGGCGCAGACCAACTTTGCAGGCGGTCAGGGCTTCTTCAACTTCACGGTGTTCATGGCCCCCTACCTGAAGGACTTCGACGACCGGAAGCTGCACCAGACTGCCCAGATGTTCCTTTACGAGATGACCCAGCTCTACGTTGCCAGGGGCGGTCAGCCGGTCTTCTCATCGATACAGATCGAGTCCGGAGTTCCAAAGGTGTGGCAGGACGCGCCGGTCGTCTCGCACGGAAGGAAGTGGACCGATCTCCGCTATGGGGACCTAGAGGACGTTGTTCACCGCTTCTCGCTCGCCCTGCTCGACGAGTACCTGAAAGGGGACGCGCTGAAGAAGATGTTCAACTTCCCCAAGCCTGAGGTAGTTATGAGGTCCCGTTACTGGAACGACAAGAACTTCGAAGACGTGATGATGCGCGCCGCCGAGCTCTCTGCGAAGTTCGGATCAACATACTACGACAACATGATCCCGTCATACAGAGGCGGGGAGGACGGCGTATCCTGCTTCCAGTGCTGCGCATACGCCTTCTCAGAGGACGGCCACTCTGAGTCCTTCCAGAAGAAGGTCAACTTCGAGGACGGCGCTCACTTCTCTATGGGCGGCATGCAGGTAGTAACGCTGAACCTGCCTAGGATTGCTTACAAGTCCGGTGGGGACGAGGCGAAGATGTTCGAGGTGCTACAGAATACCATGGAGATCGCAAAGGAGGCCCTCCTGCTTAAGGACAAGATCACGATCCGGCAGTTCGAGAGGGGGCTCGTCCCCTTCGCCTCGCAGCGGCCACAGGGCGCACCCCCGGCAGTCGACATCCACAACCTGTCGCTAACCATAGGGTTCGTCGGCATGAACGAGCTTGTGGAGTACATGACCGGATACCAGATCCATGAGGACCCATCTGCACAGAGGCTCGCCCTCAAGACGCTCATAATGATGGACAAGATCCGCAAGTCATTCGGGGATTCGACAGGCAA
The DNA here is from genome assembly GCA_964513415.1 of uncultured Nitrososphaerota archaeon. Classification (GTDB taxonomy): domain Archaea; phylum Thermoproteota; class Methanomethylicia; order Methanomethylicales; family Methanomethylicaceae; genus Methanomethylicus. Next base: position 7,953 of record CAZEMX010000037.1, read on the forward strand.
GAAGTTCTCCATCGCGAGGACCCCCGCCGAGTCCGCCGCCCAGCGGTTTGCGGTAGCTGATCTGATCCATTATCCCAAGTTCGCGCGCGAGCTGGTAAAGGGCGACATCGAAACGGCTCTGCCGCTGCTTGGATCGACGAAGGACGTTCCGGTGTTCTATACCAACGGCGCCCACGTGAACGTCGCTGCAGCGGTGCCTCTCGACCAGCGGTTGAGCATCGAGCAGAAGTTCTTCCCGATCCTGAAGGGCGGAGACATATTCCACGTCTGGCTGAGCGAGGCAAATCCCGATCCGGAGGCCCTGCTTAAACTGAACCGGAAGCTGGCAACCGAGTCATGGTTGGGCTACTGGTCGCACACCAAGGACATAACCATGTGCCGGTCGTGCGGCTATGTAGGCGGCGGATTGAGCTCGAAGTGCCCTGTCTGCGGCAGCGAATCGGTGAAGAGCTTCTCCAGGATCACCGGCTACTATCAGGATGTGAGCTCGTGGAACGCCGCAAAGAGGCAGGAGCTCAAGGATAGGCACAGGGTCAGGATAGGCAAATGAGCGCGAATGCCGGCAAGGTCTACGCAGCCGAGATGGTCCCGGTCTCGTTCTGCGACTTTGTATCCGAGCCGGCATCCGTGATCTTCTTCTCAGGCTGCAACTTCGACTGCGGATACTGCCAGAATTGGAGGCTGAAGAAGCAGCTCCCTGAGCACCTGACCGACATCTCGGCAATAAAGGATGCGCTGGCACGCAACAAGCTGATAAGCGCATGCAAGGTGACCGGAGGGGAGCCGCTGCTGCAGCTCGAGCCGCTTATCGAGCTTGGCCGCTTCGCAAGATCCATCGGACTAAAATTCGGCATTGACACAAACGGCTCGATGCCCGACAGGCTGAAGCAGGTCCTGCCCCTCCTCGACCTAGTCTCATTGGACATAAAGGCGCCTTTCGACCTGCCTGCCTACTCCAGGGTGACCGGCATCCCGTCCCCCGACATGAGCTCGATCAAGGCAAGCCTCCGGCTGGCGGTTGGCTCGCCCTCATATCTGGACGTGCGGATGGTCGTGATTCCGGGATACAACGATGACCTGTCCATGCTGGCGACAATCGATTCGGAGCTCAGGTCCGCAGGCTTTTCAGCCAAGGACGAATCCGGCATGGCCCGCCTCACGATCGTCGAGTTCCTGCCAGAGAACGCGCATCACCCTCAATTCAACGTGAGCCGCAATCCATCCGTCGATCTGCTGCAGAAAGTCGCCTCAAGATTCGCTTTCAAGAACGTCGTGATTACCCATCGGGCGCTCGGCGGCTGCCTTAGGCACGAGTAGCTTTATGGCAACGGATAATGAATGGCATATTTGGAAAAAAAAGGGGGTGCGTGCCGCACGCGATCAGGAGCCGAACGGCTGCAACTCCACGACATTGATCAGGGCCAGCGACGCGAGGTCATTCATGACCAGCTTCTCGCTAGAGAGCGTATACAGCGTGTTCCCGATATAGAGCGACCTGCGTACCGCATAATCCCAGCTGCTCGTGTTGGTGTTCAGCTGGTGGTTCACGACCCCCTTGAGCACGAAGCCGCCATCAACGGTAAGGTTGAAGACGTATGCCCCTTGTGAGTACGTCCAATCCCTTCCGCTGTTCCACGAAACTGGCAATACAAGGAGGCCCTTCTGCTCGTCAAAGAGGAATGCCTTGTGGTCGTTAAGCGCCTCCGAATCCGAATATGCATAGTCCAGCTGGAATTTGGCCACCTCTCTTGGCTCTGAGACGTTGGATACGTCGAAGAGCGACAGCTTGAGGTTGCTCCCCTCCTTGCCGACCCCAATGACATAACTGTCGCCGAGGGGGTGGAGATAGCTCGAGTATCCTGGTATCTTGAGTATGCCGATTATCTCGGGCGCCGTTGGCGAGGAGAGGTCAATAACGTAGAATGGGTCCACCTGCCTAAACGTGACCAGGTAGCACCAATCACCCATGAACCTAGACGAGTAGATCCTCTCGCCGGGGGCTATGTTCTCTATAGCGCCGACGATCTCCATGTCCATGTTAAGAACAAAGATGTTGTTCTTTGTGCCATTACTCGTCCAATCCGTAGTTGCGATCCTGAAGTACCCATCATGCTCATCCATGCTGAACTGGTCCAGGACGCCCCCAGGCACCGCGCCGCTCGCCTCCACTGTGATGGCATCGTTGGCGAAGTGCAGCCTGTATATCAGCGTCTGCTCCGACCACTCGTTCGCCACTATGAATGACCTGAAGTACGCTGAGTATGCCACGAGATACATGTTCTGGGTGGAGACGTACATCGTGGAGGATGATCCTGCCAAGAACGTCTCGGTGGTTGGCTGCTGGGACGCATCGTTGATGTTGATGGCCATCACTGTTATGAAGTTATAATAATTCTCTATCGCATCCACATACTTGACTTCGGTAGCGTCTATCTTAGTGGTTATGTTGTTGCATACGAACGACGGCAGATCGACAACAGGATCCGAGTAGTATATCATGGCCGGCTTGTTCGCGACGAGGTACACGTAGTCGCCTACCATCCTGGAGCCTGTTACGCTGCCGTTTATGAAGATGTCCTTTACCAACGTAGGATTGGACTTGTCGGCGATATCGTAAACCTTCACGAATCCAGTATTTGAATAGTATGGGATGTATATCCTTGCAACATCATTCGAGATGCCATATGTGAGCCGGGACAGCAGGTATATCCGGTAGTCGTTGCCTATCACGACGAGCCTGTCGCCGTTTACATAGATCTCCGGGCTGTAGCTGCCATTGAACGTTATCTCTGACAGGATCGTGGCGTTCTCCGCTGGGAACGCACTAATTATGTAAACGGCGTTGCCGGATACCGCGTATATGAACCGCCCGTCCGTCTTGATCATGTCCATCTCATCGACTCCGGCAACCTGAATATTCGTCGTCGAATATTCCTGTGCCTCCGTCGAAGCTGCTCCTGCTTTCAGCGCAAAATTATCCATCATTATGCCGTAGCTCTCCCTGTAGCCGCTCGAGAGCCCCCTCTGCAGAAATGCCTCCATCTCTGAGAACGACGTGAACGACTTCAAATCCGTCGATGGGGCCGTCCCTACGATATAAAATGAACTTGCAACTACCACGCCCAGAAATATCGCACATATGACCAGCGCAGCATTCTTTGATAACGACTCTGCCATAATCCCAACCGCCTGTTATAGACTACCAAAATCCGTATTTTATGCTATGGTTTTGAACGCGCCTGTCCACAAAATAGAACGCCATTACCCATTTGGGGGTCCGTTCTAGGTAACAAATAAAATAATTGGTAAAAGCGATAGTTGAATGGCAGGGATGGCAGCCATGGAGCGGCTCGGGCGACAGGGGCTCCATCGTGCGTTCAGGACAGCCTTCTGGCAACACATGCTCGGATGGCAATGGTCGTTGATGAAGATGATGCCGCAACCCAAATTATGCTGGTGCACCATGTGGCGCGGAATCGGCTTCTAATCAATTTGGGCGTGCTATTCGTCACGGCTAGTGTCCTCTCTTGCACAACTTATGCCATCCACCTGAATGACGCCCACGTGATAGCGTACTTCACAGATGTCGGCTCTTCATATGACGCTCAAATGCAATGGTACTACTGCGCCCCTGCCTCCGTAAGGATGATCCTAAAGTACGAGGGGCTGGGGTCCCTGCCGAGTCAGGAGCTTTTGGCCTCGCAGATGAACTGCACGGAATACAACAACGGTACAAAAATATCTAATCTGCTCTTCGCAATCGCACAATACGGCATCCCTTACAACGTTGATCAGGGCAGGGCCTTCAGCGAATCGTTGCTATTCCTGAAGTCAAAGCTCGTCGATAACAAGCCGCTGATCATTGCTATTTGGTTTGATAAGAATACCGACAATGGCCATTTCGTTGTCGTCTATGGATATAACTGCGACGGCATATTTGTCCATGATCCATGGAATAATCCGCTTCATGCTCCGGCTGGAAGGCTCTATGGGCCGTCTGCATTCATCCCGAACGACCAGTTGGAACTTCTATGGTCTCACTATTCGAATTGGATGGTTTACTTCGGTTAGGACTAGGGTGATCAGGGAGGAGACGCGCGCCAATGACCAAAGATGAAGCTTCTGCCCAGGTTCCCATGACGCTGCTCTCTCGTCCACAAGGACAAAGGTTTGCTTAGCGCCTTGCCCTTTTATATGGCATATCTAAGCGAGCAAATATGACAAGACATGCCCTAAGCAAAAGAGGAGAGATTTCGACACCCATCATCACCATTCTCGTAACCGTGGCAGCTCTCGCTGTAACCGGCGTCGCCATCTCGTGGATGGTCTCTGCAGGGACTTCTGCAGCGAGCCAAGGTGCCGCCATCATAGTCGGATCGCCTGTTATCCAGAGCGACACGCTCTATATGACTGTAAAGAACATCGGAAACGCAAACACTACAATAACCGCCTGCCGCATCGGATCCGAGGCCGCCTCCACGATAACCCCTGCTGTAATAACACCTGGAGATAGCCGAGTGCTTGAGATCACCTTCGGCGAATCGTTTACCGCCGGCAGCACCGTCAAAGGCGCACTCGAAACAAACCAAGGGATACTGCAGTTCAGCGCCTATGTGCAGTGATCGCCCTCTTCCCTCCTTCCTTTTTTTCCAAACTGGCTGACTTGGATGATGGCTATGCCTCTCCTCAGGATCAGGAAGGGATGCAGAAAAGGAATCGGATCGTTAAGCTTTGATCAGGTTGAACGGAGGGCTTACGAGGAGCTCGAAAGCAGGCGCGCGTCCAGCCTGCTCCGGTTTGACCTTCCGATCCTGAACATCCATTTCTCGCACGCAGACCTCTCGTCGCTGGATATCATCGACAGGTATTCTGTGGGCGCGAGCACCATCTACATAACCGGCGATTACAAATACATCGTCAACGACCCCCCGATGACACAGCAGGAGCAAGAGTCGCTGCTCGATATTTCGTCCAAACTCCTCTTCCTGATCCCTGTCTCCATGGTCAATGACGAGTCCAAGTTCGAGGAGTATGTGCAGAAGGCAGGCCTCGACGAGCCCCGTTTCAAGTATCTGCTCAAGAGGGAGGTTCTCGGCTATGGGAAGCTCGAACCCATGGTGAGGGATACCAAGGTTGAAGATATCGTGGTGCCGTCTGCCAGCCGGCATGTCTCCTGCACCCACTCTGATTACGGCATCATGCCTACGAACGTTATTTTTGAGCCGGCGGAGTTGGACCGCTACTTGGAGCGCCTCGTCCACCTGTCCGGGAAGTCTGTCTCGCTCTTTAGGCCGATTCTAAGCATCCGGCTGCCCAACGGAGACCGCCTCTCGGCATCGTATAAGAAGGAGGTCTCAGTCGACGGGTCAAACTTCATCATCAGGAAGTTCCCGGAAAAGCCCTGGTCCATCACCTCGCTGATGCTACTCAACACCATCCCGCCGGAGATGGCAGCATGGCTCATGCTCTTGGAAGAGTACAAGAAGGCCTTCTTAGTCTGTGGCGCAATGGGCACCGGCAAGACCTCCATGATAAACGCATTATGCAATCTGATCCCAGAGCGGTCTGTAATAGTGACCATAGAGGACACCCCTGAATTGAAGCTCGCTCACCCGAACCGCTTCTCCCTCGTAGTGCGCGAGTCGGTCACCCTTGATGAGAAGGGCGACATCGGCATGTTCGCCTTAGTAAAGGAGGCGCTGAGGATGTCTGCCGACCACCTAGTAGTCGGCGAGGTCCGGGGTGAGGAGGCCCGCGTCTGGGCGCAGGCTATCATGACTGGACACGGCGGGGTAACCTCGCTCCACTCCGAGAGCCCTCGTGCTGCCATACAGCGTCTGCTATCGCCGCCGATCTCTGTAGAGCGCGGCGCATTGGGGTCGCTGGGGGGCATCCTGTACATCACGAGGACCTACTCAAGGATGGCTGATCGGGTCATTCAACGAAGGAGGGCAATAAACTTCTTCGATGTCGGCGCCGACCTCTCCTGTGTCCCCCTCTTCAACTATGATTCTTCCAATGATTCTTTCTCTGCAGACGAGGGCTTGCTTGCATCATCAAACATTGCCGGAAGAATAATGGAAGAGGCCGGCATCACAAAATCCCTCCTCATCGAGAAGTACCGTGCAAGGGTCGCATTCTTGGGCAAGTTGAAGCGCCTCTCTAAGCTGCAGCCCGAATTTCGGGATTACCTCTTCGTCGCAAAGGCAGTGTGGCGCTTTCAGGCCTCAACTGACTTCGACCCCGAGTCAATCATGGTCTCCGACGATGGATCGCTAGGCACGATCGACGCCTACGAAGCGAGCTTCAGCGCAAAGGAGCGGCGGGCAGCCTCGCAGGCCATCAAGCCATCCCTCTCGGACGAGATCTGCGAGAAGATGCAAGAATAACTGGAGCGCCTCACAATGCATCGCGAAGGACGCCGTGAAAGCCCCCGGGCGGGATCGAGATTATCCTGTAACGGGCAGCCCTCCTTCCGCAAGAGGAGCGCCTTCAGGGACCTTCGTCTTTCGCTATCTGAGGCGCTCTCGGGTCGGGTATCATTGGCCGTCTATCGAAGCAACATGCTCTCGACGCCGCTCGAGTACGCCAAACGCCTTATGCGATGGGCCGCGCTGCTGGCACTTCCACTCTTTGCGTCCATCCTCTTCGTCATCCTCTCTCTCCTTGGCATAGCAAGGCTCAATTCTATCTCCATGCTTCTGCTCGCAGTCTCCTTTGCCGTGCCTGCAGTCTCGCTCTCTTGGCTCATCATGCAGCCATGGCTCTCATGCTTCGCGCGGCGAAAGGCATGCGAGAGGGAGTTGCCTTTTGTAACCACATATCTTGCAATGGCATCCGCATCGGGCATGCCCATTCCGAGGGCATATGGACTGATCAAGGATTTTGCTTATTTGCCGGCTTTCCGCTTCGAATCGCTGAGGCTTGATAGACTAAGACAGCTATATGCCGTTGACATGTACGATGCCCTCCTCTTCGAGGGGAAGTATCACCCTTCGGACTCAGTGAAGGAGCTCTATTTTACATCCGTATCCGCGCAAAGGGAAGGTGCAGAGGTGTATCGAGTCATGAGGGACGAGCTCCTCAAGCTCTTCTCTGCGCTACAGGGCCGCCTCAGAACGATGCCCGACAAATTCTCGCTTATCGCATCGGCCGAGATGGTCGCCTTCATAATCGTTCCAATGGCGATGATCACGATCGGCGTCCTCTTTAGCGGCCTTCTGGGCGTCCCCGTGCTCCTCGGTTCGTGCATTGCATTCCCTACCGCCATGGCGCTCTTTCTCAGCATGGCGATAGACTCCTATCTGCCCAAGGAGATCTGTACGCGGGCTCCAATGAAGAAGTTCATTATCTCGATGACTGCGTTGCCTTTATCCGCTGCCATCGTTGTTATCTCGAATGCCTCCGGGTTCGCCCTACCCCCCTACTACGTGCTGGCGGCACTCATAATCTGCTTCACGCTGCCCGCATCGAGCCCCAGTTCCTGTGCGATGATATCGAGTTCGC
>CAZEMX010000038.1:0-5438 GCA_964513415.1 uncultured Nitrososphaerota archaeon
GACGAGGTAGTCCTCGAATATGCCCTTGAGGGACCCACCTAGCCATGGGCCAACGCCGCTGATAACGAGGGTCAGCGCGGCCAGGATGCCGCACGGCAGCAGCATCAAGGCGGGCGACCCTCCAGAATGCCCCTTGCTTCCGTGGTCCTCGGATTCATGGGATGCGGGCGCCGCCACAGATGAGCCCGCGCCGTGCCGCCTGTCGTCGAACATTAGCCCAAGGACGCGGATGACGGAGAACATAGTTACTATGACGCTGACAGAGGCTACGGCGAAGAGGAGATACTGCCCGCTCTCCAGGCACGACATGAGGATCCCCTCCTTGCTCCAGAACCCCGAGAGTGGCGGGGCGCCGGTCAGGGCGAGCCCGCCTATGACCATGAAGACTAGGATGGGGCGCATGAACCGCCTGGAGAGCCCCATCTCGTTGATGTATATGGAGCCGGAGGCGTGGATCGCTATTCCCGCGCAGAGGAATAGCGCAGCCTTGTATACGCCGTGGTTGATGAGATGATATACGCCGGCATAGAGGCCCTCCACCAGCGAGGCGGGGCTTAAACCGCTCACGCCGAGGGAGAGCATCATGTAACCTATCGCGCTGATCGTCGAATATGCCAGAACCTTCTTGAGCTCCAGGGCGACCATCGCCTGAGTTGCCCCCAGGACTATCGTGACCGCGCCTGCAGCGGCGATGGCGTAGAAGAAGACGAGCGCCTCGGAGAGGCCCGGCGACAGGACCCAGTATGCGACGAAGAAGACCGGAAGGATCCTCGCCACGAGGTAGACACCCGCCTTGACCATCGTGGCGGCATGGATGAGCGCGGATACGGGGGTCGGCCCGGCCATGGCATCGGGGAGCCACTCCTGGAACGGGAACTGTGCGGATTTGGCGAGGGGGCCCGCCACAAAGAGGAGGCTGACGACCGCCAGCAGGCCCGGCGTCTGCGCCATCTGCGAGAGCCACGCGGCGGAGGTCTGATAAAGCTCCATGAAGTTGAACGTGCCGGAGTAGATGTAGATTATTATAACGCTCGCGAGGAGTGCCACGTCCCCGAACGTGGTCACTAGCAGCGCCTTCAGGCCCGCCCTGGACGGCTTCTGGAAGGGGTATGGCGCGGGGCCGCCGATCCAGTGCTCCCGCTCGTCGCGGTAGTAGTAACCGATCAGGCCGTAGCTGCAGAGGCCTACGAGCTTCCACCCGATGAAGAAGAGGATGAGGTTGTCGGCCAGGATGAGGAGCAACATGCCGCCTACGAAGAGGGACATCAGGAACCAGTACCTTCCCGCGGAGGGGTCGCCCTCCACGTACTTCAGGGAGTAGACCATTATCATGAAGCAGAGGAAGGCGACGACATTGACGATTATGACGCTCAGGGGGTCAACGAGCATACCCATGCCGACGTTCCCGCCACCGGGCAGCGAGAACCAGAATGCCTGGACGTCGGAGTACCCCGAGTCGGACATGGAAGGCAGCAGTGAGAGCGCCAGAATCATCGAGGCGAAGGTGAGGAGGACCACAGGGAGGCCCTTCGCCCGGGCCGAGCCGCCGCGGATTGCAAGCGGGGCGAGAGACCCGACTGCGGGGAGGGCCCAGCAGAGCCAAGGCACTATGCTGGAGTCGAGCGGCATTAGCCGGTCACCTGCGGCAGGAGCATCATGAGGCCGGCGGCAGACCGCTGCATCAGGTCCATGACAGGGTCGGGCCACAGACCGAAGATGACAATCATGCCGACCAGCGCGCATATTGGCAGGAGCATCAACCAGGGCGCCTCCTTGGCCCCCTGCACAGCATCCGACGCAGTTGGCTGGAGCATGATTCGGATGACCCGGAGATAGTAGGATGCTGAGAGGACGCTGTTGAGGATCACGGCGATCCCGAGCCAGACCAGGTCAGACTGGAATGCGGCCGTGACTATAGTCAGCTCGCTGATGAACCCGTTCAACGGCGGCATGCCGATAAGGGCAAAGAGGGAGATTGCCAGCGCCGTCGCTGTGATTGGCATCCTGCGCGCGATGCCGGACATGTCGCCGATCTGCCTGCTGCCGATCCGGCAGATGATCGCGCCGACGCAGAGGAAGGCCGCCCCCTTCATCAGGGCGTGGTTGAATATGTGCAGGAGTGCACCAGTAAGCGCTAGCTGTGTCCCGATAGAGAGGCCGGCGAGTATGTATCCCATGTGCCCTATGCTGGAGTATGCGAGGAGCCGCTTGACGTCCCCCTGCAGCAGGGGCATGGCGTTGCCCACGATCATGGTTACGACGCTGAGGACCATCACTATGGGGAGCCACTGCGACTGGACGGGCAGGAATGCCGTGAAGCAGAGCCTGCAGAGCGCGTATGCGCCCGCCTCGATGACGACGCCGGAGAGGAGGGCAGAGATGGGCGACGGGGCTGCAGAGTGTGCGTCGGGGAGCCACGTGTGGAGCGGCACCACGGCGGCCTTGACGCCGAAGCCAACGAGGGAGACTATCGAGGCGACGTAGATCCAGAGGCTAGGCTCGGACCGGCCGAAGGCCAGAGCCAGGCCCTCGAAGCTGAGCGTGCCGCTCATCCCGTACAGGAGGGATATCCCGAGGAGGATCGTCGCCGAGCCGGCGCCGCTCATGACGAGGTACTTGAAGGCGGCCTCGACGGAGTCGCCGCTCCCCCTGCTGAATGCGACCAGGACGTAGGAGGATATGCACATCATCTCCCAGAAGACGAATAGTGTGAAGAGGTCCCCGGAGTAGACGACGCCCACCATGCCGCTTATCATGGAGAGCAGCAGGCTGTAGTACATAGGCGAGCCACTCTCCTTCGACATGTAGGATATGGAGTAGACCGCCGCAGCAACGCCCAGCATCAGGAAGGTCGCGGACATCGCGACCGCCAACATATCGACGCGCATGTATGAGACGAAGGCGCCCACGTTTACGATCGACGTGACTGCGCCCGCCGATGCATCCTGGTAGACAGGATAGATGGATACGGCGGCTGCCGCAAGGGCCGCGGCAGAGTATACGCCGCTTATGGAGGGCCGCCTCGTCTTGGCGGCGAGCAGACCGACCAATGGAGACAACGCGGTGAAGAGAAGCAGGAGGTCTAGGGGAAGGGCGAACATGCCTGTCAGCTCCACTATCCCCTCAAACGCTTCAGCTCCCGGATGTCCAGCGTGCCGTAATGCCGGTAGGCGTACACCACCAGCGTTATGGCGACGGCACTCACGGCTCCGGAGAGGCCTATTGAGACGATCACGATGGAATGGGCTAGAGGGTCAACGAAGCCCGGCACGCCGGTCGCGAGCGAGATGAAGCACAGGTTCGCGGCGTTGATCATGACCTCCAGACCGAAGATCATCCTCAGCATGTTTCTCTTGGTGGCGAGGCAGTAGATGCCAACGGCCCATAGTGCAAAGACGAATGCGAGGCAGTAGGACGGCTCCATCGTCACTCGACCTCCCTGTCGCTACGGAGCATCGCGAGGCATGCTATCGCGGCTGCGAGTATCGCAAATGCCTGCGCAACAACGTCAAGGCTGCGGCAGTCCCACATCAACTGGCTCGCTGCGGGTCCCAGATCCGAGGTGGCGGGCAGGAGCCGCCCGGAGATGTCCCCGTATCCGAACGCCTGGAACGGATGCTGGACGACCAGAGCGACCAGGGAGGCAACCACGACCAAGGTCAGAGCGCCCCCGGCCACGGCGATCCAGTCCAAGCGCATCTCACCTGATACTCTCCTTCATCTTTGTCAGGGTGACTGCTGCCAAGAAGATCGTGACCACCGCGCCTGCATAGATCAGAAGCTGGAAGACTGCGACGTACGGCGCGCTCAGCAGCCAGTAGATGGCGGCTATCGAAACGCACATGCCGCAGAAAGAGAGGATTGCGTAGAGGAGGTTCTTCAGCTCGATGGCAGAAACCGCAAAGATTACGGTAACCGCCATCAAGATGAAGAAGAGGATGTCATATGGCATGACACTGCACCGCAAGACGATGGTACGTCATTGATAACAAATGATTTATATAAGATACTAATAAAAGCTTGCATCGGGTAATCGCCGATGATTGCGGCAGGCGCTTTTCCATTAATAACTGGTTTTGCGCTCTCGCTCTTGATCACCCTCATCATCTACCTCGTAGGCAGGAGGATCGCCCCTAAGGGGGGCAAGGAGGGCGGGGCGAAGACCGAGCCGTACGCATGCGGCGAGGACCTTCCGGCTGAGGAGGCGCGCATTGACCTGGAGAGGTTTCTGATCTTCGCGCTCTTCTTCCTCGTGTTCGATGTGGCGGCATTCATGGTAGCGACATCATATTTCGCGCTTGGGATGATGCCCGTCGTCTATGTCTCAATAGTAATTGTCGCGGTAATGGCGCTGATGCTCTCAAGGGGGCAGACATAGGTGGCGGTCAACTGGGCCCGCTCCGGGTCGCCGTGGCTGATCCACTTCAACACTGGGGGATGCAACGGCTGCGACATCGAGTTCGTGGCGGCGATCACCCCCGTCTACGACGTGGAGCGCTTCGGCATCAAGCTACAGGGCAGCCCGAGGCATGCAGACATACTCGCCGTGACTGGACCGGTGACGGTGCAGATCGCACATAGCCTGAAGAGGGTCTATGACCAGATGCCATCGCCAAAGTTCGTCGTCGCGCTCGGAACATGCGCCGTGAGCGGGGCGCCTTTCAGGAGCTGCTACTGCGTCCACGGTGGCGTCGATTCCGTCGTCCCGGTGGATGTGTATGTGCCCGGATGCCCGCCGAAGCCCGAGGCAATGATAGACGGAATCGCAAAGCTGCTGCAGAAGATCAGGGGGACCAAGGGATGATAGACGGGGCAGGGACAGTCAAGCATATGCAGGAGCGGCTGGGGGCTGAAGTCCTGGATGCAAGAGCTCCGAAGCCGAGGAGGGCATTCGTCAGGGTCAGCAGGGGAGCGTTCGGCGAGGCGATCAGGCATGCAGTACTGGACCTAGAATTCTCGCACCTGATTGCGATCACCGCTGCCGAGGCGGGTGAGGAGATGGAGGCAATGTACCACCTTGCATGCATGGGAGCGACGGTGCTTACGCTCTCGGTCAGGGTCCCGAAGGGAGATGCGGTGCTGCCAGACATATCTGAGATCATGCCAAACGCGGCGATTTACGAGCGGGAGGCAGAGGAGATGACAGGGATCAGGTTCGAGGGACTGAAGGACGATTCCAACCTGGTGCTGCCCAAGGGGTGGCCGAGCGGTGTGCACCCGCTCAGGAAGGACCAGACCTACGAGGGGCTGATCAAGGTCAGACTCGATTTGGAGAAGGGGTGACGGATGGGTTACGCGTCGACTATAAAGGTGCCCTTCGGGCCGCAGCATCCGGCCCTCAAGGAGCCAGAGCACTTCCTCTTTGAAGTGGACGGGGACACAGTAGTGGGGGTCACGCCGCGCATCGGCTATGTCCACCGCGGGATCGAGAAGGCGCT
>CAZEMX010000038.1:5538-14690 GCA_964513415.1 uncultured Nitrososphaerota archaeon
TAGTGGGGGTCACGCCGCGCATCGGCTATGTCCACCGCGGGATCGAGAAGGCGCTAGAGCTCAGCACCTACGGTCACGGCATCTACCTTGCCGAGAGGGTCTGCGGCATATGCACGATCGCCCACACCTGCTGCTACGCCCAGGCGATAGAGGAGCTCATGGGCATCGACGTGCCGCCGAGGGCGAAGTATATACGCATGATCATGTCGGAGCTGGAGAGGCTCCACAGCCACTCGCTGTGGGTTGGGCTGGTCGCGCACGAGGCGGGCTTCGACACGCTCTTCATGTATGCCTGGCGGGACAGGGAGGCCATCCTCAACCTCTTCCAGGAGCTCACAGGGGGGCGCGTGCTCCATGCCATAAACACGCTGGGGGCGTCCGCAGGGACATATCGTCGGAGATGGCGGACAGGATCCGGCGCACCCTTGAGCACTTCGAGGGGAGGGCGAGGGAGTACCTTCGCATCGTCCGGACTGAGCCGACATTCCTGAGGAGGACACGTGATGTTGGCGTGCTGAAGCCGGCGGATGCGGCCAGGCTGAACGCCGTGGGCCCGACGCTCAGGGCGAGCGGCATCAAGGGCGACGTGAGGCGCGACGATCCATACGCAGCCTACGACGAGATGCCGTTCAACGTGATAACCTCAGACAGCTGCGATGTCTTCGGCAGGACTGAGGTCAGGGCGGAGGAGATGGTGGAGAGCATCGGCATAATCCGCCATGCACTGGAGCACCTGCCCGAGGGGGTATTCAGGGTTCGCGCCCCGAGGAATGTGCCCGCGGGCGAGTGCGTCTCGAGGGTCGAGGCGCCTCGGGGGGAGGATATGCACTACGCAAGGTCCAACGGGACGGCCAAGCCTGACAGGTACAAGATCAGGGCCCCGACGCTCGCCAACATCCCGGCGCTGTGCAAGATGCTCGTCGGGATACACGTGGCAGATATTCCGATAATACTAGCGGGGATCGACCCCTGCTTCTCATGCATGGACAGGATGGTCTTCATAAGGAGTGGCGGCGCCACTGGGAGGGCGCGCTAGCGCGGGGGATCCACATGGTCGCATACGAGATATTCCAGCTCGTGGTCTTCCCCGGCGCGCTCTTCGTGATCTGCCTGGCGTTCCTCTACGAGTGGGTGGACAGGAAGCTCTTCGCGCGGGTCCAGGGGAGGTACGGGCCGCTCTACACCGGACCGGCGGGGATCCTGCAGCCGGTGGCAGACTTCTTGAAGCTCATCTCGAAGGAGGACATTGTGCCGAGGGTGTGCGACGCGAACCTCTTCTTCGCCGTGCCGGTCATGTACGCGGCGCTGCCGCTGACCGCGCTCTTCATAATGCCCATCGCCGCACCAGAGGCGCTCATCTCGTTCGAGGGCGACCTGATATTCATCCTCTTCTCATTCGGGCTGATGACGCTGCTCATATTCCTGGCGGGGTGGTCATCCATGAGCAGGTTCTCGGCGATAGGGAGCGTCCGCTCAGCGCTCCAGATGCTGAGCTACGAGATCCCCCTGGGGCTGGTGCTGGTGTGCCCTGCGATAGCGGCCAGGAGCCTGTCCGTAAGCGGGATAGTGCAGTGGCAGGCGGCTATCGCCATGTGGGGGGCGGCCCTCCAGCCGATAGGCCTTGCGGTCGTGATGGTATGCATGCTCGCGGAGCTGGAGCTGGTCCCCTTCGACATACCGGAGGCGGAGACCGAGATAGTCGCAGGTTGGAGGACTGAGTTCACCGGCAGGAGGCTCGCGCTATTCCGCATGGGGAGGGACCTCGAGATGGTCCTCGTCTCGGCGCTCGTTGTGTCGCTCTACCTTGGGGGCGCCCAGCAGCTGTGGCTGATCCCAGCTGCTGCCATGTTCGTCGTTAAGACCGCAGCGGTCGTCGCGGCCTTCTCGTTCGCGAGGGCGCTCTTCGCGAGGTTCAGGATTGACCAGATGATAGCCGGGATGTGGAAGTACATGCTGCCGATCGCGGCCGCGCAGGTGGTGCTCGTGCAGATGGGGCTGGGGGCCTGACAGGGTGAGCATAGTCGGGGAGGCGCTGAGGCAGCTCAGGCGGAAGCCCTGCACGGTCAGGTACCCGGCGGAGAAGGTGCCGGTGCCTCCGAGGTTCAGGGGGATGCCGGCATGGGAGATGTCGAAGTGCATACTCTGCGTGCTCTGCCAGAATGCGTGCCCGCCCGGTGCGATAAGGCTGATAGGAAAGGGCCCGGAGGCGGAGATAGAGTACCTGATGGACAGGTGCATCTTCTGCGAGGAGTGCGCGGAGGTCTGCCCGAAGCGGGCGATAGTGATGAGCGCCCACTTCGAGCTGGCGGGGTTCGACCGGTCGAAGATGGTGTTCAGGTTCAGGAAGGAGAGGCAGCCGGAGCCGCCCAAGCCTTCTGCCCAGACCGCAAATGGTTAAAGCCTCTTCGGACTGCAAAGGTAAGCAACAATTCTGAAGGGTAGGACATAATGAGGGGGAGGGCATTGCTCATCATGGCGCTGTCGCTCGCACTGTTCATGCAGGTCAGTGCGGTTGCGGCCTTTGAGTTCGACCTTACGTCCAGGGCGACATGGGTGGTCGATGGGGACACCTTCGACATAGAGACCGGCGACAGGATAAGGCTCGCAGACATAAACACCCCAGAGGTCGGCGAGGCGGGATATGGCGCAGCCAAGGCGCACCTGATCAGCCTGATCTACAACAAGACGGTTTATCTCGACGTCGACGACCAGTACAGGTACGACACCACGGGCACGAGGATCGTGTGCGTCGCTTATGTGGACTTCAACTCTACACACTGCCTCAACGTCAACAAGGACCTGCTGGATGGCGGATATGCCGCGCTTTATCCGCACCAGAACGAGTTCGACCCCAGCGACTGGACGCTCTACGTGCAGAAGGCCGGAGGCAGCCAGACTCCGGACGCGCCCTGGAACGGCGCAGCAGCCTATCAGACCTTGATCGCAGCGATTGCGGTCGCGGTGCTGTTAATAGTAGCATCCAAGAATAAGCAGAGGTAGGTGGACTCCAGTGGGTTTTGCCAGCGGCTTGGGCGGGATGCCAATACCGGCGATTGTAAAGCGGAACACGACGATGCTCACGATAAGCCAGGCCCTCTTCTCTGGGGTATTCCAGAGCACGATGGTGATAGCCGCGCTGGCCGTATTCGCGTTCACCAAGTCGCCGGCGCTCGGCAGTCTAGCATCGGCAGTGGCAATCGGGGGGAGGGTCCTCGTCGCCTACGGTGCGGGCAGGCTGATGGACAGCCTCGGCAGGAAGACCGTGCTGTATATAGGGATAGCCATAACCTGCTCCGCGCTGCTGACGATGTGCTACGCCCTGATGTGGTCATCCCTTGAGCTCTTCTGGGCAGGAATATTCATCTTCGGCTCGGGGGCAGGAGTGATGAACCTCTTGAGGGTCCCGGTAACCGACATGTACCCCGCCCGCAGGCGCGGGGAGGGGATGGGGTACCTGCTCACAGGCAGCGTAGTGGGGACGTTCATGGCTCCGCTCCTCTCGGCGGCCGCACCTTACATGGAGTTCACAGGACTTGGGACATACGTCACCATACTGCTGGCATCTCTGCCGCTTATGATTGTGGCCGCGCTCTTCGTGTGGCTTGTAAGGCCGGACACGAGGGAGATACTCCGCAACATCGGGAGCTATTATCCAGGGGAGGGGGTCGTAGGCATACAGGCAGGAGGGGCATGCCCGAGCCCGTCGGCCCATCCCTCCGCCGGCTTCAGGAGCACCCCGATCGCCGCGGCCTTCATCGCGTCGGCATTCGCGTGGGGAGGGATGGTGATGGGGATGTCGATGGTCTCGATACTGCTGAAGCAGTACGGCGTCGACCTCGCCCTGATCAACGTCTCGGTCTCCATCCACGTCTTCGGAATGTTCGGCCTCTCGATACCCTTCGGCTGGCTCGCGGACAGGTACGGGCGCAAGCCGGTCACGGCGCTTGGAGGGCTCGTACTCGGCGCAGGGGCGTTCCTGATGCCGCTCACGCAGAGCTACCTGATCATCACGCTCGGGGTCTTCCTGATCGGCCTTGGTTGGAGCGCGACGAATGTGGCTACGACGGCGCTGCTCTGCGACCTGACGCCGGGCCGGATGAGGGGCAGCGTCCTAGGGGCGAATGATGTGGTGACTGGTGTGACCTCGGTCGGGTTGCCAGCCATAGGCGGCTCGATCCTGTCGGCATTCGGAGGGGTCGCATTTGGCGTTGCAGGGGTGGCGGTCGCGCTGCCGGTCGTGCTCAGCATGCTTCTGATAAAGAAGGGCTAGAATGCCGCGGTAGATTCGAGAGAAGCCCTGAGGCGGCGTGCTTTTCCTGACAGCGAATGCGGAGTGCCACCATAGAGTTCCCGCCGCGTACATACGTCTAGGATAGTGCACATCCTGAGGGCAGCGCCTTATTTGTCGTGAGGCAGGCGCGTTCTGAGCTGCAAAGGCAGGGTGCGCGTGTTGAACGCCCACGCCTGCTTCGCCTTCGAGGATAATGCCCCCGACATTACTCGAGACGCCATTTGACGAGTGGGCGCGGGCATTGATCTCCAAGTGGTCGAGGCCGGCTGATGACGAAGAGGCGGGCCTACATACACATCTAGGACTTGGCGCTCAAGCTCGAGAAGATGCAACGCGAATGGATGAAGTTCATGCTGAAGGAATTGCCTGAAGACCGCCCCGCTGCGATATTTGCCAAGAATGACGCTCAATGCAAGCCTGTGGTTTGCCCTTGGCTCATTGGAAAAAGAAGGCGTTATATTTAGGAACTGCCGAATGTAGCAGAGGACCGCAGTCCAAGTCAAAGGGGCCGTAGTCTAGCTTGGTCCAGGATGCATGCCTGGGGCGCATGTGATCTCGGGTTCAAATCCCGACGGCCCCATCTTAGTAACTTTTTAGCTGAAGGCAGAAAGCTGCATCAAGAATGCCCGTTTTTTGCCACAAACGCTAAATAGCCACGGTTATCCGGACAAACCTGGCTCGAAAATTACAGAAATATCCGACGCGGACAGGCAACACGTTCTGGATCCGCGGCACCCAGCAACGGCGGCGCTACCCTGAAGGCATCAAGAAATACTGACCTAGAGGCGGGTTTCGGGGACGTGCGATGGGATGGCGGTTATGCATTGCGTCTGCTGTAATGCGCATCGAGCTTGGCGGCCTCCTCGATGAAAGCCTTCCTCGCGGCTGTGGCATACTTGTTCTCCCTCTGGATCATCTCGATCGTAGCGATGTTCCGGTCGATCAGACCTATCGTGCGCATGATCTTGATGATGTTGTGCGTCAGGAACGGCTCCAAGTCATCGTCCCCGGCGAAGTCACCCCTCGCCCTCGCTATCGCCTCCTTGATCGACAGGAGTGCGAAGTGGGGGATAACCTGCACGGTAGCCATCACCCGGTCGTGCTCCTCAGCGCTCGCCTCCCTCACCCTCATACCCGCGCGGGTGAGCAAACCAGTGAGGGCAGGCATCCAAGGGCCGGGGCGGACTGGCACGACGATAGCGTTCTTGACCCTCACATGCGGCGACGCGAAGAGCGGGTGGATGCTGATGAAGAAGACCCCATCCGGCAGCGCACTGCAGATCCCCTCGACCACCCCGCACTTCACAGACGAGATGTCGACCAGAAGTGACCCGGCCTTCATGAGGCTGGAGGTCTCCCTCGCAGAGGAGAGCAGGGCGCCGGTCGGAACGGTCAGAACTACGACATCCATCCGTGGGAGGTCGGCTGGCGCGCCCCCCATTATGCCCATCCTCCCGGCCACAGCCTTCGCCTTGCCCGCATCCCTGCCCATAATCGTCAGGTCGCAGGAGCCCCTCAGGAGAGCCGCCATGCAGCGCCCCATCCGGCCCGTCCCTACTACTGCAACTTTGAGTAGCTCCCCAGCACCCTCAGGAATCTTGTTCTCCCCCTCACGTCCTTCAGCGCCTGCGCGACGTTCTCGTCGCTCATGCTCCCCTCGAAGTCCAAGTAGAAGTAGTACTCCCAGCTCCTCGACGGCATGGGGCGCGACAGGACCATCGTGATGTTGACGTTCCTCTTTGCGAACATTGTCAGTATCTCGGCAAGCGACCCGGGGACGTGCTCGAGCGCGAATATCGCAGAGGTCTTCGTGCCGGTCTTCGGGGGGTCGCCCTTGTGGATCGTGGCGAAGCGGGTGTAGTTGTTCGGCGTGTCCTCGATGCCAGCCTCGTAGATCTTCAGCCCGTTCAGCTCCGCCGCGGCCTTGCTTGATATCGCGGCACCCTTTATGTCCCTGAGGACGTGCTCCGCGGCCCTTGCAGTGGACTCGGTCGCGACGATGTCCTTGTCGCTGAGGTATTTTGTTATGTAGCCGTCGCATTGGGCCAGCGCCTGCGGGTGCGAGTAGATGCGCTCGATCGACGAGAGCGACTCCACCTGCGGGTTCACTATGAGGTTCTGCGTTATCCGGAGCTGTATCTCCCCGGTTATCGCCAGGGGGTAGTCTATGAAGCAGTCGAGGGTCTCGTTCACCGCGCCCTCGATCGAGTTCTCCAGCGGTACGACGCCCACGTCGCACCTGCCGATCTCAACCTCTATGAAGATCTTCTTTATGCGCCTGCACGGCGAGTAGCGCGAGGCCTCACCGAAGACCTGGCTGGCCGCCTCATGCGAGAAGCTGCCCGCCGGCCCCAAGTATGCCACTGAGGTTGGCCGCTGTATGTTCCTGCACATCGATATGACCTCTCGGTAGATCGTCCGGATCCCCTCGGGCGGGGCATCCTCGGAGGCGGAGGTAACCCTCTCCAGCACCTGGCTCTCCCTGTTCATGTCCAGGACCTCCATGTTCAGGGCGGACTTCAGCTTCCCGATCCCCTTGCAGGCGGCAGCCCTCTCGTTGAGCAGCCTCACGATGTCATCGTCAATCTTATTTATCCTCTTCCTCGCCGCATCAAGATCCAGATCCTTTTCAGCCATTTTTGATCCCACTTCCCTTTTCTTACCTCATCTTGCCTTGCCTCAGCCCCGTTCCATATCGTTTTGCTTAGCTTCACTCAACATCCATTCCCGTCTCCAGTCAACCGCGGTCCAGATACTTCCCGATCTTGTGAGCCTTCTTCAGCATGTCGGCGAGGCTCGCCGAGACCATCGCCTCGACGACCGGCACCGCCCTCACGGCTATGCATGGGTCGTGCCTGCCGCCTACCCGGATCGTCGCCTCCGCCATCCTCGACAGATCGACGCTCCGCTGCTCCTTGGCTATCGACGGAGTCGGCTTGAACGCGACCCTGAGGATCAGGGGCATGCCGTTCGTTATGCCGCCCAGTATCCCCCCGGAGTTGTTCGTCAGCGTGACTATCCGGCCGCCGTCGAGGGCGAACTCGTCATTTGCCTCGGAGCCGCGCCTTGCAGACATGGCGAACCCTCCGCCGAACTCTATCCCCTTCGCTGCAGGGATGCTGAAGATTGCATGGGAGAGCAGGCTCTCCACGGAGTCGAAGACCGGCTCGCCTATCCCCGCAGGCAGGCCGAAGACCCTGCACTCCACGACCCCCCCGACCGAGTCGCCATCAGCCCTTGCCTCGTCGATCGCCTT
The DNA here is from genome assembly GCA_964513415.1 of uncultured Nitrososphaerota archaeon. GTDB lineage: Archaea > Thermoproteota > Methanomethylicia > Methanomethylicales > Methanomethylicaceae > Methanomethylicus. Next base: position 13,086 of record CAZEMX010000038.1, read on the forward strand.
GACCATCAGCTCAGACGCGCGCGCATCGGCGCACCAGACTGGGCTCTCAGCCGCCCGGGCCTCCAGACCATCATCCGGCGAACGGGCTGCCTTCACGCTCCCGACCTGGACCAAATGAGCGACGACCCTGACGCCGCTCCTCGAGAGTAGCTTCTTCGCGACCGCGCCGCCCATGACCATGCCTGCAGTTATCCTGCCCGAGAAGAAGCCGCCGCCCCTCCAGTCGTTGAACCCCCCGTACTTGACGTAAGCGGTGTAGTCAGCGTGGCTGGGGCGGGGCACGTTCCTGTTCTTCGCATACCACGAGGAGTCGGTGTCCTCGTTGCGTATCATCATCATTACCGGACCGCCGTTCGTCCTTCCGTCCGTGATCCCGCTCTCTACCGTGACGGTGTCGCTCTCGGACCTAGGGCTTGCCGTGCCCCTCCCGGGCCTGCGGCGGTCCAGCTCGCGCTGTATGTCGGCAGCGCCTAGCTCAAGCCCTGCGGGGCAGCCCTCAACGACCGCGCCTATGCACCGCCCGTGCGACTCGCCGAATACGGTAATCCTGAACGCACTGCCTATCCCAAAGCTCATGACACCAACTCCACATTGGCTCCCATCTCCGCCAGGTCCTCGAAGAACGACGGGTAGCTCTTCGAGACGCACTCCGCATTCTTTATGACGGACACACCATCGGATGCCAAAGCAAGGACTGCGCATGCCATGGCGATGCGGTGGTCGCCGGCAGGGTCTATCGTCGCGCCCCTTGTCGCGCCGGCGCCTCGGATGGTCATCCAATCGTCACCAGTCTTAATCGAGGCGCCCATCCTGATGAGCGTTTCTGCAGTCGTGGCTATCCTGTCGCTCTCTTTGTACCTCAGCCGCCGGATGCCGGTGATCCTAGTCTCCCCCTCTGCTCTCGCGGCCACTGCTGCCAGCACTGGCACGAGGTCGGGGACCTGCGCCGCGTCTATCTCGATCCCCTTAAGAGGCGACTTCGCGGCGGTGACCGAACTGCTGGTGCAGGAAGTGGCAGCGCCCATCCGGCGGAGCATGTCCACGGCGGCGACATCGCCCTGCAGCGAGGGCAGGCGGATCCCCCGAACCTCGACCGCGCCGCACAGCGCTCCGGCGGCAAGCATGAACGCGGCGGAGGAGAAGTCGCCCTCCACCTCGAAGGATGCGGGGCGGAGCGGCTGGCGCCCCGGCACCGTGAACAACCCCGACGCAGTATGGAAGACAGCCTCGGCCCCGAATGCCCGCAGGACCTCGATGGTCATGTCGACGTAGCGACTCGACTCCAGCGGGCTGGTCAGGCGGATTGTGGCGTCGCGCCTCGCGTGTGTGCACATGATGAGCAGGGCAGATATGAACTGCGAGCTGACGTCGCCGCGTATGCTCGCGCTCCCGCCCTCTGCCCCTCCTCCCAACACCATGACGGGAGGGAGGCCGCTCCCCCCCTTCGAGAGGCACCTGGCGCCCAGTGAATTCATGGCCACGAGGAGCGCGCCCATCGGCCTCCTCCTCAGCTGCTCATTACCGGTGAGCGTGGTGGGACCGTCGGCGTAAGCCGAGATCGCTGTGAAGAGCCGCAGGGCAGTGGCGGAACCGCCGCAGTCCACG
>CAZEMX010000039.1:0-1743 GCA_964513415.1 uncultured Nitrososphaerota archaeon
ACGGCTGCTGTGCTGTTGGCTGCTTTTGGCGACATGGACATTGGCGATTCCATCACCATGTTCGTATCCATCCAGGATGCCTTCGCAGGTACTTGGACTGCCGCCGCGGGCGTAACTCTCCGAGGCCGCGCCACTACTCCCGCTTCTAGCTGGAGTGCTGTCTCTATCGTTCGGACTGGCGCTGCCACGTTCGACTGGATCGTTCTCTAATAGGAAGGACAAGAAATGTCGCAAGGTATCTTTAGCACCAGCACCGCCAATGCTACTACTGACTATGTAGCAAAGTCGTTTGCGGGGATGATCACCCGCCTGATGCCCAATGGTCAGGCGCCCCTGTTTGGCATGTCCAGCATGCTGCAATCGGAGACCGCTGTTCAGGTCGAGCATGGCTTCTTTACGAAGACCATGATCTTCCCGAACATGAATCTGGATGCAGCTGTGGCAGATGCAGTTGTTTCCACTTTCACGGTGGCCAGCACTACCAATCTGCTTCCCGGCATGCTGATGCGCGCTGAGAGCACTGGCGAAATCGTCATCATCAACCAAGTCTTGAGCACCACTCAAGTTCTGGTTGGTCGCGGTATCGGCACTACGGCTGCTGCCATCGCAGACAATGTCAACTTCTACCAAGTTGGCAATGCCTTCGAGGAAAGCTCGATCCGTCCGAATGCTCTGCAGCATAATCCGGTTCGCATCACCAACCTGACGCAAATCTTCCGCAACACCTGGGCTCTTTCTGGCTCTGCTCAGGCCACGCAAGTGATTGCTGGGGAAAGCCTGGAAGCTGAGAACCGTCAAGACTGCGCTGCGTTCCATGCTGCTGATATCGAGAAGGCTCTGTTCTTCTCGGCTAAGTCGCAAGGTACTCGCAACGGCCAGCCGTTCCGTACCATGGACGGTTTGCTGAGCATCGTCGGTAATCTGAGCTACTATCCGCCGACCTATGCCGCTGTGAACGTTTACACGGCTGCCGCTACCACCAACTATACCCAGTTGGAAACCATGCTGGATCCGGTGTTCAATCAGGTCACTGATCCCAAGGCCGGTAATGAGCGAGTGCTGTTCGTGGGTTCCGAGGCTCGGAAAGTCCTGAACAACATTGGTCGAGTGAATGCCACCTACAATCTGAGCGACGGCGCAACCAGCTATGGTCTGCAATTCGCTCGGTTCAAGATTGCTCGTGGCGGCTTCAACATGGTGGAGCATCCGCTGTTTAACAGCAATTCGGACTGGAGTAAGATGGCAGTGGCGGTGGATCTTTCCACCTTCAAACTGGCTTACCTGGGGGGTCGCAAGACCAAACGGGAAGAGTTCAACCAGCAAGGTCAGGCCGTGGACAATGGCATTGATGCTGTCGGCGGCTCGCTCCTGACGGAAGTCACCTGCGTCGTCAAGAATCCTCCGGCCAACGCCTGGATCAAGGGTTTGACGGCTGCTGCCGCAGGCTAAGTAGGGAGGCTCGGAAATGGCTGTTATTCAAGTCAACCAACCGGGCCTTCCCTCCACTGCGGAAGGCTACATCTCCTCCATCACCATTCGTACTGCCGGAGCGCCTGCTGTTCTGGTACCGAATGCAACCACTGGTCAGGTTACCTGTTCTGCCACCGCTGCAACCCAGCTTGCGCGAGAACTGAATCGGATCAAGTTGATCACCGGCTAAGCAACCTGGCCCCCAGAAATGGGGGCTTTTCTCCATCCCTCTATTAGGAGCAAACCTCCATGACTGCCGCAACCCAACTCCAT
>CAZEMX010000039.1:1843-9679 GCA_964513415.1 uncultured Nitrososphaerota archaeon
TTCTCCATCCCTCTATTAGGAGCAAACCTCCATGACTGCCGCAACCCAACTCCATGTTTTCCGCTCCGGCATCAAATCCATCCAAGTCGTAACTGGCTCTGGACGCAAGATCCTATTTGTCAACGGGATCTTCTACACCAAGCATCCAGAGGAGATTGAGTTCCTCAACTCTATGGTCCAGGATAATCGTGGCATCTATGTCGACGCAGGTCGAGCTGTGATTGATGAGGGTGATCTTGATCCTATGGCCACCCTGAAAGCTAAGCTCCGCCAGGAACTGCTGGCAGAAATGCAGGCTCAGCTTAATCCTGAGAATGATCGTGGCACTTACACGCAGGGTCCCCTGAATGCAACCTCTACGCGAGATGCCGCTCCGGTGGCAGCAGGCGGGGATGCTTCTCAGCTCCATGCGCAAGTTGCCAAGCTGATCCCTGGCAAGACTTCCAAGTAACTGAGGAGCAGAGATGACGCTGAGCGAATTGCAGGGCGAGGTGTATACCTTAACTGGTCGGCCTGACCAGGCTGCTCGGACCCTCCTGGCGGTTCGTTCAGCTACCCTAAAGCTGCACCAGATGGACTTCTTTCCGAAGGACCTCTTCGAAACAGGTATCACATTTTCCCTTTCGGCCTACCTTCAACAGCTAGAGTATCGTTCGATAATTCCGCGTTGGAGGGCACTCAAATATATCCGTAAGACCGATGTGGATCAGGCAGATAATCTGCCTTTTCTTACGGTCATTACTCCGGAACAGGTGCTGGACAATTACGGGTGTAACAGAAATGATATCTGTTACATGGGGGCGGAGGTCATCAATATCCGCAGCAGCACGGAATTGCAGTACATCCTCCTGGGTTGCTACCTCAATCCCGACGTGACCGAGACAGGTTACAGTTCCTGGATTGCAAGGGAATTTCCCTATGCCGTTGTGTATGAGGCTGCCTCAGAGGTTTTCCGGGCCACTGGTCGTAGCGAGGAGGCGGCAGAATACCGTCGCTTGGCTGCGGAACAACGCCAACTAATTCTAATCTCCAACATCCAACAAGTGGGGTATTAAATGACTGCTTCTATCTGGGCTCCTAACGGATTCTCTCCTGAGGTTCGTCCCATGCTTGTGTATGAATACACGGCTACCGCTGGACAAACCACTTTCTCTATTGATCCCTACACTACAATCGAGCCGGCCCAAAGCAAGGTGTATGTTAGTGGGGAAGTGATTGAGCGCTCAGATTACACAGTTCTTGGTACGAACGTAATCATCGCTGCCGGAGTGGCCCTGAATGAGCTGGTTCGCGTCGAGCTTTACCAGGCCGTCTTGGGTACGCTAGAGGTCCCCCTTCCCAATGATGTGGGACATGCCGGACAATTTCTAGCTACGGACGGAGCAGGCCGCTACTACTGGAGTGTTCCTAGTAGTGGCGGCATCTCTGTTTTTGACTACTTCACTGAAGTGCAGAGTCTTTCTGTGGTTACAGGGGACCTAGTAGAGGATGTGACTGTGCCCTTGCAGGCAGCCATTGACGCCTGCGCTAGTTCTAGTCAGACGGGAGTTAAGACTCTGTATCTGCCGCCGGGGCGCTACAAGATTACCAGCGCCCTGATCATTCCAGAAGAGTTTGTGGATATCCGGGGCGCCGGAATGTATGCCACGGATATCTATCTGAACGGAGCGCATGGGGCTTTCACCACGGTAGTTATGAACTACCTGCGCCCTTATCTGCGGGATTTCTCCATCACGGGTGGCCCAACCTCGGGCTATGGGCTGGATTTTACCAACGTGTCCCTGGAAGTTTATCTCGGGAAGATTTCTGGGATGAAGATTTACACGGGGAATACCTGTGTACGGGCCCCCGGTGCGGGCGGCAGCAGCAATTTCTTCAGCATGGCACTGGAAGATATCGCTGCTTATAGCTATACTGGTCACTCTTTCCATATCTACTCGGGCCCGGGTAACACCTACAAGAAGTTGTATGCGTTGAAGTGCGGACCCGGCAAGGCAGGCTATCGCATGGCTGGCTTGGTTCATCTGGATGGCTGCAATGGATTGAATGAAGGTGATTACTGGGGTGTGTTTGGCAACGATACGGCAGATTCTCCTGGCTTCGGAGATGATTTTGCTGCCGTAGACCGGATCGACCTGGTGATGACCTCCTGCAATGTGGAGGAATGGGCTAGCCTTACCAGTGCGGGTAGTGGCATTGTCTTCCATAACGGCATCCGTAACTTCCAGATGCATGGGGGCAAGTTCGATCGCTCTCGGGCGGCTCTGACAGCCGTTATCCCATCGTGCCACTCTATCATTCGTGCTAGGTTCGGTCCGAATAATCCTGGCAATCCTATTGCTCCGTGTCCGGGGGCAATCTATCTGGGCGCTACGACTTTCACCGTTGCTGCTTTGGTGGCAGATACGGGAGCTACTTTCGCAGACCCGGTGGGAGCCTTCGCCGCTGCTGGCATCACTACGTTCAAGAATGCTGCGCTGACCTATCCGCTGCCGCACCAGAGAACTACCAATGACAGGTACAATAATTTCAGCCTGTATACCAGTAGCTTGGACACCCGGCACCTCACGGTAGCAGCAGAGTATCTCAAGGAGAAGACTGATGCTACTACCGGGGCTGCCCTTGTAGTGGATGTTACTGGTTATGCGCGAGTTAAGCTGACTGCTGCCGGGGCAACATCTGTTTCCCGCCTCTCAGTCCTGCGCACCCCGGGAGTCTTTGCGGAGGATTATCTTCGCAACGGAGAGCTAGTGCTGGAAGCCACTACTGCCAACGTTACGCTCAATCACGGGACTGCGGGAGTAGGTAAGTTGGTCTTGGCTGGAACAGCTAGCAGGCTTCTGACCGCAGGGGAGATCGTGCGCTTCATGTGGCGCGAGTCGGATACCGCCTGGGTAGAATCTGGCAGCAGTGCGCTAGTTAACAGCATCACTAACGCTGATCTTGGGTTCTATGTTGCTGAGACTCCGCTGACCATCGCATCTGTGTACTTCGCGCTTGGTTCGCACTATGCACAGCGTGTAGGCGGCCTGGTGCATGGTTTTGGTTACTTTGATTTCCGGGCAGCTGGTGCTGCTGGCGCTGATGCAATCTGGTCTGTGCAAGTTCCTATCGCAGCGGGCTGGGATGCCGCCTGGTCGGATGTTTGCGTGGGGCTTTGGTCTGCCCAGGATGGGTCTGTGAGTGGGCATATTATAAAGCAGGCAGGCGTGGCTAACAAGATGATCTTTGTGTGCACCACAACGGCGGCGGTCATTGCTGCCAGTAAGGGCTGCCGCTTCCAGTACACTTATCGGACCTTTGCATAATGGCGCAGCAATCATATCGAGCTAACCTCTCCGCCTCTATCTATCCGATGGCTCTTTCGAGGGCCGGTCGGTCTGTCATCGTCCCGCAGATTGACCAGAACTATGATCGTAGGGTAGATCCTACCGGGGAGCAGAAGACTCCTGGGATTCCGCAAGCTATCTATATGGAGAATGTCCTTCCTACCGTGGAAGGATATCAAAGTGTGGGTCTGGCATCCCAAGGATCTTTCTCCCCTGCTTCCAACAGCGCAGGCAGGGTTGAGATTCGGGATGCGGATAATGGGCTTATCCATGTTTTCTTTCGGAATGGCCTGACCACTGGGATGGTTTTCCAGGAGGGGACCTGGCGGAATCTCAATGTAGCTGGGGCCGCAGGCAAGATTTTTCTAGTCGATTCTGGTTTCTCCTCGGCATCCATCCGAGGCAAGACCTACATCTTCAACGCAGGTAATCTGTTTGAGCTAATCTCCGATACATTCCTAGGTGTTCCGACTTTCGAGCTTCAATTTATCGATGATACTGCCGGGACTGGGGCCGCCCTCGCCCCACTCGGAGTTCTTCTAGATACGGTAGCTATCGGCTCATCTTTCGGTTATCTGCTTCTCATGAAACGGAACTCCCTGACAGGGAAAGATACCTCTGTCGTCTGGAGTTCTCTCCTGGATGAAACGGACTTTGCCCCCTCCCTAGTTACTGGGGCCGGGGGCGGTGCCGTAGAGACTATTGAAGGTACGGGTAAGTATCTTCTTGGCACTTCTTATGGTTTCCGGATCTATGCCGATAATCTGGTGGACGCAGCGTACACCGGCAATCCTCGCTATCCGTTCCGTTTCAGCGGACGGGATCTGGACAGTATCCCTCTTTCGCGAGAGGCTATCTATGGTCAGCGGGACTCCGACACGCACCTGATGATCTCGAAGAATCGAGGCATTTTGGGCATCACTCAGCAGGGCGCAGACAGGTTGGCCCCGGAGCTAGCGGAGTTTCTGGAACGGTTCCGCTCAGGGAAGGATACCTTTGATGCCGGCACTAACACCTTCTCCGTAACAAGCAATGCCTTCGAAACCAACACGGCTGTTAGTATCTATGCCTTGGGTAACAAGTACATCTGTGTATCCACTGGCGATACCCCTGCAGCCTACGCCTCGCCGCAGCTCTACACCGAATGTTATGTCTTTGACATTTCCCTGAATCGGTACGGCAAGATCAAGGTCCAGCACACTCATGTGATGGAGAGCCGTGGAGCGAGTGCCGGGTTCAATACGTTGGTATTTGTGGATACCTCCTCCGGAATAACGCAGGCCCTCATCTTGGACAAGGATTCAGCTACCACGCATTTGGGAGTCCTCCTCCTCGGAAGGTTCCAGGGTGTTCGTAGCCGCAGGATCATCCTGGAAGAGGTAGAGCTGGAATCTGCTGGGGGCTCCAAAGAAGCCTGTTCCCTGCACATCTTGCCCTCGGAGGATGGGAAGAATTTTTCCTCTGCTGTTACCCCCTATGAGAAGGCAATGTCTTCCAAGGAAGTGAAGCAATACTTCACCCATACAGAGGGGAAGAATATCTGTCTTCTGATTAAGGGGCAATTCGACCTCTCTACGGTGCAGATGAACTTCCATCTCGGAGGCCATTCATGAGCTGGGGCAGCGCACTTCCCTATCTGGGCGCAACCCCCAAGCAACTCGCAGAGAGCCAGGGAGTTCCGCAGTTCCAGGATGCCGATTCTTTCTATCTGGTGCAGAATGGACTGATCCTGCAGGGGGGAGTTCTGGATTCCTTGGCAGCAGGGGCACACACTACCTCCTTCCCTGCCCCTTTCCAGCAACAGATCCTCACCATCCAACTCACTGAGATTGACGGTGCTGGGACCATCCGAGTGGATTCCAGCACCACTGATTTGGAAACTCTTGGGCTCATTGTGGCAGGAGCGGCAGTCAAATGTTATTGGTTTGCCGTAGGTGTCTGAAGCGAATCCCCTCTCCATCAGATTCTCCTAACCTGCATAATCCCCTAAACTGCCCTGGAGCACTTATGGATGCTGACGTTGTGGAATTGAAAGTTACGCTAGCCCGAGTTCTGGAAAGGCTCGATGCAATGGCTCACAGGCATGAGGAGCAAGATGCCATCCTGGAAAAACAGGGTAGGGAACTTGCTAAGCTGGTCTCAATGGCAGACCAAGGTAAGGGCGGAGTGTGGACTCTGATTGCCCTAGGCGGTGTGATTGGTGCAGGCATCAGTCATGCTAAAGAAGTTTTACACTTCCTCGCGAAGTAAGGAGAGAGAATCATGATAGAGGCTCTACTGAAAGGTATGGGTAGCAAGCTTAGTGTCGGGGGCCAGGTTGGTAGCCAGTCTACTAACAGCTCGGGCACTACCAAGAGCAAGCTGAACATTGACCAGGCAGGCCTGGATAAGATTGTTCAGGATATCCTAGGATCGGAACAGGGTCTGGCTCAGCTTGTGCAGGGACAGAATACTGCAGGTCTTTATGGATCATCCACTAACACTTTGATGGCGCAGCAATTTGTCACGGATATCGCAGGTGAGCTGGCCAAGCTGACTGCGGAGACCGTGCAAACTAACGAAGCGCAGTCTAAAACCAAGAGCAAGAGTATCGGTGCCAAGACTGTTATCTGCACTGAGTTGGAACGGCAGGGTCTCTTGAACACTGAGCTCTACCAGGCAGGTCATTCTCACTTCCTCTCCCTCTCGCCACAAACTGTGCGAGGCTATCGGGTCTGGGCAAACAAGGTAGTTCCCCTGATGCAGAGGTCCCCTGGCCTTTCTAGCATCCTAGCCCCTATCGCCAATTCCCGCTACGAGCATGTTACTGGCCGTCGCAAGAATCTGGTGGGCTGGATCACTGTTCATGTCTGCCAGCCCATCTGCTATCTGATCGGCTTCTTTGTTCCTGAGGGGGAAGAGTATGGCCACCAAGCTGCTCTCAATTGATGAGATTATGAAGGGCGTAGCCACCCAGAAACTTGAGGTGGATGCGGCCCTGAAAGAGAAAGCCGCCGTGATGGAGAAGCAGGTGGCTGCTGTAGATAATCAGCAGGCCATCCTGAAACAGATCGGGCTTGACGCAGAACTCCTGTCACTCGAGACTTCTAAACGCACTCAGCAGGCTCAACTGGCCGTTGGCATTGATGAGTATTCCAACTCTATGCTGGATATGCTGGCCAGGCGAAAGCAGTTGAATGACATGGTATTCGAGGCTGCCGAGGAAGTTACCAGGAAGACGAGATCTACCATTTCCGCGGATGGGCCCCTCGGCTGGCTAGCTAACGTCATCACAACGGAAGAGAGCCAGGAACGCTTAAAGGCTCTTACGCAGCAATCCACTCTGATGAGTACTGCTATTCAGCAGACCAACAGCGATCTCAAGGCTATCCTGGATGGAGATGGGGGAAGGGCTATTGCTAACACGGCTCAAGAGATTGCAGCTAAAGCCCGTCTGGCCTCAGCAGAGGCTCGCCTGAAAGTGGAAGATGCAGTCCTGAAGGGCCTGGGATACAATGCTCAGGCTATTGAGGACGCCAGGACTGCATCCCGAGAGAAGCTGCAAATCGAGTATGCTGGCCAAGGCCAGGTTTTGCAGATTCGTCAGGATCAGCGAGCAGCCAGGTCTCTCTCATTGCAGGAGGAGAATGCGGCCCGGGATAAGGAACTCCACGACCTTCGGGTTAAGATGGCCAAGGCAGAGGATAAGGACAAGGCAGAATCAGACGTTCTTAGCGAGGATTTTGCTGACACTGTCAAGCTAGGTCAGGCAGCTCTCGGCCTTCCAGTTATGGATCGCGCCATTCAACTGGCAGCCTTGAAGCATTTCAAGCAGGGCAATATCTCGGATGAGATGCGGACTGCTTATAACGTGGGCAGGAAGGTCCGAGAGAATAAGGGGCAACAAGTCTTCGCTAACTCCCCTGCGGCTGCAGTTACTCTGCTTACCGACCCCAAGCTGGATGCAAAGATTGCCCCGGCCCAACAGAAGACTGTGGATTTTGTGCGTGAGGCTGCCAGCGTAGCCTTTGGCAAGCAAGGTCCGGACCCAAAGAACGCAGCGGCCAATCACGACAAGATCAATAAGCAAGTGAACCAAATGGTGCTGGAGCAATTCGGCACTGAAAAGGGTGTTGACGGTCCTGGAGCAATTGGCCGGGATAGCGTGTTCAACGTGGGCAACATTGCTTCCCCGCAGGCAGGCTACCTGTCTGCCTCCACAGTGAAGGATCTTCCCTTGGTCACCAAGATCCTGAAGCCGGCCCAGGATAACAATGTTGAACTGTCTGACCCTGGGGTGGTCCTGAACCTGGTACGGACCGCTGTTCAGAAGAACGAACTCACCTCCGTACAGGCTGCCAACGGATTGGCCGATGTGTATCGGGTGGCCAATAGGATGAATCAGGCCCAGAGGAACTTCAGCGGTTTCCGCATTGACCTGCCCAACCAAGGCAAGCAGTATCTTGTGAAGATCCAGGGCAGAAAGCTTGATATGACTAAGCCTGAGCACATTCAGCGTATGTTGATG
>CAZEMX010000039.1:9779-14209 GCA_964513415.1 uncultured Nitrososphaerota archaeon
ATGGCTGAAGAATCCATCTCCTCTGTCCCAGCTTGGATGCTGGCTGCGGATAATCATAATCTGGGCGAGTCCGGAGCCTCTTGGCTTGACCCAGAATCTTGGTCTGAAAAGTTCGGCAACGCAGGGAAGTTCATCACGGCTTCCTTGCTTGCTGGCTACAATGGTTTCGCAAATACGGCGCGCGCTGTAGGGAAGTTTGCGGGCCTTGATACCGAACAGGAATCCACGCAGTCTCTCATCTCCTCCTTTGATTCCGACCTCGGGATCTACTACCGGAGGAATCAGGATAGCGTGGAGATGGCTGGCTTCATTGCTAGTTCCATCCTTCCCGGACTGGCAGGAACGAAGCTCCTTAACATGGGGCAGAAAGTCCTGCAGACTGCTTCTGCTACCGGCTTCCTGGGGGGAAATCTGGGGGCAGCTACTGGGCTGCTGGCGCCCAACACGATGAAGTATGTTAGTGCTTCGGCGGAGCTGATCAATCGTAGTATGGCTACATCAAAGCTAATGAACGCTAAGACCGTTCAAGCTTTGGGGGCTGGGGTATGGCAGGGAGTTCTGGAAGGCTTTGCTGCTGAGGCAATGATTCAGGCCACCATGGCCAAGAATCCTATCTTGGATCAGCAGGATGCGGGAGATGTTGCCTGGAACATGATGCTGGGCGGAGCAATCTCCGGAGTTGTTGGAGGAGCTTTTACCGCTGCAACCTTATTTGGTAAGCTCAAGCAGAGTGTGGGATTGGAGCGGAAAGGCAGGGAGTACGTCACTAACCGCCTTACTTTCTCTGCCAGCACGGCCCCAGATGAGAGGATCATTCAAACTGCTTGGAGCATGGAATCTACTGCTATGCCCTGGGCAGGCAAGATGATTCTCGAAAGCGGAGAAGTAGTAGAGAATAACTTCCGGGTGGATAACCAGCTGTACAAGATCAAGATGGCTAAGGATAGCCAAGAGATTCGTACGGCCATTCGCAGCATGGCCCCTAAGGATAATGTCCTTGGAAACATGGTAGCTAATGCTGCCTCCCCGCACATTGATAATGTTACCACCGGGACTTTCCGTCCTGGCTTCGCTCAGGGCTACTTCCAGAACTTTGCAGGTGCAAGGGAGATTGGGCGCGCCCTGGAAGAAACTCCTCTGGAGAAGGCAGTCCGGGAGGCCATGAAAAGAGGCGAGCCCGACATGGCTATGCCCGCCTCTCAGTGGCTTCGTCTGCACGGAGAGGGAGCAGGTGACATATTTGATGCGCTGCCTCCAGTTCTTTCCGCTGCTGATTATGCTGCCAGCCCCTCTGCGCTCCTGGCTCAAGTGGAAGCAAGGGGCTTCACTCTTTCTGGGAAGGACGCCAAGATTTGGAGCGTCCTGAATCTGAAAGGTAAGCACGCCCACATTGAGGCAGAGCATCGTTATATCTGGGCTCGCCACTCTCTGGCTAAATCTACCAGCCTTATCAAGGAAGGTACCAAGGTAGGGGAGTTCGATTTCCCTGTGCTGCAGGCACTCTATCAAGATCCTAAGGAGGCCTGGAGGAGCATCAAGATCGTCCGGGGCGAAGGCCCTACCCTGGAGTTGTGGACTCCCGCAACTAAGCAAGAGCTTTTCCAGTTGCTTGTGGATAACAAGATGGATGCGGCTGCTAAGCTTGTGAAAGAGATGGGTCCTCGGATTAAGGGCGCCAATAAGGGCGTTCCTAAGGTAGAAGGCTATGATGAGATTGTAGCCAGCATCACCGATACTCGCCTGTCCCGCATCCACGGGCAGATTGAGAATGATGCCCTAGACTTCTTTGCAGGCGATACTGCAACCATGAAGTACTTGGATGATCTGAGGGCCAAGGAACTTATCTCTGCTAACAAAGCAGCTCAAGGCGTACCTGCGGGATACCAGGTGACCGATGAGTACGTGGATCCTCTGTTGCTGCCCAAGCATGCTAAGATCGTGTATGGGGGCAACCGAGATATCCTGGAGACCACTCCTGCTGTCTCTGATGCCCTGGCCTACTATGCTGGCCGCCAGAAGATTTATCAGGAGGAAGCTAAGCGGCGCACAGCCACTATCCTCGGCTCGCTGGCAGAGGATCTGCCTGATGATATTCCTATCCAAGCCATGACTGCCAGGGATCATGCGTCTGCCGGCGCAGGGCTTGGTGCGTTTGCTAACGGAAACTACGGTAGCCTCGGATCCTTCATGCAGTGGATTGGCAACAAGGTCAATTCTGGCAAGACTGCTTGGAGGAAGCAACTGACGGAGGAGATGACTGGGCCACTGACTCGCATGGGTCAGAACCTGGATGCGTCTATCGAATTCGAGAGCATCAACCGGATGGTAGCTTCTTCCCGGGAGCACTGGGTCCTGTGGAAAGAGGGGACGGGAGATTCTGTCCAGCATTTCATGCTTCCCCGCCAGCTTGCCAAAGCTATCCAGAACTCCAACGGAGAGCAGACTATTGATGACTTCATCGGTGCTGGGGCAGTGCCTATCAATAACCGAGTGACTGCGGAAGCCATTGATAGCCATATCCAGATCACCGGGAAAAGGACGGACAACTGGAAACTGGTGAATGCAGGTTACGGTAAGACTGACAATAAGTTCAATGATGTGTTCCGTCCTATCCGTCCGGACCTCTCTCGCTACAAGCACTTTGCCTTTGTCTATGATGACAATGTGGTAGGGACTGGCCATGTCAGTATGATTCATGCTGCCTCGGAGGATGATCTGGTCCGACTGGTGGATAAGGTTCCTCCCCAGTATCGAGTGGCCTATAAGACTGACACCGAGGCGTTCAAGAAAGCTCGTGGGGAGTACGAGTTCAACCGCACCCTGCATGAGAGCTACCTAGATTCCGACCTGGCCAAGAAGGGAGTATTCAGTAACTTCTTCCCGAAGACTGACCCACAGAAGATTGTGGATGATATCCTTTCTCAGCACTTGAAGGAGAGTGATACTCTTTTCCGGGAGACTGTGCGCTATCGGTATCAGAGTACCTTCGACACTCTGGAAGACCTGGGGCGCAATTACTCTCGGGCAGATACATCCCAGTTTGCCAGCGTGGCCAAGCGCATTGAAGGACAGGTAGAGAACCCATACTTCGATCACATCAAGACAGCCCTGGACATTAACAAGGCCTCGGAGTATCCTCTCATCAGCGGAGCCAATAAGCTGCTAGATGAGAAAGTCACGCAGGCAGTAGCCGCCATTGGAAAGGTTTTCGATAAGGCATCCAGCCCGGAGCAACTCAGCGCAGTGAATGCTGCCCTGGATCGCTACGGCATGCAGACCGGGTACTACGATGCAGCCACTCAACTGTTGGCTAACCATCCTGCACCTAAAGGAACTCTGACCAAGTTTGTCCGGGATGCCAATGCCATCCTGGCCCGTTTCGTGCTAGGCCTGGATCCTTTCAATGCTGTTAACAATGCTATCGGCTCTAACATTCTCCGAATGACTGAGCTGAAATCTGTCGTCCGCAGCATCGAACAGAGCAATCCTGAGCTGGTAGGAGAACTGGCTAAGCTAAGCAAGATCGGCGTGCCTGGCATGGAGGGGCAGACCATGCTGGCTCCCACCAAGCTGGTGGCTAAGGCCATGGATAACTTCTGGAAAGATCGGGCTGGCCTGAAGGGCGCAGCGGGTCCCTTGATGCAGAAGTATCGGGACATGGGTCTGGTCAAAGACCTCACTCAACAGCTCAAGCTTCTGGCAGATGATTTCACCCTGGAGGGTGCAGAGACTGCGCTGGATCTGGCCAATAAGACTAAGCAGGGCTTCCAGCGTGCTAAGGCTCTGGCCTCCCGGGCAGGGGAGATTGGCGAGAAGGCCACCGCAAATAAACTGGCTGAGGAGTTCAACCGCTTTATCTCTGCTAACGTGATGGATCAGATCACGGAGTTTGCTAAGAAAGCTGGGGTGATGGATGATGCAACTGCTCGCGCCTACATCAATACTTTCGTGAATCGGGTGGAAGGTAACCTGCTGGCTAGCCAACGTCCCCTTGTTTTCCAGGGGCCTATCGGTCAGGCTATCGGTCTTTTCCAGTCCTACCAGTTCAACCTCATGCAGCAGATGTTCCGCTATGTTGCTGAGGGCTCCAAGAAGGATCTTGCAATGCTGGCAGGCTTGCAGGGAACTTTCTATGGCCTGAACTCCATGCCTGCATTCCAGTTCGTGAATGTGCATGTGCTAGGGAAGCTGAGCGGCAACCAGGAACATCGGGACGCCTATGATGCAGTATACGGAATTGCAGGAAAGACTGCAGGAGATTTTATCCTCTACGGTCTGCCCTCTAATATCTTGCATGCAGGCATTTACAGCCGAGGGGATATTAACCCTAGGCAGATCACTGTCCTACCTACGAGCCTGGCTGAGATTCCTCTTGTTCAAAGCTGGGGGAGGTTCCTGGGAGCAATGGGTACGACACTGAAGCAGATTGC
>CAZEMX010000040.1:0-13989 GCA_964513415.1 uncultured Nitrososphaerota archaeon
CGATGTCTGATCTATTCCATGGGGATGTGTCAGATGACTTTCGAGACCGTGTGTTTGATGTGATGGAGGTATGCACATGGCATACCTTTCAGCTGTTGACGAAGCGATATGCGATTGCTGAATTGTACTTGAAGAAGCGATATACCGGGAAGGTTGTTCCTTCTCATGTTTGGATTGGTTTAAGTGCGTGGGATAGTCGGTCGAGTGTTGAGGCTCAAGGGGTTTTGATGCGGATGACGGTGAGAACCCGGTTTCTGTCCATGGAACCGTTATTGGGTCCTGCGCGGGTAATAGAACCGATTGAATGGGTAATTATTGGAGGAGAGTCTGGACCGAATGCGCGACGGATGGACGAGGCTTGGGTCAGGACCATCGTTGCGGATTGTAAAAGGCTTAATATACCTGTGTTTTACAAGCAGAAGGTGGTGAATGGAAAGAAGATTTCCATGCCGGAACTCGACGGCAGGACCTATGGAGAGCGTCCTAGGTTCTTGGATTAGGATTAGGCCCCATATGGGGTTTTTTGTTTACAGAGTAAAGGAGAAAGAAAATGGGTATTGATGAATATGCCATGGCGTTGCATGATGCGATCAATCGGCTCCCTCGATCTTGGGGTGAGCTGCTGGCAGAGCCTAGTGATGGGGCTGATATCTCCGCAAAGTCGGCGATTGCCAAAGGGTCGGAACAAGTGGAGGCATCACAACGCGCAAGTGCGGACGTGGATATACCTGCACCGTCTGGCCTGGCGCTCGTCGCGAATATTTAACGAAAGGATGAAGTCATGTCATTTCTTGTTACAGATAGCAAAAGTGTTTCGATGCAACAGTGGTGGGCGTTCTGGCAAAAGGAATGCGGGACGCACGCCCATATAGTTGTCTCCCACCCAACGCGGGGCTATGTTGGGGTGATTCGGGTCGAAGAAAGCCCTATTCCAGGAGATGACCGGATAATAAAAATTGTCAGCCCTCAAGGCTCTGTTGAGATCGTAATTCATTTCGACGGGGATATCCGAATCATTAGAATCAATGGGGTCGAGACACCTGATTCGTGGAAGGAATATGAAAACGCTGTCAGGAATTGGCCCAACGTATGCAGGGCCGAAGCAGTCAAGGAGGTCATCGACAAAGCCGTGATGGAGCGATACGAAAAGGGGGAAAGAATGAGCCAGGAGGAGATAGAGAGGCTCAGTCAGGAGACTTGGGACGATCTGTTGAAGAAGGAACAGGGCGAGGGTTAAGACCGGAATCACGCCTGTGTCTTGTTCGGGTAGCGCCAACGTTGGCGCTACCCTATATCAGGGGAAAGGAACCGACTCTAACCCATACCGCTTCCCTTGAGAATGCCCCGGTCCTGATCAGATCTGGGCATTCTCGCTATATCGGGGATAAAGGAGGGGCGCAACGTGCGAATCCTGACCCCCGAAGTCACCACTGATCTCAAACGGACCTTCAATTCCCCGGTCCTCTTCATGCATTTGTGGCTCGATCCAGACGATAGCAACCCTGGAGCCGATCCCGATTACCGGTTTGTATGCCACGACAGGGCCTTGGAATTGGCCGGGATCGTGTACCAGAAACTCGGTTTCGCGCTGGGGACCGTTGATCAGAGCCTCGCAAAGACATACCCGGAGTCCATCCAGCTAGCCATTGTATCGACACCCGACATGACCAGCCCAATTCCCCTGGCGGACCTGGCGTCGAGAGGCAGGTTAATAGGTTCGAGGATCAAGGTCTTCCTGGTAACCTTGCATCGCCTGGATTCGTGCCTCCATGCCATGACGAGAATCGATGCAAGGGTCGATGGCGTGGCCTTCGAGGGTCAAGGCGCTATACTCAGTCTAGCGTCACAAAGTTTGATGCGACGCACCGAACTACCGCGCCGGTGTCTCGGCCCCCAATGCCAGTGGCAATTCGGTGGGCCGGGTTGTGGAGTGGATGTGAGCACGTATCAGGTAACGATCACCGCTGAAGCAGGATCTACCCCATTCAGGATTATTGACACGACCGCATTGGACCTTACCGCGCTGGCCAATGGGGCAAATCATTTCATGGGCGGGTACGTGCAAGTGGTCAGCGGAGATTACAAGAACGTCTCTGCCCCCATCTTTAAGTTCAACACCGCAATCCGGGCGCTTGAACTTCAAATCCCGATCGACATGCCAACGTCGGAAATTGTAGGAACTCAATTCTATGCCGTTCCGGGCTGCCTACACCATCCGATGGACTGCGAGATACGGTACCACAACCTCGACAATGAAGGTGGGTTCCATATGACACCACGGGCCGCGCACCTCAAGAATCCGGGGGATTATAGAGTCTAATGCCTTTCCCCTTCGTCGTCTCGGCGATCATTTCAGTCGCAAAGTTCCTCTTTTCAGGGACTGGCGCTTTTCTACTAACCCTCGGTTTCACGGCCTACAACCTCTTAAACCCGCCGAAGGTTCGGCAGGACGGGTTCAAGAACTCGACGTTCCAGGACCTCGGGTATAACCCGGTGGGCCGGAACGTGTGTCTGCCCCTCGTTATCGGGAGGCAAATTGTGTATCCACCACTATGTGCGATCGGCAAGACGTGGAACGCGCAACGAATCAAGGGTGTGGTTGACGTGGCGGAAGGGGACGACAAGGCAGGGCGTATGTTTGTCACGATCTACTACGCGAAAGCGGCGTGGGCGCTCGCCGAAGGCAAGATTACTGGCGTGGACGGGTGTTGGCTCAACGATTTCGACATGGCCGACTATGAGGTTTTGCCTGGGGCTGGCGAATTGTTCCCCGTCGCCGGCGTGCCAAAGGACGAGTCGGGCTGGTACGTAGTCCCTGGCACGGCGACACAGGAGCGGGCCGCCGAGATTGTGGAGGCCGATTACGCGAGATCTGTCCCGTTCAGACACACAGCGCTCCTGATTTTTTCCGGCGAACTCGGCCAAATGAATAGACTCCCCACGGTCGCGGCGGAAGTGGTGGCCGATGTCGAGCAAATCTATGAGTTGAGCGGAGCGGTTGACCCTAGTGTTGCCGGAGAGGTCATTGGCGACTGGTTCGGTTACGACGAAGAGACGGGGTACATTTGGTGCACCGTGGGGACCGGATCGAGCCGGACGAAAAAGGGCCTCGTGATGTTCGACCGTTTCGGCAGCGCTCCGATCTATACCGATCCACCAGCGACGATGGGTGACCAGGCCGCGTTTGCTTTGTATTGGGGCTATGTGGATAAGGTCCTCATGGTGAGCACTATCATTGACGGGAAACGGTTCTTTGCGGATGGAAGGGCGGGGTACGGGGAGAGAAGCGATTGGACGCTTACGGAAGGCCCGGTCCTATCTGCAGAGCCTATCGGGGCCTGGGCCTTCGATCCATACGAAGGGGTTTTGTTCCTATACTTTAGTGCCAGCAAGAAGATCCTGGCCTGGGACGTGGACTCAGGCAAGTTCTCGACCCTGGACGTGTCGGGGCAGATTGTGGACTTGTCCTCACTGGCAGGTCTATTCTTCGATCACGAGTACAAGCGACTTGCCATCGCGTATATTGACACCGGCGAGTATCTCCAGCATGTCGATATCGAGATCGAGGAATCGGACGGGGCCTGGTCCATTACGAGCACAAGAACAACACAACTTGACCCGCTGATTCTGTGGGGAATTGCGGGCGCAAGCCTTGCGCCAGCTGGACTTGGCAGGCTCGGCGAGGTATGGCAAATCTTCGACACCACGAGCAGGACCCAATTACTCTACACGACAACGGACGAGGACGGTGTCGTCGTGGGACCCACAGCGGATTACCAGTTCACCGATGGGGCTGGAACGAGAGACGCTACAGATATCCTCACCCGTGCGCAAATCCTCGCCGGGATCACGGATGCGGACGAGCCGTATCTCAACGCGCCTACTGACGCTTGGTTCGATCATCGGACCGGATACCTTTGGATTCGCGATACCACGGTGGAAGGCGCGTGGATCTTCATGTACACCAGATTCGGAGGAGAGGACTGTTCGTTTATCGGCCCTACCGGATACCGGCTCCGGATCTTCACGCGGGAAGGGTCCCCGGCTGGTGCGGTGTGGCTACTCAAGAACCACGCGAGGCTCGGCGAGGGAGTGCATAAAAATTCGCTCGATCTCCGATCTTTCGAGGCGGCTGAGGGCTGGTACTCGGAACTCGTCCAGGTGGGCAGCGGGGCATTTGCTTTCTTCGAATGCAGATCCAGAGTCGATATGCTCATTGACTCTCTCGACGATTCGAGCACATACATTGACGAGGCGTGTTCCGGGTGTGGGAGTCGCCTCATGGAGTTTGACGGTAAGCTCATGCTCTATGTGCGTCGCCCCGCTCGACGCTATTTGTGCACGATCACGGACGACGACTTGGTGGATGGCGATCTCGCCTACTCGTACCGGGGCCTCACTTCGAGACCGGCCAATGTGGTACGGGTCGAGTTCCAGAACCGGGAAGGCGAGAGTGATCTGGCCTTGCCGTGGAGATCGGATGTCGTTGAAGCCGAATGGCCCCAGGACGCCGATCTCGTCCGGGGCACTCGCACCGTTCACACGGTGCGGAGCCGGGTCACCATTGACCGTTCGGTAGCGTACCGTATCGCCCGTCAATCCTTATTATCGGACCACTTCGAGAAATTGTCCGTAGAGTTTACAGCGGTTGGATTGCTCCAACTCGCAGCGCCTGGAGATCACTTCAGGCTTCGTCTCGCCTCCATTCCGAATTGTACCGATAAACCGATGCGGATTGAGGAAATCCAGGACACGGGTCTAACGCTCAAAGTGCTTGCGATGGAACACGCCGATGATGCCTATCGGAACCTTACAATGCGCCAGCAGCAAACGGACGTGTACCCGCAAACGCTCGGCGATTACGGGGCTTATGAAGACGCCGGTTCGGATGGATTTACACAATCGTTCACGCCCTGGCCCGCGAGGGCTGTCGCGATTGACCGGCCCGGTGAAGGGCGAGGCGTGGTCCAGTTTCTCTACTCTAGGGGCATCTACGACCGGCATTTGCTTGATATTTCGATTGAGAGCTCGGACGGGCGCGACACGTCTGGGTTTGTCCGGTTCACACCGTCGGCCCACTTACTCGAGACCGTTTCGGTCAACGCCACAACGATCAAGATTTCAATGGGGAGCCTCATGCACGACGGATCAAGAGGCGAGACTTTTGTCGAAGGAACATCCGGGTACTTGTGGATTGCCAGCTATGCGGATGCGATGTCAGGTCTAGAAATTGTGCGGTCCGTTTCGAACGTGGAGGCTGTCTATTATGGCAATTTCCGTGTCGAGGAAGTGGGCGGCGAAAAAATCGGAGTCTTCGAGAATTGCGTGAGGGGTAGACTCGGTACGAAAGCGCTGCCTCATGCACCGGTGACGATCGATGGGTCGATCCGGAAAATTGAAGATCGCAGCTTCGATCCTGTGTCGTGGCAAACCAATTACAAGCGCGTGTGGGGGGAGGGCGATAAGCGCACGGGCGAGAATAACACGAGTTACCTCTACGTTGGGGCAAATCAGAGATTCAACGAAATCGTTATTCCAGGCATTCACCGCGGAGACCCGTTGTACCGGATCCACATGAACCAGTTCGAGTACAGTACGGGCGAGGTCGATGAACACGGCGACACGATATGGAAACGCGGCGTCGGGCTATGCGATGAAACCGAGGATTGTATGAATTTACCCGTCAGTAACGACGAGCGTCGCATCATTACGTTAGAGGCGGGTAAAGACTGGAACTCGGTAGACGTTGACGGGGAAGGGAAGTACTGGGTCAGGTTTGAGAAAACCATCCAAATCCCGCATACGCGGCATTATTATGGCGAAGAACAAATCCCATGGTGCGGGTATAACGCCTGGACCTTACGCCAGTGCCCCATCCTATACAAGTGGGTTGATAACCCGTCCTGTTGGGCCTACCCTCGTGAGGCGTATCGAAAATCGCTCCGCTTTTCGGTCCACGGAATCTCGAGGAATTGTCGTAGGAGCGACGAGAACTCCACACCCATCATCGCATTGGATGTTGCAATAGATTTTGGCGACACGTCTACCTATAGTGGAGGAATGAAGGTGTCAGGTGATCCATCGATCATCCGGTATCCAAGAAAGGGAGACCCGCTCTACGTTGACTCGGCGGGAAATCTTGTTGCCCTCCACGTGGACAATGCGGAAGGTACGTCGGTTTCTGGTTTTATAGGGTTCGCCTCTCAGGACATGACACCAGATGAAGGAGCGGCTGGCAAGATCGAGGTCGGCGGGACAATCCACAACGCGGACTGGGCCTCCATGAATGACGGGGTTGGTCTAACTCCAGGCGCGAAAGTTTACGCCGATTTTACGGCTAAGCGACTTACGCAAACTCTGCCGTCTGGTCCCCATGCCATGGTTGGATACGCGACCGGAACCACCGAAATCCAGGTGGCCCCGCTCGGAGATCTAGGCTCGAGCGGAACAATGAGCTGGGAATATGAAGTTCTCACGAGCGATAGCGTGGACCAGATTCCCCATTATGCCCTCTCACACAAGGCGGCGGAGAAACCCATATTCATTTTTGTCGGTGGGGTACTCCAGAGACAGGGAACAGGCGATCCAACCGCGATTGACAACACGGTTTATGGTTTCGTCATGGACGGGGATAGGCGCGGTCTAACTCTCACCTGGGAACCGGACATAGATACGGGTGTGCTCGCGATCTATTTGGTGGAGGAAGTCTGATGAGAGCTTCGGTAATCGACCTCTACCAGGCGACTTGCGATGCAGGACTGGAGCATGGCCCATTGACCGAAATACCGGATGAAATCGAGTATCTGAGCCGCATCCCTGCGGAGGGCACTCAGTTTGAGGAGTTCGTTGCGTACTTATGGAGCGCTGACTACGATGAGGAACCGGTTGATTATCGGACCTTTGTCACGAGTCCCGAGTTCCTCGGCGCTACGGCGTCATTATACCCGCGTCTGATTGAAGAGGGAGAGTGTCTCTTCCACGGCGACTCTGCGGGAGCAGTGGAAGTGATATTGGGTGGTGGAATTGGATGGGGAAAGACGCAATTCGCCGCTACAATCGTGGCTTATGATGTCTATTGCCTATCTTGCTTTCGCTCGCCACAGGAACAACTCGCCTTGGCCCCGTCTTCCGACCTTTACTACTATAACCTCGGCATCAAGGAATCCCAGGCGCAGAAAGCGTTCTTTGCGAAATTCCGCCGCATGGTGATTGGCTCTCCCTGGTTTCAGGCTCGGTTCGCGGAAGTGCGGTTCAACCCGGACCTTTCGAAGCGATCGGTGCGGCTGCCAAAGCACATCAATATCGAGTGCGGAAACTCTACCGATACTAGCATTATCGGCCTGGACGTGATGGGCGTTGTAATTGACGAAGCCAACTGGCTTGCTTACGCGGCACGTTCGGCCACTGAGAAAATCACCAATGAAGAATCCGACCACATGACGGAGCTGTATAGGTCAGCAAGTAATCGACTGAAGTCAAGGCTATCGAAAGCCATTCATGTGCCGGGCCACGTGATTCTGATCTCGTCCGCCCTGCACCCTGGCGACTGGATCGAGCACCATATTTACGACTCTCGCGACGATCCTCACGTGCGCGTGCTGGAACTTGCCACGTGGGAATCAAATCCAGAAAACTATCGCGGTCCAACATTCAGGGTCCAGGTTGGAAACGACCTTACCCCGTCCCGCGTACTACAAGAGGAGGAGACCATTGCGGAGGGGTGCGATGAAATCAATGTGCCGGTCGAGTTTATGGAGCCGTTCCAGAAAGACGCGGACATGGCGTGCCGGGAGCTCGGTGGAAAAAGAACGATTGCTCGCACCGTGTTGATTCGAGACCGCACAATGCTCGACCGAGCCTACGAGCGAGCGGAAAACGCCACGATTACCGTCAGGACTCCGGATGGGGACCAGGTAGTGCCCCTTCCATTGAGACACCCGGCAAATGCAGAATCAACAGATCTAGGCCGGTCATTCGGCCTTGACCTCGACTACTTGCTGGATTCAAATGGCCGGATTCGCCGGTACCCAGAGAAAATCCGGCATCTGCATGTTGACCTCGGCGTGAAGCGCGGAGGCGATCCAACCGGCCTTGCCATGGGGTTTGTTGAAAAGGTCGAGCTACGTAAGGTGGAGCCGATACGAGGCAAGGAACAAGTCATTCGCGTCCCCACAATCGTGATCGAACTGATGCTCCAAATTGTGCCAGGCCCAAAGGGCGAGGTTCAGATCTCTGACGTTCGCGATTTCGTGGCGGACCTTAAAGCGATTGGATACAAGATAAGGGCATCTGCGGACCAATGGCAGAGCCTGCAAATGCTGCAAGAACTCAAGGCCCTCGGTCTACAGGTAGAAAAGATTTCTATGGACCGGGACACCGCGCCATGGGATGCCTTGCTCTCGGTCCTGCAAGAGGATCGTCTCACGCTATATCGGCATTCGGTTGTTCATCGCGAGCTGAAGCACTTGAAATACGATACGATTACACGAAGAGTTGATCATCCCTCTTTCGATGAGGAAAACCCGATCGGTCATAAAGGCTCCAAGGATAGTGCCGACGCGGTGTGCGGCGTGGTATACGGCCTCATGCGCAGGGCCTTGCGGCCCAGTGAGAATGTCACGCCCATTATCGTGAAACCGGAACCGGTCCTTGACGCCATCCAGATCCCTGACTGGCTTTGTGGAGGTGTGTGATCCATGGATGATGAACGAGTAACAATATGGGACCGAATACGTAAGTTGTTTGGGGCAAAGGAACCGGCTCAAAGCCAGGTCCCCGTGCCACGTTCGGCGAGGTTTGGGTCGGAACACTACTATTGGGAACGAACAAGAATCGAGGGTGACCGCAAGAAACGGTACGAGGAATACCTGGCGCTTGATGCGGACATGCCGGAAGTCACGGCGGTACTCGACACATACGCCGATAATTCTGTTGCCGGGACATTGGGCGATTCGTACGAGGTTCATACGGAACATTCAGGGGCGAAATTTGCATTCCAGTTGCTCGAAAAAGCTACGAAAATAAAAGACGATACATGGTGCGGGATTCGGGACATATACCATTTGGGTGATAGGTTCGTCGAGCTGGTTCCAAACAAGGGGGTCAACACAATCGCATCCATTGTTCGCGTTCCACCAGACACTATATCGTACAACTTTGTGGGAGGAAGAATCGAAGATCCAGAAAAGACCTTTGTCCAATCCATCGGCTCTTCATACGGTTTGGGCGGCCAAACCTTTTCCGATATCGACATGGTCCACTTCAGGTCACAAGGCGGTACCGACAAGGCCTATGGCCGGTCTCTCCTCCACCCGCTCCGCCGCTGTATCAAGCAATGGTTCATGTTGGAGGATGCGTTGTGCATCGGGGTCTTGCTCCGGGCCAGTGACCGGACCCTGTACCAGGTCCCCGTGCGCGAGGACACGAGCCTCGCCGAAGGCATGGAACATGCGAGGCAGTTCTATAAACAAATCAAGTTTAGGACCTCGTTCGACTCCGAAGGACGCATGAGGTTGGACCGTTCGCCTATCACGCCGGAAGAGGAAATTGTCATGCCCACATGGCCAGACTCAAAGGCCACGGTGAGCAAGTTGACGGGCCAAACGAATTTTAGGGGTATGCTCGACGTTGTCAACTACTTCCGCGACAAGTTTTATGGTGGTGCACAGATCCCAAAGAGCATTGGCGGCGGGGACGCAAGCGACGTCAACGGCAAGAATGTGATTACGCGCGTAGACGTGGCCTTTGCCCGCAAGTGTCGCAGGGGACAACTATCTTATGGCCAGGGCTTGCACAGGATTTACACGATTGAACTTCTGTTGCGTGGCATTGATCCTAACGAGGTGGAGTTCGTGTTCGTCTGGCCGCCTCTAGGGACTGAGGACGAATTGATCGATTGGCAAACAAAAGAACTCAAGGCGAAGGTGGCGGAAATCCTTGGCGCGATGTACGGCCCTCCACCCGCCAAGTGGGTGTACGTGAAATTGCTCGGTCTATCAGAAGAAGAGGTCGAGGAATATGGCCTGGTCTCCGAACCGATGAGTCGGGAACCTGTAGCTGCGTCAGAATGGGCCAACGTCCAGGACAACGTGGTGGCCTCATTGCTTGGCCGCTCAGAGCTGCAGCGCATGTTGAGGGATCTCTGTTTTTTGCTTGACACGAAACTGGCGTGGGAGCATAAAGTACATGGCCGGTTCGGGCCTTCGGAGGAATTGGTTGGCTTGGAACGAGACAACTGGAATACACGAGATTTGATGAGACGAGTTTCGGAGCAGAGATCCCGGTAAGGCTTGTGCTGGACCCCCCTCCCCGGCAGGGCATACCGGGTCTCTGCTTCGGACATAACCATGTGCAGAATAATAGCCGAAAGCAAGGATCTAAGGAAAAACCGCGTCGCCAACGTGCAACAAGTAGCTATTGACTTGCGCACGGTCACGGGGCGCATTGTCGTGCCTCACAGGGATCGGAAAGAATACAAGGCAAAGGCAAGCGATGCAAAAGAGGGATACAAACGGGATCTATGGGTGGCGATCCAACGCGGCGCGAGCGGCAAAAGCACGGAAGCGGAGTTTCGTGAAGAAATTACGAACATCATTGATAGCCGATTCCGAGAGTGCTGGATCCTGGGTCGAAAAACGGTCGGGCTAAATGAGCCACTTGGCAAACTAGAAATAGCCGCGTATCGAGGCGCGGTAAGGGAAGAGGTCAAGTTCGCAGAAGGATTTATGCGGGACGTACGAGACGGCACAGGCAAGATGCCCTACATGAAGAGACTTGATATGTATGGCGATACGCTTGACGGTATGTACGATCTCTCGGTTGCGGCTTCGCTGCCGAGCGATGTGAAAATCTACTGGATGCTCGGTATTGCGGAGCATTGCGACGATTGCCTATTGCTTGAGGCTGGGAATCCATACAGTAAGTTTGGCGTGGGGGCGAACCCGCTTCCTGCCGTTCCCCGTAGCGGATATACGGAATGCCTCTCGAATTGCAAGTGCCGGTTGGAAATGGTTGTGCCGGACGGCCGGGACTTGAGTCCTGAACCTCAACTTGGGATGGACGCTTATGTGGAGGGTACGTATTGGGAGAATCTACCGGAGCCTGGCCGCACGGCAATCGGCATGGAACTCAGGGAGGTCGATGCTTTGTTCCGTAGCCAAGCCTATTATCGCCAAATGATGGAAGCGGTGACCGATGGAGAGATGCGGAGGCGGTACATCGCGTTGCGGCGTGAGACCAACGACGCCATAATCGAGATACAGGACAGGTTGAAGGCCCGTTTCGTACCACGAGCCTCGGTATCCGAAATCATCGAACCCGTTAAAGCGGCGCAGCGAGCGAATCTATCCCTTGCCACCTGGAATCCCGGAATCGTAGAAACGGGCGATACCGTGCGCGTTCTCGATGGGCTGAGGTCCTATTATGGGGAGACGGTAGCCGTGAGTCCGGCCCAGTACGTGCTCCAATACCGGGGCATATCTGGCCTGACGCGGACTGTACGGCTGAACGATGATGATTTAAGCCTTGTGTGGAAAGAACCAAGAGAAGAAAATCCTGAAAAGCAGGGCACAACGCAATGACAAGCGTCGTAATGATCGATCCGGAAGATGGGCCGTGCCTCAAGCAGATCGATCCAATCGTAGAAGCAACCTACACGTACTGGCCCTATCTGCTTGGTCCACTCGTTGAGTTCCGGTTCTATATTGGATCAAAGACTGGGCTTACGCTTGACGATATCCCGGAAGCGGATGCGTATTTTGTGGTCGGGCAACCCAATAATTCGAGCCGTATCTTTGCATATTTGAGGGACCGGCATCCTACCGCAAAGGTCTGCGCATTTCATGGTCTCCATCAGTACGAGGCCATTGAAAGACGTGGAACGTTTTGGCCAGAAGAAATGGAATTTTACGAAAGGTCCGATGCGATCTTATGCGCACGGATGTCTGATGTCGCGTTGTGGAAGACGATATTCGAGGACCGGAAGGTGCTCTGGCTTCCTGTACCGTACCCGGTCGATGGCATGGCCCATGTAGCGGCGAAACTGACCGATACCTTGCGGGTTGGTTTCCTCGTCTGGACCCAATGCGAGGCAAGTTTCTTGACCGCGTATGCGATCCATTCGAGGCTCGGAGACAAGGTGGAATTCCTGTTTCTCAATGTGCCGAAATCTTATGAGCGAGGCAAGGAACCGAATGACAAGACCATGAAAGAGCGGCTCTTGGCACATAGCATCGACGGGTCCTGGGCCTCAACAATGAGGTTCCAGCACACTTGCGTTTCGACCTGGCTGCCGTACCACCTGTTCTTGCGGCATTTGGCCAATTGTCACATGGTCGTGTTTGCCGATAACAAGGGTCACCAGGGGCGACTGCTCATGGACTGCGCATCACTCGGCATCCCGTGCGTGTGCTCTGATATGACCGATACATCGGATCTACTCTGGCCCTCGCTCCGGTGCTCACCCGGCATGATCCTGCAGAAGGCGGTCGAAGTAGCGGAAGGACTTGCGAGGGGAGGATCATACGCGGCGGATGCGGTCCGGAACGCACGGCAAGCGCTGGAACGCAATTTCGGGCGAAAGGCGAGTATCGAGCGCATGTTGGGCGTGCTCAAGGAGCTATCCATCCTATAGCCGTCCTATATCTCCAGTAGGAGATCATGCCATGTCCCGCCTCGCCATATCTCTCATTCTCTCGCTTCCAACGTTGGCACTGGCGCAACAACGAGAAATCAACTGGAAACAAATCCAGCAACCGCTGATAGGCGATGTCAAACTGGGGGATGCGACCGGCACAATTACCGCGCCTACCGGAGAGTTCACGCATCTCCTGAACCTCCCCAGAATATCAAACCTCGGAGACCAGACAAAAAGCGCGGTGGTGGGAAGCACGGTATATTCCTCGACTGAGGGCAAGGTCTATGTCTATGACGGGACCGCGTGGCGCGAGATTATGGGGGGCGGTGGAGAACCATCGGAATGCGCGGTGAGTCAAATCATTGTAGCGGTAACGGACCTTACGGTCCCCGGTGCGACCTATTACCGCTATATCTTGCCCCGATACTCCGAACCCGACAGTCCCTATTATGGCAAGGCGTGGCGTGGCGCGCCTGTGATTAGAATTGGGGTGGACGCGGAGTTGACCCCCTATGCGCTGCTGTTGCCAGGGTCTACTGTGGGTAGTCATCGAGGCGTGCGGGTCAACCTAGAGAGGGGAGATGTGTTCAGTGAGAGTTGGCGCGTAGTGATCTATGGCGTGATGGAAGATGCGGGGGGTGTACCGTGGTCAGACCTCAATAGAGAGGGAGGGTGTGTTGTGCAAATGTTATCGGACCCTCTCTCGGTTCGGATGTCGAACAGATTCGCGAGGAGATAAAAGAATGGAAAGAAAACCGATTCCCTATTGGCTCTTAATTCTCATTGGTTCCCTGCTCTTTATTGGATTTGGGGCGATTATGGCCTGGGTAACCTGGGCAAGGCCCGCTATGGTCGAGAAGTCCTGGGATAAGACATGGAAGGAATTAGTGGATCAAGACAAAGGGATAATCGGCACTGCATCTTACGGATGGGGCGCAAGTTTTGGGAATGACAAGCGTGGTTATGGAATAATAGAATACTCGGAGCCTTCTGAATCTATGGATTCGATTGATGATGGAAGCAGTAAGGGTGAATGGGAAGCAATGTCCTATGGAGATTCCGATTCTGATGACGAAGATGGCGTGTCTCGACGAACGGGGCCTCTATTCCCTTTTATGTTCTAACTATCCTTCCTGGTGAAGGCCGATAGGAGATCAAAATGAGACGAATAGATGACTTCCTCGATGACCATCAAAGGTTGGACAATTTCATTACGGATCATTATCTGTTGTGCGATCTGATCCTCGTTGTCGTCTGTATAATGACAACCATAGGAGTGATCTTTGCCATGAGTCAACGAATGATTGACCAAGAGCCGATAACCCAACGTCAAGATATGATCAGTGATCCAGTTC
>CAZEMX010000041.1:0-13804 GCA_964513415.1 uncultured Nitrososphaerota archaeon
GCGCTCGATGTGCTCGCGCTCTGCCGCTGTCGGCGCTGGCTTGTTCTTCGACTGCACTACGCCGCCCCGATCCGCAGGCCCTTCTCAACCTTGAGGGCGGAGCGCGTCTTGCTGTCCAGCAGCGACCACAGCGCGACCATCTGCATGTTGTCGAGTTGTTCAATCTCGATACGGTCGAACGCTTCCGCCTGTCCACACGACTTCATGACCTCCACAACGTCAGCGGCCAGTTCGCGGATGTATTCCTGCTGGTCTTGAGGCAGGGATTCCATCGCGCCATCGGTGGGCTTGTGCGGGGCTGCGAACGCCTTCTTGGGCTCCGGCTTGTCCTTGCCCGTAGTGGCGTCCAGCGCGTCGTGCTCGACAATCTCCAGCGCGGCTACCCACAGGTAACGACGCTGGTACGTCTCCACCGCGCCGATGTTCTGCACCTCGTGGCACCCCTTCAGAGCCGCCGAGCCCATCGGGCTGTAGATGGACAGGAACTCTTCCGGCTTCTCGACGTTGCGGATGGTCATGCACGCATTGTCAGTGTTGAAACTGACCGTGGCGCACAAGCCAGCATCACGAAAAACCTTGAGTGCCGGGACAAGGAAGTCGCCAAGCTCAAAGTAGTAGTAGCCGGCGAACTTGTTGTGGCCGGTCTTCTCCAGCTTGAGCGAGTGGAACTTCTCGCGGGCTTGGTTCAGGCGTTGATAGACGTTCATGCGACCCTCATCAAAACGGTAGAGGCTTGAAAGCGATATCCCGAGCCATCCTGGCGGACAGAATCCGAGCGTTCCCGAACTTGCGGTACAGCGCGTACGTCTCCCGGAACTCCACGAGTCGCCGCCAGAACCCACCGATGGCCGAGTGCTTGAATCGCTTTGGCGCAGCGCTCGGCATTGCGGGCGCGTAGAGCTTCGATGTCTTCATCTGTTAAGACTCCGTGTAGGTTCATGCGTTCACCACGTTTGCAGTCAGCGCCCAATGGATCAGCGCAAGCGCTCCCATCAAGCCGAGGAAGGTTGCGAAGAGAGCGTCGCAGAAGGTTTGGGGCTTCATGCCACCTCCTTGTATCCATCCATCCCCGCCTGCTCATCGCGCCATTCCTCGCGGGTCAGCGGCTGCACAAGACTGTTGCTTTCCTCGTATGCCTCAAAAGCCGCGAAAGCTTCCGTCAGCAGATCAGACACAGCGCCAAGGTCTGCGTCATGGCTTGCTCGGTACAGGTCAGCGGCGTAGCAGTCCACAGCGATCAGCAGAGTCTTGAGGGTGTCTGCGTTGCGGGGGAGGGCGCGAATGGCGGATTGGATGTCGGTCATGCCAGCCTCCCATACACATGCTGGTGTGCTTCCATCGGCTGCGTGTCTTCCCACTCCTGCAACCGGCACTCGAGCTGGAACATGAGCCAGCCTTCGCCAGCAGGAAGCTCGGTCACTTCGACACCAGGCATCTGGTCGCGGCTGTCCAGAAGCGTTTGGACCTGGCGTGCTGCTTGTGGGGTCATCTCTGTTCTCCCGCGCCCCGTACCGTGGAGCGCATGAGTGAATCATCGGCGCTGTGGTGAGGTTTGCCAATTAGGGTTTACCCTCTGCATCCTCTTTTATGCTGCGTCGGCGCAAACGCTGGTTGACGAAAAGCTGTTCGGCCAAGCGCATCAGCGGCGCAGCGAGGTCTAGGCACTCTTTCTGCACCGCGTCGAGGTCGTTTGCGTGGATCGCCGCGCGGAGTTCGTCCCATTTCTCAAGGCAGACTCCTAGCGCTTCCTGGGTGGAGGCGAATGGTCCGTAGCGTGCATCCTGCTCTTCCATGCGAGTCTTGAGTAGCACGTAGACACCCTGATTCATGCCTTGCCCCGCTTGAGTTCCATGTAGCGGCTGTACGCGGCGCTCTTCGGCTGCTGAAGCCCAAGGCCCTTGCACCACCAGTCGTTGCGCAGAAGAACTTTGCACATGCGCCGCCAGCTAGGAGCCCAATACTTCTTCTCAAGCTCGGGCGGCGCGTAGTCTGGAATGCCATTCCGATAGCCGCGTTTGTGCCACCCAAGCAGCCACTCGCGGAAGCGCTTGGTGTAGTGGTCTCGCGTTACCTTCGGCATGGTGGCAAGCATGAGATTGCAGAAGCTGCGCCACGTGTGACCAGGAGGTAGCGTGATCTTCGCGTAGCCGGTGACGTTTCCGCTTTCCTCAACGTACAAGGCGCCAGAGTTGGCCCCGTTGACGCGGGCAATCAGCTTGCCCCAAGTCTGCGGCTCAATCAGGTGATACAGCCACAGGCCGCGCCGCTGATCGTCTCCGTAGGGCTGGCAAAGGCGCATCTGGTGCAGGGAAACGCCCGCAAGGCGCATGCGGTCATATACCTCGTTGTGCGGCTTCTGTGGGAACATGGCGTGATAGCGCCAAATGTCGTTGACGTGCCAGTCATAGATTGGGTAGACGTTGTACGTCTTGTCGATGACCTTGGTTGTCCAGCGCTTGCCAAAGTGCATCTCCTTGTCCCAAACCGCGATGGTCCGGAAGCGGTTCAGGCTTTCGTCTGATCGGATGCCGATGAAGGCTGCGGTGTCGCGTCCTTTGGAGTACCAGACTGCAAACAGCTCGATGAACTCTTCGAACTCCATGCGAGGCTCGAAGAAATCAAAGAACGATGAATCGGAAATGACTCCCAGTCCTTCCGGCATGGGACGAACCCAGTCGGCTTTTCGGTCAGGGTCCCAAGCGCACCAGACTGGCTCATAGTTGCTCACCGCGTTGCGAAGCTTGATCGGAAGACACACCCAGTAAAGCTCGATGTTGTTCGCGTACATGGCGAACATTTCCTGAGCGTGCTTGATGGTCAGTGTGTACTGCGCTTCAAGGTCAATCAGCAGGACCCCAACCTTGCGATCTCGCTTGATCGCCTCGTCCATGACAAGGTGCATCATCACGCTGGAATCCTTGCCGGCGCTGAACGAAATGTAGATGGCCTCGAAGTGATCGAACGTGTACGCGATGCGCTCGCGCGCCGCCTGAAGCACGTTGATGCCGATGGGTTTCTTGACGATGGCCATCAGTACAACTCCGCTTCCGTTCGACCGCCAGCCTGCTCAAAGTCCACGGCCTCTCGCCCATGCGCAACAAGCCACTTGTTCAGGTAGGCCAGAGCCATTTCATCGGCAGCTTTCTTATGTTCTTCGGTGAGGCGGTTATAGCCTCCGCGACAGCATGACGGGATTCCTAACGCATAGGCCACCGAAGCCTGGCCGAGCCACGCAATGCGGTTCATGCGGTCGTTTGTGAGGTAGTGCTCGCAGGAAAAAGGCCACTCTGTGATGACCGCCTGCAATGACGCCTCAAAGCGAGAAATGTCCGCGAGAAATGTCCGATACATTTCCTCGCCTTCATCCTGCGTCATGCCGTCCGGGCGCTCTTTGTAGAACCCGGCCCGGTAGCACTCCCACTTGTCCCATGTGTGATAGATGCGCACCTTGTCGTCCGCCTCAAAGTCGGCGATCACGTCGGAGAGAATCTCTCCTTCGCCCTCTTTGCCGACCTCCCACGCCATCGAGAATTCTTGATCCTTGAAGACCTCGGCGATTCCACTGATCTGGCTAAGGCGCAGCACTTCGTCTGCGTCCATGCCGAGATTCTTGGCGATCTTCTCGTCGGTCCAGTTGCGGCGCTTCAGTTCCACAACAATGTCAGTCATCGCCTCGACCTTGTGCTTTCCTCGCGCACGGTTGTGGCGGATGGTCGAAGCCATGCGGTCGCCGCGATCCTCCTGCTCGGTTCGGATGCGAACCACGGGCAGGTAACCCTTAACGCGCTCGCGCACGTCATTGCATTCCTTGCCGACGCGGTTGCGGTGGAACCCGTCGATCACGGTGCGCTTGCCGTCCTCAGGCATGGTCACGATGGGCTGCGTGTAGCCATCGGCCATGATCGAGACGCGCAGAAGCTCCATCTCAGGAGGGGCGACGGTATTCGGGTTGTAGTCGTTGGCCTGCACCTCTTCGGCCTTGACCCATTCCACGAAGTCGACGGGCTCGGTAGAGAACGGGCTCACCTCGTGTAGCATGCGCCGCAGCTTGTTGATCGTCTCGACGCGCTCGTCCAGCGGCAGGTGAGGAATGCGAAGGATTGCCCATTCGCACTGTTCGATGATGCTGCCTGGTTGCGCAGGCGTTTCCAGCAAGTCAAGTTGCATGTGTCCTCCTATGCCATCAATCATCGTTCGCCGTTGATGCGCTGGCTATAGGTGGAAACCCTATGTGCTTGTGCTCTAGGCATAGCTTCCCCAAGGGTGACAGCCCATGACTGGCTTCTGTCTTCCCTCGCCCAGAGGATGCTGTTAGGTTGCTGCATGTCTTTCATGCCTGCCCGGACTCTATTGAGCTTCACCGAGTGTGAAGAGCCTATAAGCCAACCGGAAGCAACCTAAAAACACCCTCCCAGCGCACCAATAGGCAGCGATTCCATCCGCACAGCCGTTTGTCTTCACCACTTGCCGGCTGGCATCTGCGGTCCCTCGCTGACAGGCCGCACGGCTCGCCTCGGGGTGTACGAGGGCCGGTGTTTCTGACAGGCAGCCCATGCAGGCCCGCTCCTAACGAGTGTCGTCCGATCTGCAAAGAGAAAGGGCCTTGAGTCTCGACCGATGCTCCTGTGCCAGCAGGAAGCCCCCGAAGGTTTCGGCCGAAGCTCAAGGCCCCGGAACACACTACCGCGCTGGCACGCAGACGGAATCATCATAGGCCAAGTGTCGGCCATATGCAATAGGTAAGGGTTTGCCCTAGTGGACAAAGAGCGCGACGCGCCTACCATCGTCGCATGAGTTACACCGATTGGGAGTCCATGCGCGAGAAGTGCCAGGCATGCAAACACCGCCTAGTCCAAAACGACGCAAGGCAGGACAAACCGGGCACAATCTGGCGCTGCGCCGCTTCTCCTGTGCGTGGACGAGGACGATTCGCGTACTGCATCGATGCCAGAGACGGCGGCAAGTGTGGCGAGGACGCAACTATGTACGAGGCTGCTGATGTTCTGCGGTAAGTGCCGGAAGCATTACCAGACTGGCGGTGTAGGAATTGGCCGCCAGTATCGATGCGCCAAGTGCCACGCCGAACGACTGGCCGCGATGTTGACTGGTCAAGCAAAGGTAAAGCCGAAGCATGAAGCTAACGCTCGATAACCTGCACCACTACGCCACAGAGGAGGGCGACTGCCTGCTGTGGAACCTCGGCTGCAACGGCGACGGCAACCCGATTGCTCGTGTTGACTGCAAGTGCGTCAAGGTGCGGCGCTACGTCTTCGAGACTCTTCTCGGAAAGCCTGTCCACAAAAACAAGCGCGTCACCACCAAGTGCTGCAACCCGCTGTGCATCTCTCCGAAATGCCTGCGGGCGATGACCTACGGGGAGATCAACCGCAAGACCATCAAGGCAGGGCGCCGGATCGTAGATAGCGAGTCGATGCGCCGCGCCGTTATCAAGTCGGGACAGGCCAAGCTGCACGAACACGTTCAAGCCATCCGCCTTAGCGATGAGCCATCGCGGGTTCTGGCGCAGCGCTACGGGGTGAACCCGTCAACTATCCAAGACGTTCGTTTTGGCCGGACATGGGGGAGTGATTCATGGGTCCGCTGAGCCTTCCGACATGGATAGATCCCGAGGCATGGGCCGGCTTCGTCGAGATGCGCAGGAGCATGCGCAAGGTGCCATTCACTGACAGGGCGGCTCAGATGATCGTGGTGGAGCTTCAGCGCATCAAGGACGCAGGACACTGCCCTAACGCGGCGCTGGATCAGTCAACGCTCATGGGCTGGCGATCAGTGTGGCCTGCAAAGGAGAAGTACATCGAGCGCGCTCCGACAGCGGGAAAGAACGAGTGGCTTCAGGAGCACGACAAGCGAGAGTTCACCGCGCCACCTCATGAGTTGAAGGAACTGGCTAAGAAACTGAGGCGCGTGGCATGAGCAGCGACGACATCAAACGCCCCAAGGACACCGCTTTCCGCTACGCAGGAGAAGGTCTTCCTATCTGGCCGCTTTGCTTCTTTTTCCACCAGCGCAAAGAGCGCAGCGGCGGGAAGATGCGTGGGCCTCTGCGCAACCTGTTTTCGTGTAAGGCATGCGAGGAGAAGCGCAAATGAGCGTAGGGCGCGGCATCAAGCACTCTGCGCAGGTTCCCATCGTGGCGTTCTTCGCTGCCAATCCTGACGAGGAGATGTCTGCACCAGATGTCACCATCAAGTTCGGGTTCAGCGACCGACGCACAGCTTATGAAGCGCTCAAGTGCCTGACACGAGACGGCTACTTGAAGCCGACCATCAAGACGCATCCGCGACTATGGCGAGCCGGGCCAAAGTTGCTTGAACTCATCGGCAAGGAGGAATGATGGCTTACGAGACGCGAGACAACAGCGGGCGGCTCTTCAAGAACGAAGACAAGAAGAGCGACAAGCACCCGGACTATTCCGGCGATGCGCTCATTGACGGGCAGGCCTATTTCATGGACGCATGGCTGAAGACCGCCGAGAGCGGGCGGCGCTGGATGAGCTTCAGCTTCAAGCCGAAGCAGCAGAAGCAGCAATCGGCGCCGCAAAAGCAGCAAAGACGTTCACGCGACGAAGACGATTCGATCCCCTTATAGACGGGAGCCAACCATGCGCGACGAAATGCAAGAAGCCGGCCTAGGCGTTGACTACATCCCGACAGAGCCAGGGTCGCTGGAAGAGGACCTCCACAACGTGGAGGCAATGGGAAGCTGGATCGTCTACGCGGTGTGCTGCGGCATCTTTGCTTTCGTCTTCGGTACTGCGCTGGGGTGGTGGTGAGGCGCGCAGCCCGCGTAGACGCCAATCACGGGGAAATCGTGCAAGCACTCAGGGCGCACGGGGCCTACGTTCAAGACTCTTCCCGCATGGGTGGAGGGTTCCCGGATTTGGTGTGCGGATACGCCGGGAAAACCGTGCTGATCGAGGTGAAACGGCCCGGCGGCTCCATTGAGAAGAAGCTCACCGAGCATCAACGCGAGTGGATCAGCCGGTGGTGCGGTGGCAAGGTGTGGCTTGTATCGACGCCTGAGGAGGCGATACAGGCTCTGGAGGAATCTGTGTGAACGCCTCCGAAGTAGTCCACGCCATCCAGCACTACTGCCCAGAAGCAAAAGACAGCTCATGGGAAGAACACAGAGGCATGGGCTACTTCAAGACCACGTTACACGGTAGCCGCCGAGTTATCACCGTAGACCTGAGCGGCTGGAACTACATGCTAGGAGTAGCCATCCCCGGAGACGAGAATAGCTTCGGTGAGGTGTTGGCGGAAATCATCCGTGGCTTGCAGTCGTGAATGCATCACCTGCTGCCATGGCCTTCTGCGTGACGCCAAAGACCCAAAGCGAGACAGGAGCCTTCGGAAAATGGCAAAGCAAGGCTATGTGAACTGCGGGCTAAGCAAGTGGCGGGCAACGTTCCATCCATTCGGATGGGTGTGCGACAGATACAGCCAGGCGGATGACGAGGTTGTCATGGCGCGGCTGGAGTGGAGGGCTAAGGCTTGAGCAGATACGTGGACTTCAACGCGGTGGACCCAAAGCACCAGACCATGGATGCACGACTCCGAAACTGGAGCATCTGGGCCAATGGGCGCGACGGACTCGGCTTTGCTCCCTGCGCCCCGATGTTCCGCATGTATCGGAGTACAGAGCAATGGGAAGACTCGGCAAACAAAGCGCCCGCAGTTGACCCACTAGATGCCCAGCGTGTGCAGAAAGGTGTTTCGGCTCTGCCAGAGAAGCACCGCATTGCAATCTCGTGGAACTACATGAGCAGATCGCACCCCAGGAAGGCAGCAAAGGCGCTGGGAGAGTCGCTGGAAGGGATGAAGCATCTGATTGATGCAGGACGGCAGATGTTGTGCAACAGGGGCGTTTAATGCCGAAACCGAAGGTTGAACAGGTCGACTTGGAAGCGGTGAAGCGCGTATTGGTCGGAGAAGAAAAAGTTGCACTTTGATCTTCCAATTCGGAATTGAATGTGTTAGTCTCCGCGCAACCCGATGCGCGAAGGCATAAGATCGAGGCCATCCACTCGGAGGGCTAGGTGCCAGTCAGCGGAACGCTGCTCCGGGATGGATGCAGCAGTTTCGGCCCGGCGTCGCTGACACCCTCCTTTCGTCTCCTCCCACGAAATCAGCGATCGCTGGGCCACCCCTCAGCCCGAACCCACAACACGTAGAGCGTTCGCCGATCTAGACGGCGGGGTAGACGTTGCGCTCTCGGGCAGTTATCCACAGACCACACCCGTAAGGGGAGTCGCCAATGGCCGCACGGCTCAACAAACTCCATCAGGAAGACATCCGCAAGAAGATTCAGGCCACTCAGCTCATAAATGTGCTGCAAAAACATGCACTTACGGGCGATGGTGACTTGTCGATGACGCGGATGAAAGCCATCGAGATTCTGTTGCGCAAGAGCGTTGCGGACCTGAGTGCCGTGACCGTCTCGGGGGATAGCGAGAACCCGCTCCAGACTGTGCATCGCATCGAGCTAACCGCTCTGAAGTGACCACAGTCCAAATCCAGCTTCCCCCGAAGCTGATCCCTGTCTTTGAAGGAAAGGCAGACGTAAGAGGCGCATACGGTGGGCGTGGGTCGGGTAAGACTCGCTCATTCGCAAAGATGGCTGCGGTACGTGGGTACATCCACGGCATGGCTGGAGACAGGGGAATCATCCTCTGCGCTCGCCAGTTCATGAACAGCCTGGACGACTCATCCCTTGAAGAGTGCAAACGCGCCATCGAGGAAGAGCCGTTCCTTGCCAGCTACTACGAGATAGGCGACCGCTACATCAAAAGCAAGGATGGGCGGATCGCGTTCAGCTTCTCGGGCCTTGATCGGAACATCATGTCCATCAAGTCCAAGGGGCGGATTCTCCTGCTGTGGGTAGACGAGGCCGAGCCCGTCACCGCTGACGCATGGGACATCGTAGAGCCTACGCTGCGTGAAGAGGGCGGCGACTGGAACGCGGAACTGTGGGTAACGTGGAACCCGCGCAACAAGCACGCAGCGGTTGAAAGCCGGTTCAGGCAGAGCACAGACCCGATGGTCAAGTGCGTGGAACTGAACTGGAAGGACAACCCAGCCTTCCCCGACAAGCTGGAGCGACAGAGACAGCGCGATTTCAAGGCCAGGCCCGATCAGTACGCCCACATCTGGGAAGGCGACTTCCAGAGCATCGTGGATGGCGCTTACTACGCCGCGAGCCTGAACAAAGCCAAGGCAGACGGCCGGATCGGCAGGGTGTCTCCAGACCCGCTCATGACCTATCGTCTGTTCTGCGACATTGGCGGTACGGGTGCAAAGGCTGATGCCTTCGCCATGTGGGTGTCTCAGTTCGTAGGCAGAGAAGTCCGCGTGCTGGACTACTACGAAGCCGTAGGACAGCCGCTAGACGCTCACTTGGCCTGGTGCCGTGAGCGTGGCTACACCAAGGACAGGGCACAGTTCTGGCTGCCCCATGACGGCGCCACTCAAGACAAGGTGTATGCCGTCAGCTACGAGTCAGCGCTCAAGCAGGCTGGCTACAAGGTCACAGTGGTCCCGAACCAAGGCAAAGGCGCAGCAAAGGCCCGCATCGAGGCAGGGCGGCGCCTGTTCCCGTCCATGTGGTTCAACGAAGACACCACCAGTGCTGGCCGGGATGCTCTTGGCTGGTATCACGAAAAGAAAGACCCGGAGCGAAACGTCGGCCTCGGCCCTGAGCACGACTGGGCCAGCCACGGAGCGGACGCATTTGGCCTGATGGCGGTTGCCTACGAAGAGCCGAACAGCAAGAAGTTCGCCCCGATCAAGTATCCAGACATGGGGATCGTATGAGCGCAATCACGCGAGCGATTCAGCACGCTCAGATGGTCAAGGACATCGAAGACCTGAAGCGCCTGCTTGAAATGAGCAGCAGCTCACTGCTTCGCCAAGCCGCACTGATTGACAAGCTGACAGACCGAGTGATTGCACTAGAGCAGAAACGCGGACCCGGAAGACCCAAGAATGAAGACCGAAAGCCTGTTGGCAGCGATTGAGCGTCACGAGACGCTGGCCGATAGCTACGGCAATCTGTCCGAGGAACGCACCAAGGCGCTGGACTACTACCTCGGCAACCCGATGGGCAACGAGGTGCAGGGCCGCTCTCAGGTCATCTCTCGTGACGTGTGGGACACGGTCGAGTGGATCAAGCCGCAGCTTTCGGACATCTTCTGCGGCGGCGATCAGGTGGTGATGTTCAATCCCACCGGCCCGGAGGATGTAGCCGCCGCTGAGCAAGAGACCGAGTTCGTCAATTGGGTCATCACTGAGAAGAACGACTGGTTCACCGTCTGGTATAGCTGGGCGCACGATGCCCTGCTCCAGAAGACCGGCTACGTCATCGCTTACTGGGATGAGCGCGAGGACCGGACCAAGGAGAAGTACGAAGGGCTGACCGAGGATGAGGTGGCTCTGCTCTCTCAAGACCCGTCCGTCCAGATCGTCAAGCTGGAGCAGGAAGAAGAAGGCTTCGAGGTTGAGCTAGAGCGCGTCAAAGAGTACGGATGCGTCAAGATCGAGAACGTGCCGCCTGAGCGCGTGCTCGTGTCTCACAACGCTCGTGGTCTTAACCTGCAAGACCCGCGCCTCGACTTCCTCGAATACTGGGAATACAAGACCATCTCCGAGCTTCGGGATGAAGGATTCGAGGTTGACGACGACCTTCAAGACGACGCCGACAGCACGCAGCAATGGGAGGAATCGCTCCGTGACGACTTCAACCCGTTCCGAAACAACGAGGGCGAAGAGTCTTCCCCCGCTGCCCGCAGGCTTCGGGTTCGGAATGTCTGGATTCGCTATGACTCCAATGATGACGGTCGTACCGAGTTGCGTCGTGTGGTCGTCGTTGGGAAGACCATCCTTGAAGACGAAGAGTGTGATCTGGTCACCCTCGTTGCCAAGTGTCCCACCCCTCTGCCTCACCAGCACGTTGGACTGAGCGTCGCTGACGCGGTTACAGACCTCCAAGACATCAAGACCGCGCTCCTTCGTGGAACGCTGGATAACCAGTACCTGAGCAACAACGGCCGGTTCGCCATCGACGTGAATCAGGTGAACCTTGACGACATGCTCGTGAGTCGTCCGGGTGGCGTGGTGCGTGTGGATGGCCCGGTGCAGAACGCTATCGCACCGCTGATCCAAGGCAATCCGGCCATGGACTCCGTGCCCCTGATGGAGTACGTGGACCGGATCAGCCAGAAGCGCACGGGTGTGAACGAGCAGGCCCAAGGTCTCGACCCGAACACGCTCAACAAGACCGCCACCGGGGCTCAGATGCTTATGAGCGCGGCACAGCAGCGCATCAAGTTCATCGCCCGCATCTTCGCTGAGACTGGCGTCAAGGCGCTGTTCCAAGTCGTACACGCCCTGACCCTCAAGCACGCCCGCAAGGCCGAGGTTGTCCGCCTCCGCAACCAATGGGTTGTAGTCGATCCCCGCCAGTGGGTGAAGCGTGCGGACATGAGCATTGCTGTTGGCCTGGGTGCTGGGGACAAGCCGCAACAGATCGCCTTCCTGACGCAAGTTCTCCAGATTCAGCAGCTTGCGATGCAGGTTGGGTTGGCGAACCCGAGCAAGATTTACAACGCACTCAAGCGCCTGACCCAAGCGGCTGGCTACAAAGACCACAACGAGTTCTGGGCTGATCCACAGGTTGAGCCGATGCCTGATCCTGGCCCGCCGCCTGAGGTGCTGAAGGAACAGGCCAAGGCTCAGGCTCAGATGATGATCGAGCAGGGCAAGGCCCAAGTGCAGCTTGAGTTGGCTCGTCAGCAGGCTCAGATCGAGATGCAGAAGCTTCAGGCTCAACTGCAACTCCAAGAGTCCAACGACATGCGCGACGCCGAGCGTGAGCGCCTCAAGGCTCAGTTCGACGCACAACTTGAGCAGCAGCGCCTCGCATTGGAAGAGTGGAAGGCCCAACTTCAGGCCGAGCTTGGCAAGTACACCAACGATCAGGACAACAACACCAAGTTGACCATCGCTGGCCTGAACGCTCAGACGCAGAGCCAGAGCGAGCAACTGAAGATCGGCCATGACGCTGCCCAGAAGCAGGCAGACCGTCAGAGCCAGGCAGAACTCCAAGACATGGCCAAGAAGCCCGACAAGCAGACCGGCACGCAGATCCAGAGCATGCAGAAGGCGCTGGATCAGGTAGCTGGAGCATTGAAGCAACTCACCGACATGCAAAAGCAAGTCGCAGAAGGACAAAAGAGCATCGAGCAGGCGGTCAAGGC
The DNA here is from genome assembly GCA_964513415.1 of uncultured Nitrososphaerota archaeon. Classification (GTDB taxonomy): domain Archaea; phylum Thermoproteota; class Methanomethylicia; order Methanomethylicales; family Methanomethylicaceae; genus Methanomethylicus. Next base: position 12,275 of record CAZEMX010000041.1, read on the forward strand.
CAAGCGCGTGCTTGTCCGTGGCCCCGATGGCCGTCCGTCGCACTCTGAAATCGCGCAGTAATGGCCGTTTCTCACGTCAAGTCCAACCCCGTCGCCAACATGACGGGCACCGTTACGGTGTTCAACTCCGCTGGAGTGACCACCACTGCGGCTGCGACGGACTTGGTGCGCCCGCTTGACTGGAACTCGGCTCACAACCAGTTCATGACCATCGGCGGGAACACCGTTGGTGCGTCCACGCTGTCCGGGACGAACATCGTCTTCGAGGGTGCTGGCGCTGTCACTCTGAGCGGGAATGCCGATACGCTGGTGTTCTCTGCCCCCGTTCAGACGGCCTTTGTCCTGTCCAACTCCAACGGGCTGACGTTCGGCACCAACGTCTCCACGGTCACTGCCTCCCACAACGGCCTGACCTCGCAGAGCAATCAAGCGTATTCGGCCGGCAACGGCTCTGCTGCGTTCCAGACGCTTACCTTCGCGAACTCCAACGGGGTTAGCTTCTCGACCGGCACTCAAGGCCTGTTCGGCACGGTCAAGACGGACTACGCTTCGTCCAACCATAGCCACGGCAGCCCGACGCTTGCGCTCACGAATCTGAGCGGGACGACTGCAAGCAACTCGGCTGGGCTGACGCTGAGCCTGAGCGCTGCTGCGGCTGGTGGAGCGGCTACGGCGACTCTGTACGCTACGGGCAACACGACCCAAAGCAGCACGGGCACCATGGCGCTCAGCTCCATGATCGTCCGTGGGGCTGGCGGTATCTCTGCGGGCATCTCCAATGGCTCCATCGTCGTTTCAGGCCCTGATCTCACGAGTCTTGCCGCCACTGGAGCCCTGTCCGCAAGCTCCAACGGATCGACCATCAGCCTGGGTGTTGGCACCGTTACGGTTAGCGCCGTCTCCAACACCACCCAGAACAGCAGCGGAACCGTCAACCTTAACGCTCTCCAGATCCAAGGTGCTGGCGTTGCATCGGTCGGCCTATCGAACGGATCGGTAGTCATCTCCGTCCCGTCCGGCGGTGGCGCCGGGGATGGTGGGAACGTCATCGCGGCTGGTACTCAGACCGGCACGAGTCTTGGCACGATAAAGTTTGAGAACAGCAACGGCATCACCTTCGGGATGTCTGGCTCGACTCAGGTCACGGCTTCCCACAACGGCCTGACCACGGCTCGCGCATCGAATGACGCGATTGGCCTGAACACCGCTCAGACGAACGTCACGTGGACGGTCAACAGCTCTGGCCTGAGCCTGAACGCTGCCGGATACGCGGGCACGGGAACCACGTTCAACGGCACGAACGCCTCGGCGTCGATGACGCTGAACTCCAACGGCCTTCGTCTTGACCTGAGCGCGGCGAACGGCGGGGGTGGTGTCAATACCGGCACGTTCTACGCCACTGGCAACACGACTCAGAGCAGCAGCGGCACGATTGCACTTAGCTCCATCATCGTGCAGGGCACTGGCGGCGTGTCTGCCGGTGTGTCGAACGGCTCGATTGTCGTCTCTGGCCCGGCGCTTACCAGCCTC